>CAYVGW010000066.1:0-20911 GCA_964450895.1 uncultured Occallatibacter sp. | reverse complement strand
AACAGTCCATGATTTCATAACAAAATCATATCACTTAATTACGGATAAGCTCTTATAACTCATCGTCATTCTTCAGGGTTGATGACCGGGCCACCTGCCCTGCTGAGGTTCATGGTCTCCCAGGTGCCCAAAGGCGAGGCACCTGGGGCACCCAGCTTTATTGGTGATATTTACTTCCACCGGCACCTGGGCCACCCGCCAAAGTTATCGTGATGCCCAGGCTCGGCGGCTTGCATCATCGCTACGACCGGGCGGCGTGAGTCGAGCCAATAGACATTTTCTTTTGAAGTCAAAGAAGAAGTGCGGGTGCGGTGTGTCTGTTAGCCTGTTACTCTCGATTTCACATCGTCTTTCTGACCTTTCAGGACCACCAAACACCTCCTTCCATCAGTCAATAATCTGATTCCACTGCTCCAGATTTCAATTTTCGTGTCCTCAAATCGCCCGGATTGAATTGTGGCGAGGCACAGGAGCAAAGTTATCGTGATGCCCAGGCTCGGCGGCTTGCATCATCGCTACGACCGGGCGGCGTGAGTCGAGCCAATAGACATTTTCTTTTGAAGTCAAAGAAGAAGTGCGGGTGCGGTGTGTCTGTTAGCCTGTTACTCTCGATTTCACATCGTCTTTCTGACCTTTCAGGACCACCAAACACCTCCTTCCATCAGTCAATAATCTGATTCCACTGCTCCAGATTTCAATTTTCGTGTCCTCAAATCGCCCGGATTGAATTGTGGCGAGGCACAGCATACAGATTGAGGCTCTGCGGGTCATCGAGCTTTGCATACGGAACCGGCTCTTCTTTCGCACTCCAGTCGGGCGACATGAACCGGCCCATCGCGCTGCTGTAGTATCGGGCTTCGAAGTAGTCGTTGCCGGATTCGGTATCACGTTCTTTGCCGGTAGAACGGGATGCCGAAAAAAGTGTTGTGGATGCACAAACGGTGGAGGACGTCGTAGATATAGAACTCAACTTGAACCTCCGTCGTAGATCAATCCCAGGTCTCAGAATCGAGACCGGGACCGCCCGCCGCTCACATTCATGGCAATTTTTCTGTTTGTTCAAGATACTTCCTGTATTTGCCATCTCTCATTTGGAACGAAACTGTCGTGACTGATGATGACGTAGAACTGATCGCATCGATTGTAAGATACCCTTGCCTTCGAGGCTGCCTGATTATGAGGTCATGAGCGACAACTTCCAGCAACAGAGTTGTGTTCTCACCATTCACATGAAAAATCCAAAAGATTGTGACATTCGATCCCGACACTGGGCCGATTCCCTGAACAACGATGTCGTTTTCATTTTTATCTTTTAGATGAACACTCGACGTACTTAGCCAGGTGTTCGGAATCTCCTTCTGAGGTGGATTCTGTGCGTCTAGAAGATTCCGAAGGCCATCATCCCTGCTGATGATCCGTAGCGCTACAACGGGGATTTCTGAACGCACATAGGATCCCTCATTCTCAGCGCTGAAGTGCCATGTGCTCACTTCCTTCGAGCGTTGTGCCTCAGCCCTTCCAACCCCGCTTGCTACTAAAACAATCGCTAAGACAGGCATTCGAAATGAGAAACTCATTGCAACCCTCCGCCTACTTACATCCGCTGAGAACAGCATTGGTGAACGTCTTTGCAGCTGACTGCAATGATATTCCACCTTGGCCATATGGAGATCCAGGCATACTAGCCCATTCTTTCCCGGCATCACTCATTGCTGCGGAAAAATTACCATTCGCAGCCTGCGCGGTAGCACCTCGGCTGTTGAGTTTGGCATTCGCATATGCGTCCTGGCCTGCAGGCGAAAAATCAGTCATACCTCCGGCTGATCCTTTTATTATTTGATACCGTCCAAAGGCAGTACTACGAAGACTTTTGTTCACTTGGACCAATATGCCTGGATGCCCCGTAAGGCTGCTTGGATCATCGATTTGAGCGTTTGTTGTTCCTATCAAGTCTTGAAATGGAGCTGGGGCTGATATCACAGTTCCACGTACAACGGTCCCATATCCGTTATCCGGTTCACCTGGCGTTTCACCTGAAGCTAAAACTTGCCTCAACCCATACGCAAGGCAGCCTGGATCGTGCTTTCCAGCATAATAAGCTAGAGCATCCGCCGCTAACACAGGGTCAGGATCAGGATTGCAATCACTCCCTTGACAATTTTGATCTGGCGGCATTGGAGGCGGGTCTGGTATCGGATTATCGCTACAACCGCCATCACCGGAGCCTCCGTCGGCTGACGCAAGCACTGGAGGACAGTCGCCATCCAAACCGTTCGGATCAATGAACATCAGGGGATTGTTTGAAGCATAGGCATACAGGTTGAAGCTTTGAGGATTCGCAGGGTTTGCAAAAAGGAGTTGTGATGGGTCAGGACTCATCATGCGGCCCATTGAACTTGCATAGTAGCGGGCCCCGAAGTAGTCATTGCCTGATTCGGCGTCACGTTCTTTGCCGGTGAAGTGGAGGGGGGTGGAGTCGTCGGCGGTGGAGGGCGGGGCGTACTGGTCCGGGAAGCTGTTGAGGCCGTCGCCGAAGGGCAGGCTCTGGATATCGGTCTCCGGCTGGCCGAGATTGGCGAGTTCGCCGCTGAGCTGCATGCGGCGCGTGCCCAGCGGGTCTTCCAGGTGGAAGTGCAGCGCGGCGATCTGCGCGGGCTGGCTGCCGCCGTAAGTATAGAGCGGGTTGGCGACCATGTCGTAGGTGGCGAGCAGCTTGCCGGCGGCGTAGACGTTGGTGCGCTGCCAGTTGCCGCTGCCGTCGAACTGCGTCAGTTGCTCGCCGCCGGGGCCGAGGACGTAGCTCTCGGTGAATTGGAAGCCGTTGGTGGTTGGATCGCAGAACCAGGCGGTGATGGAGCCTTTGGCGGTGCGCGCGCCGTCGGCGTCGTAGAGGTAGCCGGTCATCGATGCGCCAACGATGGAGTTGGTATAGACGGCGCAGATGCGGCCCTCAGCGTCGTAGAGGTACTGGTTTGCGCCGTCGCTGGTGATGTTGCCGGACGCATCGTATCCGGGTGAGCTGATGACACCGCGAGCGTTAGTGCTTTGAATCTGGTTGTTGGAGTAGTAACTGGCCAGGTTGGTGGACAGGTATGCGCTGGACTGCGCGCTGCAGGCGCTGGCCCCGCCCGAGCCGGATTGGAAGGCGGCAGAGGATACCTCCTGCTGGAGGCGGTTGCCGAAGCTGTCGTATTGCCAGCAGGCGAATTGGGGCGTGGCGTCGGGCCATGTGGCGCTGCCCGTGGCCAGCCGGTTGAGCGAGTCGTAGCTGAAGCCCCAAGTGCCCATCACGGTGTCAGTATAGCTGGTTTGAAAGGAAAGCCGGTTGAGGTTCGTGGTTCCCAGGTCTCAAAATCGAGACCTGGGGCACCCAGCATTTTGGGTTGGTCAGACATGGGCCACCCGCCAGGTTGAGGTTCGTGGTTCCCAGGTCCGAAAATCCGGACCTGGGGCACCCGATCATTTTTGGTTAGTCAGATGTGGGCCACCCGCCATGGAATTTGCAGAAGATTTCCATCGGCTCAGGCACACTATTGAAAGAGAAGAGAGCAGCGATGGAAATCCGCCAAGGCCAGCGAATCAGAAACGAAAAAAGCTGTAACCCCGCGAAATGCTCCCCTCCCCCCCCCTATATACTGTGAAACTGTGGAACTGTGAAGAAAGTTGAGAGGCGCACGATCATGCCGGTTTCAAAGACCATCGCCAAGCAGCTTGAGAACGCCTCCTGGATTCGCCGCATGTTTGAGGAAGGCATCCGCTTGAAGCGCGAGCGCGGCGCCGATGCGGTCTTCGACTTTTCGCTAGGCAATCCCGACATGGAGCCGCCTGCTGCTGTGCTGGAGGCCCTGCGCCGCGTGGCCGCCGGCAGCCAGCCCGGCTCGCACGGCTATATGCCGAATCCAGGCTACTCCGAGGTGCGCGCCGCCGTGGCCCAAAAGCTGCGTCGCGAGACCGGCCTGGAGTTTACCGCCGAGGATGTTTTCATGACCGTCGGCTCGGCGGGGGCGTGCAACGTAATATTGAAATCGCTCCTCGATCCCGGCGACGAAGTGATCGTGCTGATGCCCGCCTTCTCCGAGTACCGCTTTTACATCGCCAACCATGGCGGCGTGATGGTTCCCGTCGAGACCGACGCGGAGTTTCTGCCGGATGTCGAGCGCATCCATGCGGCCATCACGCCGCGCACCCGCGCGCTGATTCTGAACACGCCCAACAATCCCACGGGCCGCGTCTATCCGGAGAGCGTGCTGCGTGACCTGCAAGCCGTGCTCAGCCGCGCCGAGCAGCCCATCACCGTGCTCAGCGACGAGCCGTACAAGTCCTTCGTCTATGACGGCGAGCGCCAGCCGGAGGTGGCCTCGTTCATCGCCAACACGGCCATCTGCAACTCATGGTCGAAGTCGCTGGGACTGCCCGGCGAGCGCATCGGCTACCTGGCCCTCTCGCCGCGCCTGGACGGCAACGCGGAGTTGCGCCGCGCCTGCGCCTTCTCGAATCGCATCCTGGGTTTCATCAACGCCCCGGCGATCTGGCAGTGGGTGATGCTGGAGTCGCTGGACGAAGCGGTGGACGCCGCTCCCTACGAGCATAAGCGCAATGTCCTCTGCGATGCGCTGGCGGCGATTGGCTATGAGGTCCGCCGCCCGGAAGGCGCGTTTTACATCTTCCTGAAAACGCCGATCGCGGACGACATCGCCTTTACCCGGCTGCTGGCCGACGAAGGCGTGCTGGCCGTCCCCGGCACAGGCTTTGGGCGCCCCGGTTATATTCGCCTCTCGCTGACCATTCCGCTGGAGAAGATCAAGGGGGCAGAGGGCGGATTTGAGCGCGCTTTTCGTGCAGCGCTGCGCGGGAATTAGAAATTTGTAGCGCCGGCCTCCTGGCCGGCTGTACTGGCGGCTTCCAAGCCGCCAGAGGCGGTGGGTGCAGGTCTGGAGACCTGCACGACAGCCGCTCTGGAGAGCGGCGCCACAAATTGCGCAACAAAAACGAGATAAACCTGAAAAGAAAGCTCCCCATCCTTGCGCTGGCAGTGTTACTCTGCTTGCATGGATTGCGCCATCGCGCGGAGTTCATGGCGGTAACCGCGCCTGGATGGGTGTGGCTTCCGAGCGGTTTTTTTGCGCTGCCCTCTAAGCTGCCGCCTCAGCGTTTGAGCCTTGGATCGAGATATGGACATTGAGATCGTAATTGTTGGCGAATCGAACAAGTGGGTGTTGAATCAGCCCCGCATCCGGATCGGCCAGGATTCCCGATGCGAAGTCAGTCTGCCGGCGGCAAAGTATCCAGCGGTTCTCGGCGAACACGCGACGCTGGATGGGACCGACGGCAGCGTCAAACTGGTGAAGGGAATGCGCCCCGGCGGCGATCTCTTCCTCAACGGCTATCCCGCTACCATTGGGAGCATGGTTCGCTCCGGCGACGTGCTGCGGCTGGGCGCGGGCGGGCCGGAGTTGCGCGTGCGCATTCTGGATCAGGAGGCTGTTCCGCGCTCCGCGGAATATGAGCCTACGCGCGTTCTCTACCAGCCCTCATCGACGGTGCATGAGGCCGCGCCGCCGCGACCGGCGCAGACGCATGAAGCCACGCGCATCATCTCCGCCGCCCCCACGCCGACAACCTATTCCCCCGCGCCGCCGCAAGCGGCCAACGTTCCCACCCGGCAGAGCTATGCGCCCCAGGGCGCGCACACCGTTCCTGCCAGCCCGTATACACCCTCCCCGTCGAATATTCCGACACGGCGTCTGGACGTTGGAGCCAACGGCGGCGCAACGCAGGTGATCGGCACTTCAGGTGGATACGGACAAGCGCGCGGCCTGGAAAGTTCACCCTCTACCCCGATAGCGCAAACCGCCGCCTCCCGCGCGGCAGAAAGAGAAATTATGGAATCGCTCGAAGGCAAGCTGAAGACGTTGCAACTCATTCTGATGGGGAATATGGTGATTCTTTTAGCCCTTTTCGCCTGGATTTACATGCAGAGCAAAGAGCTTTCCCAAACCCACCGCGAGTTGGGGGAACTGCGCGTGCAGGCGCAGAATGCCGTTGGCGCGCTCACTCCTTCGCTGGATGCAAGGCTGAACGTCTTTGAGAAGCGCATGGATGTGATGGATCAAAGGGTCAGCGCCGCGCAGGACCAGATGATCAAGGGCATGGATGCGCAGGCCAAGCTGGCCGAAGACCGTCTGGCCAATCGCATGAACGCCGAGATTCCGGCGATGCTGGACAAGTACGTCAACAAAAAGGTGGCCGAATTGGAGGCCAAGAAGCCGACGATGTAAAGTCAGGTTACAGGTTACAGGCGATCTGCCACCTGTAACCTGTCACCTGTAACCTATAACCTCTACTACCCTCGGAAGCGCGAGAACATGCTGGTCTGCGAGGCTGTTCTCTGCATGGTATGCCATTCCGCCCTGACCTCCGCGCTGGCATAATCGATGATGCCACAGACGGACTGGAGCGCCTGCCCAGCGCCTTCCTTGTTGTGATCGCGGACCAGATTTTTGGCGTTCTCGATGGCGTCCGTAACCACTCGGTCGGCAAAGGCTTGACCGCGCGCGTGGAAGGCCTCTCCCATCTGCACAAACAGAGTGGTCTGAACCGATGCTCCCACGGCGCGCCGCATCACCGCTTCGCCCGCCGGCAGGTCGCTTCCCAGACCTGCATAAGCCCGGCCCAGCGTACGGAAGAGGGGCTGCACGCGCTCTTCCTCCAGCGCCTCCAGAGAACTCTGCACGCGCGGCGCACGCAGCACCGAGGCCGGCTGGTTTTTCAGGTATTCCAGGGCTTCGTCCTGCTTGCTGGCCTGCACCAGGCTCATCGCCGTGGCCAGCACGGTTTCGATCTGCTGCCGCAGTGAATCGCGCCCCGCGGCTGCCTGGTCCAGAAGCATGTGCAGGGCCGTGTCGTCGGCCTGCCGCAGAGCATCTTCCAGAAAGCTGATGGCTTCGTCAAAGGCGGCGTCGGTCATCAGCGATTGCGCCTGGTCCAGCTTGGCGCGCAGTTGCTCCTGCTTGCGATGCTCCTGCTCCTCGCTCCGGGCAAAGTCGAGCAGAGAGAGAATTTCGCCGGTGGCGATGCCCTCGGCCTGGCACAATTCCAGAACCCGGACGGCCTCGGCGTGCTGCTTCTTTTCGAGAGACTCGCGCGCCTTGGCCAGGTAATCGGCGCGGCGGTCTTCCACACTCTGCTGTCGAAGGCGTTCAGCGAGCAGCGCCTCCATATTCAGCAGCTTCTCCTCGCCGGGCAGCCGCAGCCGCGCCTTGCGCACTTCCTCCAGCGCCTCGCGGGGACGCAGATTGCGGCATTTCTGTACCGTTTCGTCCACCAGGAAGCGATTCTCATGCTCCTTGATCTGCCGTTCCACCTGGGTATTGAGCCGGTAGAGCGCAGCTTCGGTGGGCATGGCCACCATGGCCGCCTGCACCGATTTGGCAGCCTCCTGAAGCTGCTCGTAGCTGACCGCCTGGGCGACCTCCTCCTCCAGCTTGGCGACCGCCTCCTTGCGTTTGACCTGCTCCAGGCCGGAGTTGGCGTCGCCCATCAGCAGAGGCAGCTCGGGATTGGTCGGGTCAACCTCCTCGACCTGTTTGAGCAGTTCCAGCGCCTCATTGTAGCGGCGGAAGCTGATCTCGCCGCGCGCCGAATCCAGCATGGACTTGGCCTTGGCATGGCGCTCGGCCTGTTCCGCCTCTTTGTTCAACGCGTTGCTCAGCGCGATAATGCGCGGATTGGTCTTATCAACCTTGATAGCCTTCTGCGCTGCCGCAATCGCGTTTTTGAAGTCGCCCTTGCGCCGCGCGGTCTCTGCCTGCTGCATGAACTCGTTGATCTTGTCGGCCTTTTCCTTTTCGCGCTGGGCGCGCTCCCGCAGCTTGACCAGTTCGGGATGGGCGGCGTCCAGTTCCAGTCCGCTGTCCAGCATGGAGAGGCTCTGATCGAAGCGGTTATGGCTGATGGCGTCCTCGGCCTGCAGGCGGATCTCCTTGATCCTTTCATCCTTGGCCCGCTGCGCAAGCTGGCGCTGAATCTCGGCCAGCATGGCCTTGGCTTCGGCATTCTTGCTGTCGATCTTCTGCAACTGGTGGAGCATGGTCCGGGCGCGCGTCAGCTCATCGGCTTCAATCAGCCGCTTGGCCTCGGGCAGAAGCTCCTGCACCTCCTCCTGGCGCAGTTCCACAATCACCGAGGTCAGATCGGCGGCCATCTCCTCGGCCGTCGGATAGCGCTCATCCAGGTTTTTGGCCAGGGCGCGGTCTACGATCAGTTCCAGCGAGGCAGGCAGGCCCGGGCGGATGCTCTCCAGCCGGGGAGCCGGCTCGTTCAGGATCTTGTTCATCAGCACATTGTCGGCGCCGCTGAAGGGAAGCTGCCCAGCCACCAGTTGAAAGAGGACCACGCCGGCGGCAAAGATGTCCGAACGCCCGTCGATGGGTTCGTTGCGCAGCCGCTCCGGGGACATGTAGGGCACGGTGCCGATCAGATGGCCGGTGCGGGTCAGGCTTTGATCGCCCTCCCGCTTTTCCAGCCGCGCAATGCCGAAGTCCAGCAGCTTGGCGGTGCCGTCCGGCTGCACAAAGATGTTGGCCGGCTTCACATCGCGATGGATTACGTTATTGCGATGGGCGTAACCGAGGGCCTCGCAAACCTCCTTGAGAACCCCCAGCCGGTCCGCCATGGAAAGCTGTGAGTCGGCGCCGGGGCGAATCAGCTTGTCCAGCGGCTCGCCGGCCACGCGCTCCATCACGATGTAGGGCGTTCCATTGTCGTCGCCCAGATCGTAGACGATGACGATGTTGGGATGGTTGAGGCGGCCCGTGCGGCGGCCCTCCTCATAGAAACGGGCCAGCATGTTGTCGTCGCCGGAAAAGCCCTGGGTGAGGGTTTTGATCGCCACCTCGCGGCCGATCTGCTTGTCGATGCCGCGATAGACGACACCCATGCCGCCGCGCCCCAGCACGTCGATGATCTCGTACTTGCCGATGTGCGTAATCTCGGTGCTCTGCTTGTTTCCAGGGGAATCCACGTTCCTCGCCCGCCTCTCGCCGACACTCGAAAAAAATTCCAATTGCATTTGACGGGAGTTATGAAAAAGAGACAAAGGCCCGGGCCTAAAGGCCCTTCATATTCGCGCTCTTTCAGGGGCCTAAAGGCCCCTGCTCCCTCCGTTATCCCACATCTACAGCTGTAGTACGAACAATCTGTGGTTAAAGTCGAAAATACTGAAAATCTTCCCGCAGGGGCTAAAGCCCAGCTTGTATTCTCAGCCATTTGCGGCCCGACTAAAGTCGTGCCCTGATTACAAAACAGGCCTGTTGACGAGCTTTCCCACAGCCTGTGAAGCCCGTCCTTTTTTCGCGTCTTGCGGTACGACTAAAGAGGCTGCGGAAAAAGGCCTGAATTTGGGTAAAATCCCTGAAAAAGATCCCGCAGGGGCTAAAGCCCAACTTGTATTCTCAGCCATTTGCGGCCCGACTAAAGTCGTGCCCTTGTTACAAAACATTCCAAAATTGAGTTTTTTCGCAGCACATTCCAAAATTGAGTTTTTCTGCAGCACATCCCAAAATTGAGTTTTTCCGCAGCCTCTAAAGCCGTGCTCTTTCAAAACGCGATGTTTCCCTGTTCCCTGTTCCCTGTTCCCTATTCCCTATTCCCTGTTCCCTGACTCTTGATCCCTGTTTACGGAGTATCATTGGCTACGGGTTTCATGTTGAAATTACTCATCAGAAACTGCTTGGCGTGAATCCGTTCCACGGAGTTATCTTCCTTGGTCAGGTTCAAAAAGCGCAGATACGCTTCGCCCGCCCCGTCCAGATCGTCTTCCTTCTCGCGGACGCTGGCTTTCTGGTAAATCGACTCCGGCAATGCCTCGACCTTCTTGCGCACCGCGGCGATCAGCTCATCGCGCGCCGAGTTTTCCAGCGCCGTCATGAACTCCGAGGTATCGGTCATGGTCCCCGTGCTCTTGATGCCCTTGGTGTCCTCCGGCTTTACGTCTTCCAAAAGCACGTCCTTCTTGTGCTCCTCGCGGGAGATCGGCACCAGGCTCGTCCGCTGCTCGCTGAGCGAGTTTTCGATGCGGAACTGCAACTGGATCACGCCGGTGATGTTGATGATCTTCTTGTGGTATGTATAGGGCCGGACAATGTCCCGGGTCACCGTCTTGGGCATGGAATCGAGGGTCTCATGAAGATTCTGGACCTTCTTCTGGGCAACCTGGAGGTCTCGATTCGCTTCCTTGATCGCGCTGGACTTCTTGCTCGCCTCGGCGCCTTCCAGGCGGGCTTGGGCGGTCTTCAATTCCTCTTCCGCGGCCTCGGAGGCGCGATTGGCCTTATTCCAGGCCTCGCTGGGAATCTGCTCCTCGCCCGAGCGGTACTCTGACTCCATCGGCTCGATGGTGGGCACCACCGACAGATGATGGTCCAGCACATCACCAGCCAACTCAAAGTCCGGCTCGACGGCGGTTGTCTCGCTGGCGCGCACCACCTTGACCGGAACCCCGGAACTCTCCAGGCCGGTAATAATCGCGTTTTCCAACTGCCCGGCAACGCCCTGACTGTCGCGTGACGAGGTCTGATCGCGGAACTGAACGCGGATGGAGAGCTTGGATCGCATGGCGTGGGCCGGCGAGGCGGCGACTATCGCGTCGCGCACCGCGTCCAGGTTGGAGGCCTTGTACTGCCGCGCTTCCTGCAGATAGGTCCAGCCGACCTCCGTACCCGAGCCGCCCGGCTTGTCCAGATAGTGCTTGGCCTGATCCGTTAGATAGGCGCTCAGCTCATTGGCGTCCAGGTCCAGCTTGTCCTTGTAGGATTCATTCTCACTCAGCTTGTAGGCGTTATCGAGATATACGTAGGCTTTCTCGATGCCCACCTCGTCGGCCATGCCGCGAATCGGGCTGTGCGCCTGATGGAGGTTCCGGGCCTCCAGCGCCGCCGCCGCCACGTAGGCCGGCTCCAGCGTCTTCATCTCGTCCTCGACCAAAGCCTGCTGCGCGGGCGGCAGATTGGCCAGAACCTCGTAGGCCTTGATCATGCTGTGCTGCGCCTGAAAGTCCTTGCTGGCGCCCAGCGCCTTGGCCGCCGCCGCCTTGTCCTGGGCGATCACCAACTGCTTCTCGGCGTTCTTCAGCGACTCCCGCGCCTCGGTGGTCTCCTTGATGCCGGCCGCCTGCTTGAACTCCTTGATTGCCCTGCTCCAGTCCTCGCTCTGCTCCGCCTTGTTGCCGGTCTCCAGATGGAAGCCGTAGGCCGCATCGATCACCGCCGCCACGCGCGCCTCTTCCTCGACAAACGAACGGTAGGGAAGAACGAAGGCATAGGCCTGGTCAAACTGATGCGCGGAGATGGCCGAGTCGGCTGACTGCATGGCCGACTCGAAGGTATTGGTTTCCTGCAAGACATCTCCCGTCAGAGCCTGCCCCTGCGGATAGAAGGAATCGATTCCGGCCAGCGTATCGCTGAACTTGCGGGCGTTCAGCAGGTGGGCGTATCCGGAGGAGCGCGAGGCCAGCGCGGCGCGATATGCGTCCAGTTCGCCCCTGCCCTGTTCGGTGATAGCCCCCAAACGGTCGCGAATCTCCTTGTCCAACTGCACATAGGCGGGCAGATCCGAGGCCAGGGTGTGGGCCTTTTCGGCTTTGGCCTTGGCGGTCTTCAGTTCGGAGTAGACGGGCAGCGCGGCGGCAACCGATTTGTCGTATGCCTGGATCGAGGCCTCGCCTGCGCCCACAAACAGACCCGCCAGCGAGCGCTTGGCCTCCGCCGCGTGTTGCGTCGAGGGGTAGCGGGAGAGGTACGCCTGCCAGCCATCCATATCGCCGGCCCGCTGCGCGCGGAGATATTCGGCCAGCTCCAGATTGGGAGCGGGGACAAAAAGCAGCTTCACCCCTTTGCGGATCGGCGGTGCATTCAGCGGAGTTTGGCTGCCGTTGTTGATCGGTGTGCCTTGCAGCAGGGTCTGGTCGGCCAGCCCGGAGAGCGAATAGGTAGCGCCGTGATCGAAGCGCGCATTGGCCGGCGCCACGCAGACCGGCTGTCCGTAGCCTGTGGTGTAGCGCAGCACGCCATCATTGCCGCGCTCCAGCACGCCCCCTACCGCCAATAGCACCTTCCCCATCTTGCCGTAGGTGGATTTATCCACGGAACCGGCCTGAAACGGCGAACAGTCCTTCATCTCCGCCTTGCCGTTGATCAGCACGCCGGACAGTTGAACGTAGGCCGCGCCCGACGGTCCGTCGTACAGTTCAATGGCCGTCAAGGGAATGTCCTTCGCGGCGGCCATGGGCGCAAAATACCCCGCGCCAAAGCCCGCCAGCACAAGAATCCCCGCCAGGGGACTCCGCAGATTCGATAATCTTTGCATAGTAGAGCGCGTTCTCATGATGACCCCAGTACTCTGGCTCGATTCGCCAATCCCCCGCCGGAATTCGAGCGCCAGCGTTTCCCCCAAAACATTCCGCAAGCGGCAGCCTCCTGGAGCCATTTTCAGCAAAGCTCAAGAGGGCTTACAAAAATCCTAAAACAAATTTTACGCCCGCTAGCGTTTTCTGCTACGCTATCACTTCCTTCTGAAGGTTGCAATTTATTTTCGACGGTGCTATGCCTGAGGCTGTAAAGTAGGCATACAAGGACAAATGGCCGTGTCTACCCAATCTCGAAAGTCTGCTCGGGCGGCGGCGCAAAACCCTGCCGAAACAGTGGAAAGCCCGTCCCCGCGCGCGGCTAGCCTCTCCGTCCGCCTGTGGGCCATCCCCTCGGATTCTGATTCCGGACCGGCGCAATCGCTGTGGGAGAACGACAGTCCGGCCGCTTGCCTCACCCTGGACCTGATTGCCGCCTCCGGGGGCCTTCCCACGGCGCGCCATGAAGAGGTTCTGGTCGCCTCATTTCCCACCTTCCTCTCGGCCGCCATGACCGCGCGGCGTCTCCAGTGGGCGATTCAGGGCTATGCGGAGCACGAAGAGCCGCGGACAACCTCTCTGGCGCTGCTGATCCACTCCCCGGAAGAAGATGCGGCGCAGACCGTCGCCGAAGACGCCTTTCATTCCCTTGCCCAGGCTGCCTCCGGCGCGATTCTGCTCACCGAGAAAGCCAGCCAGCCCTTTGACCGCCTGCCCGGTTTTCCCCTTCAGGTGGCCGCCGGCGATGGCCTGTGGGAGCTCGCCTGGAGCAGCCCGGAAGGCCATTTCTCTCGCTCTGAGGACGAAGAATTTCTGGCCCAGTTCGCCGCCGAGCAAGGCGTGCCGGAGCAAGCTCCGCCCCCGCCCGTGCCGCAAGCCGCGGCAGAGGCTGCTTTTGCCGAAGAGTACCGCACGGGCAGCCACCGCACCGGCAGCCATCGCCAACCCTCCGAAGCAGAAGCGCGGGGTAGTTCAAAGATTTGGATCGGCGCCGCGGCTCTGGCGGTTGTCGTGGTTGTCGCGGCGGCAATTTATTATTTTTCAGGTAAACCGAGTCAAAGCACAGCCACCGATCAGAATGCGGCCCAGACTGCCGCCCAGATCCAGCCTCAGCCGGGGACAACGGCGGAAAACACGCCCGTCGCCAAAGAGAATTCCTCTCCGGCAGCTCCATCCAAGCATTCCGCCGCTCAGGAGCGCGCCGAGGCCAAGGCCGCCGCCAAGCAGGCCAAGAACGCCGTCAAGCCTGACGTTCAGCCGGCTCAGGTGGCGCCGCCGCCGGAAAGAGAGCGGCCCGCGCCCAAACCCGCCGAGCCGCCCGCTCAGAAGCCCGGCAAAGACAGCCGCTGCGAACTGGACCCCGGCCAATACAGCGGGCAGATTGCCCAGGCCGAGAAGAATATGGGACGCGGCAAGTATGACGCTGCCATTCGCCAGCTCAGCGCCGTTCTGGCCTGCGATCCCGGGAATGCCAGCGCACGGGGCGACTTGGAGCGCGCTAAATTGGCGTCGGCTGAATAGGAAGGCGGTTCAGTCAACTGAAATCCCCTGGAGTTGTCCGCAATTTGTAGCGCCGGCCTCCTGGCCGGCTGTCGCGTGGACGTCCACGAGCCTCAACGCACGAACTGACCACAGTTAGGCCGTCAGCCGTTCCAACTGTTCGGGGTTGGTGATCGTCATGCTGGAGCCTTTGATGGTGATCCACTGGTCGCGCCGGAACTGATTGAGCAGCCGGGTGACGGTCTCGCGGGAGGTGCCGGCCATATTGGCGATCTCCTCGTGGGTCAGGGCCATGGTGAAGCGGATCTCCGGCTTTCCATTGGCGGCCGAGCGCCCCCAGTCCAGCAGCAGCCTTGCCAGCCTTCCCGCCGCGGAGCCGGACAGAGCCAGCCGCTTGGCGTCGTGGAAGACGGTCAGGTATTCGCCGGAGAGCGACTGCGCGGCGTGCATGGATGCGATGCCGTGGCGGCCCAGGAAGTCCACAAAATCCTGCTTGCGAACGGTCTTCACCTGGCAAGGCTCGATGGCCTCAGCCGTCACCTCGTGCGGAACGTTGGCCAGAACGGCGCTCAAGCCCATCACGTCGCCCGGTCCAGCAATCTTTAGAATCATCGTCTTGCCGTCGCGCGAGGTGGACGAGATCTTGACCTGCCCATAGCAGATCACAAAGACATTGCGCGCCGGATCGCCCTCGGAAAAGAGCTTGGCGCCGCGGGCATGGCTCATCATGATCCCTATACCGTCATAGTCGGTGAGGGCCTCGGGGGTAAGATTGCAAAACATCCGTAAATGGCGATGTTCGCAATTCACGCAATCTTCCGGGGGATGATGGGGATGAAAAGTAGCCATGGGCTCGCTGCTGTGCAACCTGAGTATAGCGCACCGGAGCGGGAATTGCAGACAAAGATTTCCTTTGGATTTTCGTGGCTGCCTTGAAGAGGCCTAGTCACGAAGAAGAATGGCGGCAAAAAATCTTCCTTTCCCCGTCCTTGAGGCCGCAAAACTGTCAGGGCGTCCCACCCTCGGCGTCCTGAGCGAAGCCGAAGGACCTGTGCTTCGCTATTTTGCGGCTAGAGTGGGAATCCACGACTCACCTTTCAACTCGGCCCCTCAAGCCGCCGCGTTCCCTCGCCGCAGCCGGAGCGGGCGGCAAAGGCAGCAGTGGAAGTAGGCGCGGGAAACCTCGCGGGCCAGCTCCTCCAGTAGCCGCATCCGCAGAGGCGGAAAGCTCTGAAAGGCCTGACTGAGCGCTTCGGCAGGCAGCAGCAGTGCGGAAGCAGCGGTCTGCGCAGTGAGTGTAAAGGAATGCTGCCCGTCACCCAGAACCGCGGCCAGTTCCAGCAACTCCCCGGTTTGGACCGACGAGAGCGTTTCAGGAGCCAGCTCCCAATCGGCCTGGCGCTGAAAGTGGCCGGAGACCGAAAGGTAGAGCCCTCGGCAATCCTCCCCTTTTTGAAAGACAACCTCTCCGGCGCGAAAATCGAGGCGCTGGGCCGAGCTGTTCAACAGAAGAGCGACCGGCGCGGGGCACTCCAGCAGCTCCGCCACGGAACGCGCGTGGACCGCTTCCATTTGCCGGATTCTCGACTCACTCTGCATGACTGGTTCTTTCATTTCTTGCAACCCGCCTCCCGGCCGGCGGCGAGTAGAGACCGCACGCTTCCCGCCGGACGCTTGTGGAGCGATCCCCTGGACGATGCGAATTTTCGATGAACCGAGTTTCATGACACTCTTTGCAGGCTTTTGAATGCGCCGCGCTCGTGATGAAGAAGAGACTGAGGTTTTTGCCCAGTCCCTTAGTCCCTAGTCCCTCAGTCCCTCAGTCCCCGGTTTACTCCGGCGGCACACACAGCACTGGTACGCGCGAGCAGGTCAGCAGCGTGAAGGCGGTGCCATGCGGACCCGGCGTTCCGCTGTCACGCTTGACCCCGGTCACCAGAATGCAAGGATGATTCTCGGCGATAGCCTCCTCCAGAGCGTCGGCAGGTTTGCCCTCCTTGACGATGCAGCGCACCGGAAACTCCCCGCTCGATTCCAGGCCATACTCCTGCAGCATGTCCGCGCAGGGGTCCGCCGGAGGCGCCTCGCCCGCCGGACGTGCGTGAAGCACCAGCAACGGGCGCTCGAAGACCTTCGCCAACGAAGCCGCCGTGGCCACTGCCGCCGGCGCCGCCACATTGCGCTCCATGGCCATCAGCACTGGCCCGCCCGGCGTGGGGCGAAACTCCCCGGCATTCCAATCCGCCGCCACCGCCAGCACCGCGCAGGGCGACTTGCGCACCAGTTCCTCGGCGATGGAGCCAACGATCACCGGACCCGCGCCCGCCAAGCCCTTGGTGCCGATCACGATCAGTTCCGCCTTGTATTGCTTCACCACATCCAGCAGCATCTGCGCCACCGCGCCCTGGCGAATCTCCGAGTGGCTGTGAATGCCTTCACGCAGCAGCTCGCCACTGAGCCTGTCCAGCACCACTCGCGCTTCCTCTGGGAGCCCATCGACCACCCGCCCCGGAAGCGCATCCACCTTGGCGTATTCGATCGGGTCTACCCCATGCGCCAACACAATCCGCGCGCCATAAGCCCCGGCCAGCTTGCGGGCATACTCCAGCGCCGCCTCGGAGCTGCCCTGCAGATCCGTAGCCACAATGATGGTCTTCAAACCTTGCGCGATACTCATAAATACCTCCATTGACAGTTCTCAGTGGTCAGTTCTCAGTCCTCAGTTGTCAGTGGTTCGTTTCGAGAAAGCAGGAAACTGTTTACTGTCCACTGTCCACTGTCTACTTTCAACTGTCAACAGCTAAATATGCCTGTAGGATACCGAGTCTGCGCTTCATACTGTCCCATAAGCTGTGACCCGATTCACTCCAAGCTGTGATTTTGGTCACACGTAGCGCCTGCAATGTACTGAAAATCCGCCATTTCCCGCATTTTCTGCCGCACAAATCGAATATTCCGTTTTTATTCCTCGCAAAAGAAATGAACTGCGAGATTGGAGGCGGATTTCCAGTGTCATGACTGCATGCATTGGCAATTAGCCATGGACAAGCGCAGGCGAGGACGCCCGCGCTACAGCCGGTCTGGAGACCGGCGCTACGAGTATACGGCAAGCAGCAAAATGCGTTAGGCTCTTTCTGTGATGAAAAACCCCACAAGTACCTTTGCTCAATCGTTTGCCCTCATCGGACTCGCGGCGTTCATGGCCCTTCTGCCGGTCTCCCGCCTGACCGCCCAGACCCCTGTGGCGGATTTACATGCTCTCGGAGCCCAAGCACAGGCTTTGATGGCCAAGCTCCCCACCATCATGGTGGACGACACCGCACCAGCCATCGAAGCCCACGCCCAGGCTCTTCTGGCCAAACTCACCCTGGAAGAAAAGATCAAGCTGCTGGGCGGCATCGACGGCATGTTCACGCAAGCCGTGCCCTCCATCGGCCTGCCGCGCTTCAAGATGTCGGACGCCTCGGTGGGCGTGCGCACCTGGGGGCCGACCACCGCCTACGCCGGCGGCGCGGCGCTGGCCGCCACCTGGGACACGGACTTTGCCCGCACCCTCGGCGAAAGCCTGGGGCGGGATGCCCGCGCGCGCGGCATCAACTTCCTGCTCGGCCCCGGCGTCAACATCGCCCGCACGCCGGTGAACGGACGCAACTTCGAGTACCTCTCCGAAGATCCCTACCTGAACGCTTCGCTGGCGGTTCCTTTTATCCAGGGCGTGCAGTCGCAAGGCGTCATCGCTACGGTGAAGCACTATGCGGCTAATAACGAGGAGTACAACCGGCACAACGTGGACGTGACGGTGGATGAGCGGACACTGCGCGAGATCTACTTGCCCGCCTTCGAGGCCGCCGTCACCCAGGCCCATGTGGATGCGGTGATGAACTCCTACAACCTGCTCAACGGCTCCCACGCCACGCAGAGCGAGTTCCTCAACCTCAAGGTGCTCAAAGGCGAATGGGGCTTCCAGGGAATTTTGATGTCCGATTGGGACGCCACCTACGACGGCGTGGCCGCGGCCAACAACGGCCTTGACTTGGAGATGCCGCAGGCGGACTTCATGAACCCCAAGGATATGCTGGCCGCAGTGAAGAGCGGCAATGTGAAGGAATCGACCATCGACGGCAAGGTGCTGCGCCTGCTGCGCACCGTGCTGCGCTATGGCTTCCTGGACCGCCAGCAATTCACTCCGGCCTACTCGACCTACTCGGTGGCCGATCGCGCGGTCGCCCTGCAAGGCGCGCGCGAAAGCCTGACCCTGCTGAAGAACGAGGGCAATTTCCTGCCGCTGGACGCATCCAAAATCAAGACCATCGCCGTCATCGGACCCGATGCATGGCCCGCGGTCACCGGTGGTGGCGGCTCCTCCGAGGCCCAGGCCTTCGAGCCGGTCAGCATTCTCACCGGCATTGCCAACCAGGCTGGTCCCGGCGTGCATGTGCTCTATACCCGCGGCCTGCCGGACGAGAACACCATCTTCTGGGAGACGGCTTGGCAGGGCAATGTCAAGATGGAGGACTACCCCACCAAGGACTTCAGCGGCACGCCGGAGATCACCGCCCCGGCCAAGATCGCCGACTGGAAGCCCTCGCCGTGGGACGTGGATAATCTGCATCCCCACAGCATCCGCTACAGCGCCGACTTCAAGGCGGAGAAGGAGGGCAAATACCTGATTCTGGCCGCGGCCTCCGGGGAAGACGCCTTTACGGTGCGCGTGGACGGCAAAGAAACGCTGGCTCAGGAACACGCCGAGGGGCAGGTTCCGCAATCGGCAACGCTGGATCTGAAGGCCGGCCAAACGGTACACGTGGTGGCCGACTATCTGCCCCACGCCCCCGGCATCCGCCTTGGCCTAGGCTTGGCTTTAGAGGCCGGGCTGGTCTCCGAGGAGGCCAAAAACTTCGCCGCCGCCGCCGATGTGGTGGTGGTGGCCGCCGGCTATAACCACGACACCGAGGGCGAGGGCCAGGACCGCACCTTCGCGCTGCCCTGGGGCCAGGATGCGCTGATCGAGGCAGCCGTGGCGGCTAATCCCCACACCATTGTCACTCTCACCAGCGGCGGGGCCGTAGACACCCAGCGCTGGCTCGGCAAAGTCCCCGGGCTGCTGCACACCTGGTATCCCGGCCAGGAGGGCGGCACGGCCGTCGCCGAGGTGCTCTTCGGCAAGCAAAACCCGGAAGGCAAACTACCGGTCAGCTTCGACCGCAGTTGGGAGGAGAGTCCTTCAGCCCAGTTCTACTATCCGATCAAGGGCGCCGACACCGCGATGCACGTGACCACCAGCACCCGCCAGCCCAAGGATTGGGTCATCCCGCACGTGAAGTACGACGACAAGCTGATGGTCGGCTACCGCTATTGGACCACCACCGGCAAGCATCCGCTCTACCCCTTCGGCTTCGGGCTGAGCTACACCACGTTCAGCTTCTCCAAGCTGGAAGCGCCGGCGACGGCGGCCTCCGGCTCGACCATTGCGGTCAGCTTTGACGTGACCAACACCGGCAGCGTAGCCGGAGCGGAGGTGGCCGAGCTTTACGTCTCCGATCCATCGACCAAAGTCAGCCGCCCGGAGCGCGAACTGAAGGGCTTCGAGAAGGTGCGCCTGGCACCCGGCGAAACCAGACGCGTAACGCTCAACCTGGACGCCCGCGCCTTCAGCTACTGGGATGAAGCGGCCCACAAGTGGGCCATCGATCCCGGCAAGTTCGTCGTCCGCGTGGGAGACTCCAGCGAAAACACGCCGCTGAGCGCGGAAGTGACGCTGAAGTAGAGGATTTTCGAGTCAGATAAAACGGCCTGCCGGATAAATTCGGCGGGCCGTTTTCATTGGGAGTTTGGAGACAAAAGCCGGCCGGGAGGTGAGCGCTACTTTAAGCCACTCGGAAAGATGCGCTAAAACGCTAGCAGAAGGAGCCTTCACGGGGTCAGGACGCGGCTATGAGTGGCGGCGGCGGCGAGCGTGTTTGCCGTGGCGCGGCACAAACGTCCACTTCCTGACCGGACCAGTGTCTACGTGGATAAATTGTCCTCTGGGGTAATAGCCTACGCCACCCGCGCCGAGGGAGAGCGCGGCTTCCCGCAACTGCACGGCAGGGACGCCCGGAACCCTGAAATCAATCGCACTGGCATCGATGTGTTCCGAGTGCTCCGCTGCGTTGGTGGTTCTTCTTTTGCGGAGTTCATCGTTCGTCTCCTTTGTCCGGTAGCCGCAAAGCACATCGATAACGCTGTCTGATCGATTCAGCTTTCTGAGAATTGTATGAAGGATGTCGAAGGTGCGGGGATTGTAGCTTTTGACCTCGTCGTTGTGGTTGTCGCGCAGGAAGAGGCTGAGGTTGTCGAGAGCCTCGGGAACATACGAATCGCCCACCCTGTAGATGACATCGATGAGTTCGCCATCTCGCCGCGCCATTTTGAGTTCGTAGGCCTGGCCATCCACCGGCACTTCGCCGTCGGAAAGATTACCCATGCTGGGCAGTTCGACGTCGGCCAGCAAATAGCCCTTCGCATGGAGACCAGAATGCCTGTGGTGCGTGGTATTGCGCGCGCTGGCCGTTGCACCGGCGGCCGCAAGCAGCGCAAAGGCAGCAAGCGCGCAAACCAGACGGGCACAAACAAAGCGGCGAACAGACAAGACGAGAGAGAGCGGCAAACGGACGGACTCCTGAGTGATTTTCGCGACTGCGTCACACAGCGCATTCCACCGGGCGGCGTTGAAGGGGTTTTTCTCCCCGCCAGCGCACCGTGGATTGTTGCAACTTGGCAGATCTTTCCCTCCATTCTACTTGAGGGAACCCCGGAACAAGTCTGAATCAGTTAAAAATCATCCCTCAGGAGAGCCTCTTGCAAAAGTCCTTGACGCCTGCAAGAAGCGTTCGAGTACGAGTTCCGTGACGCCGAATCTTCAGCAGCCAGGATTGACGACGCGGACAGGCGAAGATAAGGCGTATGCGATTCAGTTTTTGGATGGGCAATTTTCCTGTCAAATCGGGGCACTTTGGAGGGAGAAAAAAG
>CAYVGW010000065.1:0-21281 GCA_964450895.1 uncultured Occallatibacter sp. | reverse complement strand
CAGGGGCATAAATGCCCCTGCTCCCTCCAGATGATTTCAAATGCGATTGCCATGGCTGAAGCGGCCCTCCTTTGATTGCCAGCATTTGCCCCCTCTTTGGCGGATTCTGTTTATCCTGGTTCAGACGCATTTCGCCTCAAGGGACAAACAGCTTGTCGAACAAGAGGAGCAGTGCCGGCGCAACTGAAACCTGTACTAGTTCACTGTCAGCGTCAACGATTGGCTGGCCTTTGCCGCGCCGTTGGAAGCGGTGACGGTCAGCGTGTAGCTTCCCGGCGGGGTGTTGGAGGTTATGGTCTTGCTGCCACCTCCCGCACTTCCGCTGCCACCGCAACTGGCCAGGCCCAAGGCAAAGCTCAAGGCTACGATACAAAGCAGGCAAATGGGAAGCAGTTTTCTTCCATGTTTACGCGCAAACCACGGCAGAGTCAGCAGAGACAGCACTCCCAGGCCAGCCAGCGCCACCGGCGAGTGAATCATGATCGCCGCCGTGGTTGTGGTCTGCGTTGTAACGGTCACGGTAAAGGAGCCGGTTCCTCCAGAGGCAATTGTCAGGGTAGAGGGTGAGATCGTGCAATTTGCATTGGCCGGCGCGCCGCTGCAACTGAGGCTCACCGTGCCGCTCAAGCCAGAGGCGCCGGTCAGTTGCAGGTTATAGCTGGCCGCAGCGCCGCCAGAGACGCTTGCCGCCGTAGAACCGCCCGTGGCTGCGGCAAAGGTGAAAGGCGCCTCGCCAGAGCCCTGCAAAGAGAGGGTCTGCGTGACAGTATAGGCGTTGTCGGTAATCGTGAGCGTCCCCGTGATATTCCCGGCCGCGCTCGGTGTAACGGTCACGGAAATTGTGCAAGAGGCACTGACGGCCAGGCTTGACGGGCAGTTATTGGTGGTAGAGAAATCACCGCCGGCGGCGATGGAGGTGATGCTCAGCGGCGCTGAACCCAAATTGGACAGTTGCACGGTCTGCGGGGCGCTGACAACGCCTTCCAGGCCCTGCGGGAAGCTCAGAAGACCGGAAGAGAGAGTCGGATTCGGCGTGGCGATTTGGAGCGACACGATGACGTAATTGGAGGTTCCACCGCCCGGTGCCGGCGTGCTCACCTGCACTTCAAATTGCCCGGAGGTTGCAATGTCGGAGGCCAGAACCTGGGCGGTAAGAGAGACGCCGCTGATATAAGTGGTGCTGCGCGGATTTCCATTCACCAGCACCGTCGAAGCGCTGGTAAAGCCGCTACCGGTCAACTGCATCGTATAGGCCGGACCACCCGCATAAACCAGCGAGGGCGAGACCGATGCGAGAATCGGAACCGGCGTGCCGTTGCTGGGAGCTATCAGATCGCTGGTGGCAATCACAATCTGATTGGCGCTGGGTTGAGATCCGGTAATGTCCACGGTGCGGAAGGCGAAGCCATTGCTGCCCCAGCGCACGAGATCGGTTGCATCCGGCGGGTAAATGCTCGTAAACGGAACGGTCCCCAGCAAAGCATAGCTTGCCTGATCGTAAACGTCGATACTGACCGCCTGATAGTCGTCATATAGGCTGGCGCCATCCAATGCATAGGTGTGCCCGCTCGACGGCTCCGGAATGATGCCGGCAGCATCGAACAAGGGATTTCCATCTGCTGCCAGGTAGGTTCCCAGTAATTTCTGCGAGGAAGGATCCCACACCTGGCCGGTGTTGGTGTAGAGCAGGGTCCCGTCGGAGCGGACCAGGTGACCGCTCACCATGGGTGCGGAGGCCGTGGGATTTCCTCCTCCGGTAAGGGTCAAGCCGTTCGTGCTGTTCTGCAATGTGTAGAAGAAAGACTCTCCATATTGACCGATCGCATAGAGGTTCGACGCGGTTGTAAATGTAAAACTATCCGGCCAGAAGATGCTATTTCCGCCATTGACGAGGCTTTGCCCAGGAATCCAGTTCACGAGACCGGAGTCATTGTAGAGCGCCATTCCATCTTCCGCCGGATCGACGTTGGCGAACAGCTCCACCACAATGGACTGCGGCGATCCGGGAACCACGTGCATCTCCTGCACGTAAGTCTGTCCCCACATGGAATCCACTGGCAGGTTGAAGGTTTTCTCCAGCGTCAGCGTCTTCAGATTGAAGCGCTGCAGAACGCCCGCCGATGCCACATAAAGTTCGCTGCCGTCCTCGGAGACTGCCAAGGCGCGCGGACCGCTGGCCACAGGAAGCGGCGTCATCGTTGCGCCGGTGGCTGGATTGATGGGAATGACTGTATCGGGATTCTGCGCCGCGCTGGTGGGAATGGCCGCGTACAGCAGGCCGCCGGCCGGATCAATGGTCAGCGCGCTGGCGGTCAGAGGAATAGAGAGAAACTCAATCAGAGGATAGGGCGCGCTGCTGCCGCCTCCGGGCGTAGGATTGACCACCGTGACCGGTAACTGCCCCACCGCCGTCAGCAGGGATGGACTGAAAGTAACCGTGAGAAATGAGCTGCTTTGGTAGGTGGTGGTCTGCGCCGTTCCATTGATATACACCACCGATGCGGGGAAGAAGTTGGTTCCGTCAACGCTCATGGTGATCGGCGTTGTTCCGCTGTTGATCGGATAGGAGGGGTTGAGCAGCCCGGTGATCGTCGCCACGGGGTAGGAATCAAAGGCTGTACCGCTGAGGGTAGTGGAGATCGTGGGATGCACCGGATCGTTCGTGGTAACCGAAAGCGTTCCTGTTATCGTTCCAGCGGAAGCAGGCGCAAAGACAACGGAGATCCAGCAATGCTGATTTGCCGGCAATGTGGCAGGGCAACTGCCTCCCGCGGCCAGCGCAAAACCGCTTGTTACGGTGATCTTCGACAGATCGATGGTGAGCGGAACCGGACTGTTGTTGAACAGGCCGATATACTCAGCCGAGCTGGTTTGCCCCACCAGAAGCGACGAAAACACAAGCTCCTGTTGCACGCCGGGCGGTCCGAAGCCCGCCACCGGCACCGCTCCTACGCCGCTGAGTGAAATCGATGTGGTGGAGATCGTGGCGTTGGAAGTGAAGGTCAGTTGGCCGGTGTAGCTCTGCGCCGCCGCTGGCTCAAACTGGATACTCACCGTGCAGGAAGCACCCACCGCAATCGAACCGGCGCAGGTGTTGCTGCCAGTTGGCACGGTGAAGGCCGCGTTGCTCGAAACGATCGAACTGATGGTCAGCGGCGCGCTGCCGCAGTTTGTCGCCTGCACGCTCAGCGAAGCTGTAGTCTGCGGCAGGAGATAGCCAAAAGACAGCCCCCCGCCTGAATTGCCCAGGCAGAGCGTGGCTCCATTGTTGCTGGGATCAATCAGGACAGCGTAGGGATACGTGTACTCATAATTCGCCGGCGCGGTCGTCACGGCGCCCATGAATGCGCCCGGCGTGATGTAGATGGGTGTAACAGTGGTTCCAGCCGCATGAACCATGCCGCCGGAATCCAGCGCAATCTGCAAACCGCTGCCCGATGAATCGCCCATGAAAGTGGAAAACTTGATTTGCGCGCCGGCGGGATCAAACTCGGTGAGAAAACTGGTTCTGGGCCAGCCGATAGCTGCAGCGGGCATTGTGGCATACAAAGGATTGACCAGAGTAAATGTACTGTCTGATGTGGAACCTGCAAGCCAGATATTGCCAGCCGCATCCAGGCTCACGGCATTGATGGAGGTGCCCGCAATGCCGTTGGATTTGCCAAAGTAGCTGGAGTAAACCAATTGGCTTCCATCCGCGCTGAGCTTTGCAATAAAGCTTGTGCCTGAGGTGGAATTGTATGCATTCGAGGTGACAGGATAGTTATAGCCTGGACTTCCCGCCAGGATAACTTCATTGTCCGAGGTTAACGCCATGCCGCTGGTCAGTCCAGAGCCGGCCAGCGTTGAGTAGAGCAGCTTGCTGCCGTCGGCGGATACTTTGGCGACGAACGGCGCCGTATCGCCGGTTGAAATCATTGTTGATTGATAGGCGCCACTGGTAACCGGCCAGGGCGTGATGGGAGTGGAAGTAGCATAAGAGTCAATCGTAACTCCGGCGGTCCCCGCAACATACGCATTCCCCGCGGAATCCACCGCGACACCGGTCACATAGCAGCATTGCGAAGCCGAACCCGTATCGCCAAGCAGAGCGCTGTAAGCGAGATTTCCTGATGGCTGGATTTTTGTCAGATATACATAGTCGTCAGTCCCATAACTCGGAGTTCCCGCATCCAGCGCTCCAGACGTTACTGGGAGGTAAGAAGATTGAGTCACTCCGCTCACATAAACATTGCCCGACGCATCCACGGCAACAGCTCCGGGATAAGTCGTCGCGGATGTTCCTTGAGTACCGGTCCCACCCAGGAGGCTGGAAAAGTTGAGCGAAGCGCCGTCAGGGGCAAGGGAGGTAACAAATCCGTCTTCGCCGGAGGGCAAGCCCGCGCTAATCGGGTTTTTCATCGGAAAATCAGTCGATGACGTCCGTCCTGTTACGACCGCATTTCCATTGGCGTCTACCGCCAAACCTATAGGCTGGTTATAGGCGCTGCCTCCCAGAAAGGTCGAGTAGATCTGGGCCGTTCCCGTCGCATTCAGCTTGGTCACATAAACAGCGGCTGTATTGTTTGCGCAAGCAGCGCACTGTTGACTATAACTGCCCGGAGTCACGGGAAAAACAGTGTTGAAGGTATAGCCGGTAATATAAGTGTTGCCCGAAGCGTCGGTGGCAACGGCGTCAACACCGTCGGAGAGCCTGTCCAGATAAGTGGCGAAGCTGAGCGTCGGATCGATGATCAGTTTCTGCGCGGCATCGTAGCGGCCCATCCGGAAGCGCACGGTTCCGTCGCGACCGACCAAAAAAGCGGCATCCACGCCGTGCCGCTCACCCGCCACATTCTGATAGGCGACAGGCCGATTCAAGGTGATATTCCCACCAGCCAGCTTGATTTGCAGATCACCCTTTGCCCCCAGCGTCACGCTTTCCGCGCCCTCCAGGCAGAAGGCGATGCGCGATGGATCGGCTCCCGGCTGCAGCTCAAAGTCATGCTCCAGCGTGCGGCGATTGCCGTAGAAAAGCAGATCGATGCCGGGATAAATCCCGCTGTAGCGCACCTGTGCATAGTTAGGCAAATTGCGCAGCCAGCGCGCGGAATCGCTGCCCAGCAGGTAATTGGTACGGCCTTCGAGCGCGCCATTGGCCTCCAGAACAGCACTCTTGCTGGCATCCACCAGACGCATTCGCACCCGCGAGACCGTGTTCTTGCCCGCCGCCAGAGTCAGGCTGACATCGCTGGCGCGGAACTCACCACCCAGGACGCCGCCACGCAGCAGATAACGCACATCCGCCGGAGCCTGGCCGCGGTTCGGCTCAAAGGCCAGCGGCAGGCGGGCTGGAATCGATTGCGCGGCAAAAGAGCGCGGCGAAAATATCAGAAAGGTTGCGAACAACAGCAAAGATGCGACGAAGCGAACGCGATTCATTGAAGAACTCCGAGAATATAGTTGAAAATTAGACTGTCAAATAGACCTGCCGGTTATTATAGCGGTTCTCCATAGGCCATCCACTTCAGGACCGTACCAAACGCACGGGCAATCGCATTTGAACTTCGCCACACGCCTATCATTCTCGCGATACTCATGCGGGCGGCTTTTCGGAGGGAGCAGGGGCATTTATGCCCCTGAAGAGAGACTTGGGCAGTCTGGCCTTTAGGCCCGGGGCTGAAGCCCTGTGGTTTCAGGCGTAAATTCAGGGGCATAAATGCCCCTGCTCCCTCCAGATGATTTCAAATGCGATTGCCATGGTACCAAACGCCCAACTTCCTTGAACCTGAAAACGGCAGTTAGAAGCAGTCTGCTCGCCTCGTCAAGTTGTAATTGGAATGGACTGCCGCTAACTCGCTCACTTGCTCGTCTGCGTGAAAGCCTGCCCTGAGCGAGGTCAAAGGGCGAAAGCGAAGTTCGTGAAATCCTCCATCCTTGCAACCCATTGAATTGAATGCAGTTGCCCATTCCCGCCACACGTCAACTGCCGTTTTTAGGATAACCTGCTGTCCAAACGTGCGGCTGGCGGAAGTCGCCATCCCATCCAGCGATGTGGCCAGCGGCTCCGCCGTGAGCGCGGTTGTGGCGGAGATGCCGCCGTAGCCGTGGCCGTGGCTGTTCCAGTCCCCTGTGCGAACAGGATGGTGAGAGGTCCGGCCGAAGAGCTGGACGTGTTGACTGCGCTACATCTGTCAAGCCGTCGCCGTTGAACTGAGGCGTCTGCCCTGGAACCTGCCTCCTCTTCGCCCGCCAACGTCCTCTTCGTCCGGGGGGCTGAACCTGCTGGCCGCCGCCATCGCGGGGCTGGGTTTTCAGGGCATCTGGATGCGAATTTCTCATCCGACATTGAAAGTGAAGAGCCTTTTACCGTAAATCGCTCCATATTACCCAGTCGAGCTACTCTTTCCGTTTCGGCAATTCAGAGAGAAAGAACCAAGCATGGACCGGAAGGCCCACGATCCAGTCGTCCGGGAGGGCTACGCTACAGTTTTATATCCCGCGGGCCGGAAACGCCGGTAGGGAACTGGGATAAAAACAGACTCCCGGCCTCTGCCGGCAAGAGCGCCGGAGGGTTAGCCGAGGCCACGCCCGTAAGCGCGCTGGGCAGATAACCTACCCGGTCTTGCCGCCACCTGTAAAATTATCGCCGGATTACCTTGCGAGTCGTCCTCTCGCCTCGCTTAAATACCTCTTGTTGAAAAAGATACGCGATGCCGCCCGAGCGGAAACCTGAGCTACCCGAGGCACATCGCGCTCCGCACTAGCAAGCAGGCGGAAGATCGAGCTCAACACCGTGAAGGGATTTTCCCCCTTCGAGTATGTGAGGAATTCGCCCGCCGCTCGCCCGCTTCCGGGCTGAACGGCAGGCGCATCGACCCGCACCTGACCGTGCGGCTGATTTGGAGGATTTCCATGACGCTGAAACGAATATTGGCCGTTGCCTTGCTCTTTGTTCTGAGTCTGGCGGGGCCTGCGCTGGCGCAGTCGGACCGCGCCACCATCACCGGCACAGTGAAGGATTCACTGGCGGCCGTATTGCCCGGAGTGCAGGTTCGCGTGACCAACGTGGACACCAACGAAATGCAAACCACAACCACCGGCAACGACGGTAGTTACCGCGTGGGCAACCTGGCCGTGGGCAACTACGCGGTAAGCTTTTCCAAGAACGGCTTCAAGACCCTGGACCGCAAGGGCCTCACGCTGCTGATCAGCCAGGTGGCGGAGATCGACGCGGCCCTGCAGGTGGGCGGCAGCACGGAGACCATCGTGGTCACCGGCGCGGCGCCGATCCTGCAAACCGAGGACGCGGCGCTTTCCACCAACCTGAACGCCGAAGCGGTGAGCGAACTGCCCCTGAGCGTGCAGGGTAGCCGCAACCTCTCCAACTTCATGTTTGCCTACGTTCCCGGCGTGGAAGGCACCGACTACAGCTCGCACATCAACGGCAGCATGGCGATGACCAAGGAAGTGCTGATCGACGGCACCTCGGCGGTTTCGCAGTTGGGCGGCTACATCAGCGAGTCGCAGCCCCCGATGGAGGCCGTACAGGAGTTCGAGGCGGACACCTCCGGCATCAGCGCCGACGCGGGCCGCTCCGGCGGCGGCGTCTTCAAATATGAGCTGAAGTCCGGCACCAACCAGTACCACGCAACCCTCTTCGGCTTCATGCGCTCGACCAAGCTGGATGCGCTCAGCGCCTCCGCTAAACTGTTGTCCACGACAGCACCCAATCCTCTCTCCAAGACTCTCGACCTGTCCTTGAACGACTCGCTCTCCGACTGGGGCGGCAGCTTTGGCGGCGCCATCAAGAGAGACAAGCTGTTTTACAACGTGGCCTTCGAGCGCTATATGCAGTCGAATTGGCTGCTGGGCGCTCCGGGCCGGGTGGTTCCCACCGACGGCTCGACCGTCGGTGGCGTGACGCTGCCGGATATGCTCGGCGTCAGCGGTCAAGGCTATGCCGATCTGGGCGCGATGCTGACCACCAGCGTCAACTTCGGCAAAGACGGCTGCGGCAACACGATCTATCAGGGCGCGGTCTTCAATCCCGCCACGAACTGCGTCTTTGTCAACAACCAAATTCCCACCAGCCTGATCAGCAAGACCTCGCAAAAAATCATTGATCTTTACCACAAGTATTACCAGCCGGAAACGTCTTTGATTGCCAACAATGCCGGTCCGGCCTACGGCCCCGATCCGTGGTTCCACAACACCCAGAGCAGCCTCAAGATGGACTACCTGCTGAGCGAGAAGCAGCACCTCGCCGGTTCGTTCTACTGGGATGATTATCCGCGCATCAATGCCGATCAGGGCGGCGTCTGGTCGGCCACTTCGCCGTACGGCGGCCCGATGGCCAATTCGTACTGGCACAAAACGACGGCTCCCGGCGCGCGCCTGAGCGACGCCATCACCATCACGCCCAACCTGCTCAACACCGTTTACGCCACCTTCAACCGCTTCCGCAACCCCAGCATCGCCACCTCGCAGACCGGCAATTGGGACAACCAACTGGGACTGTCCTCCGGCGTAGCAGGAGATGCCGGCAACTTCCCGCTGATCTACTTCGAGTCGGGCATGTACACCAACGGCGGCAACTACCAGAACGGCTGGAACTTCTCGCCGCTGGGCAGCCAGTTCAACGACTACTATGCCGGCAATACCTTCGTCTACAGCGATGAAGCGGTCTGGAGCCATGGCCGCCACAACGTGAAGGTGGGCGCCGAGTTCCGCGCCATGCAGTTCAACTATCATACCGACACCGGCACCTTCATGGGCGGCTATCCGGTCATCTTCGATCCGTCGACGACCGCCGGTCCGTGGTACAACTGGGGCGGCTACAACATGGTCGGCAACGCCTTCGCCAGCTTCCTGCTGGGCGATGTCTACAACGCGGAGAGCAACAATCCGGACAACGAGTATGGCCGCCGCAAGGCCTTCGGCGTTTACGCCAGCGACGACTTCAAGGTGAATGCGCGCATGACCGTGAACCTGAGCCTGCGCTGGGATTACAACAACCCCTACAAGGAGAAGTACGGCCACTGGTCGAGCTTCGAGCTGAACGATATGAACCCCATCACCGGCTTGAAGGGCACCTACGAGTACCTGAGCAATGGCAGCCAATCCTTTGAAAAGCGCCAGGATTGGTACAACTACGCGCCGCACGTGGGCGTCAGCTACAAGCTGAACGAAAAGACCGTGGCCCGCGGCAACTTCGGCGTCTTCTTCGCTCCTCTGAACATGAACACCTGGGGCGGCATTCCTTACCAGCAGGCCGGCAACGTGGGCTTCCACAAGGTCACCCAGGAGGGCAACTTCAACTGGGACAACGGATACGTTCCGGTGACCACGCCGCAGACGGCCTACACTGCGGCTTATCAAGGCTCGGACATGATCAGCATCGATCCGCGCTCGCTGACCCCGGGCAACACCTGGCAGTACAACATCGGCGTGCAGCGCGAGCTGGACTCGAAGACCAAGGTTGACATCAACTGGATTCAGAGCCGCAGCACGCACCTGCAGAGCGGCACCCTGGAGACCAACCAGCCCCACTTCACCGATTACCAGAACTACGTCATCTCCGGCGCAATGGTGAGTAACAGCAGCGGCTACTACAATGGCGCCTGCCCCGGCGCGAACGGCAACGACTGGTGGTGCGTGACGCCGTATCCGCAGGCGGCCACCAACTACGCCTCGATGTTCAGCGTGGGCGCCCCCCTGGGCAACGCCGACTACAGCAGCGCGCAAGTGAGCGTGACCCGCCGCACCAACAAAGGCTTCTCCCTGCAGGCCAGCTATAACTATTCGCGCACCCATGGAGATGTGGATTCCGACTTCCAGGAACCGTGGGGGTCGGGCGGCTTGCAGAACATCTACGACCTGAAGAACGAAGCGAAATCGATCTCGGATTTCGACATCACCAACGTCGTCAAAGGCTACGTCATCTACAACCTGCCCTTCGGCCGCGGCAAGCAGTTGCTGTCCAACGCCAACACCGCGGTGAATTACCTGGTCGGCGGATGGGCGCTGGAGGGCAACTTCCACTACAACACAGGAAGCCCCATCGCGATCCGCTCGACCAACTCGTATCCCGGCTTCAACTCGGTCTATGTCAACGTGGTGTCGGGCTGCAAACAGACTCTTGGGAAGCCCACGCTCGGCGGGACGTATCTGAACAAGGCTTGCTTCCAGAATCCCAACGCCGGCGTAGGCTGGTGGGTAGGCTATGATCCAAGTGTTCCGCAGTTGGGCACGGGGCCGGCCTTCTTCACCCATCTGCGCAATCCGGGCTTTGCCAGCGAGGACGCTGCCTTGCACAAGAGCGTGGCCGCTGGGCCGGACGGACGCTACAACCTCACCCTCCGCATCGAGTTCTTCAACGTTCTCAACCGCGATGCGCTGGGCGGACCGGACACCAACTTGGCGGACGCCAATTTTGGCAAAATTACGGGCTACGGTGGTCCGGGCGGACGCTTCGGCCAGTTCGGCGCGCGCTTCACCTTCTAACGCAGTTTCATGGTTAGAGCAAGACAATGGGTGCCCCACCCTCGCCACGTTTTTGTTTTTGTGGCTAGGGTGGGATACCACGAACCTCTCATCAGCGGCAACCCAACGATCAAACACAGGCTGTAAGCCGACCCCGTGTTGAAAGAGATGGAGAAAAAAACTATGCAACGCAACAAACAGCCGCTCAGCGGCCTCTTCACTTCGGGGTTAATGGCTTTCAGCTTACTCTGCGCTTCACTGGTCGCGGGATGCGGCGGCGGAGGCAGCGGCACGGTCAGCAATCCCACTGCCGCGACGCCCACCTTCAGCCCAACCGCTGGCAGCTATAGCGCGGCGCAAACGGTTTCCCTGTCCGACTCGACCAGCGGCGCAAGCATCTATTACACCACCAACGGAAGCACCCCAACCACGGCCTCGAGCCTCTATCAATCGCCTATCGTCGTCTCTTCCACCACCACCATTCAGGCGATTGCCACAGCCAGCGGCTACCTCGACAGTTCAGTGGCCAGCGGCACGTTTACCATCAACCTGCCCGCCGCCGCCGCGCCCACCTTCACCCCGGCCGCCGGCAGCTACACCACGGCGCAATCGGTGACGCTGAGCGACACGACCACGGGCGCAAAGATCTACTACACCACCAACGGCAGTACGCCGACGACCTCCTCGACGCTCTACAGCGGAGCGATTCCCGTCTCCACGACGACCACGATTGAAGCCATCGCCGCGGCCAGCGGATTCAGCAACAGCGCCGTGGCCAGCGCCACATACACGCTGACCGTGCCCGCCGCCACGCCCAGCATCTCGACCGCGCCAGCGCTGGCCGGAGCGGAGATTGTCTCGCTGAGCGACGCAACCAGCGGCGCGACCATCTATTACACGCTGGACGGCAGCGCGCCGACGACCGCTTCGCAGACTTACGAGGCGCCCTTCCTGGTGGCCTCGAATCTGACCGTCAACGCCTTGGCGGTGGCCTCCGGCTACGTCAACAGCAGCGTGGCCAGCCAGACTTTCAGCCCCGGCATCGCCTCGGGCACGCTGGTGTGGAGCGACGAATTCGCCAACTCCGGCAGCAACAATGCCCAACCCAACTCCGCCACCTGGACCTACGACACCGGCGCCAGCGGCTGGGGCAACGGCGAACTGGAAGACTACTGCGCCTGGGATTCGTCGATTACGCCCTGCGATCCCACCAATCCCAACGCGTATATTGCGCCCGGCGGCGGCCTGAATATCGTGGCCCGTAACCCCTCCGGCAGCACCTATACCTCGGCGCGCATGAAGACCGAGGGGCTGTTCAGCTTCCAGTACGGACGCATCGAGATTCGCGCTCAGGTTCCGGAGGGTCAGGGCTTCTGGCCGGCTTTCTGGCTGATGGGCAACAACATCAACACCGTCAGTTGGCCGGCCTGCGGCGAAATGGACGTGATGGAGCGAGTCAACGCCGCCGCCACCCCGGATTGGAATGCCGGCTCGATCCACGGCACCGGCTTCACCGGCAGCAACCTCGGTACCGATTACTACTTCCCCAGCGGCCAAACCGCCGCCGGCTGGCACACCTACGGCATGATCTGGAGCAAGGGCAGCGTCCAGTACTACATTGACGATCCCAGCGCGCCCTACGCCACCTTCACCCCCTCCAGCATCGCCGGCTTCAGCGGTTCTGTCTGGCCCTTCGATACCGGCGACTCGTTCCTCATCCTGAATGTCGCCGTGGGCGGAAGCTGGCCGGGCGCGCCCAACAGCTCTACCACCTTCCCCTCGCAACTGGCCGTGCAGTACGTGCGCATTTACACCAACTGACAGGGCAAAGCCGCTGATTCCAGGATGCTCCGTGCCCCATCCATTTCACGTTCTTTGTGAAATGGGTGGGAAAGTTCAAGACTGCGAGCGCCGGACAATCGAGCTGTCTGAACCGCGAAAAGCAGAAAGAAAGAGATCCATGTTTTCCAAAAGATACCGTCCCCAAAGCGCAGCCATCCTGCTTGCCGCGCTCCTCTTCTGCGTGACCGCGGCCATCCCTGCCTTTGCGGCAGAACACGGCAAAAAGCCCCGCCACAGCCAGTGGACCCTGATCTGGAGCGACGAATTCAACGGACCCAATGGCAGCCTGCCCGATCCCGCCAAGTGGACCGTGGTCACGGGCGGCTCCGGCTTCGGAAACCGCGAGCTGGAAACTTACACCAACCGCCCCCTCAACGTGCATCAGGAGAAGGGCAAGCTGGTCATCACGGGAAGAAAAGAGAGCTTCACCGGCGCCGACGGCATCGCGCGCGAATACACCTCCGGCCGCCTCCAGACCAAAGGCCTCTTCGAAACCCAATATGGCCGCATGGAAGCCCGCATCAAGGTGCCCGCCGGACAGGGCCTCTGGCCGGCCTTCTGGATGATGGGCAGCAACGACTCGACGGTAATCTGGCCGGAATGCGGCGAAATCGACATCATGGAAAACATCGGCTCCGAATCCTCCATGGTGCATGGCAGCCTGCACGGGCCGCAGTACTCCGGCAGCACCCCGCTCACCGCGGCCTATACACTGCCCCATCAGGCCCGCTTCACCGATGCCTTTCACCTCTTCGCCGTCGAGTGGGAGCCAAACGAAATCCGCTTTTATGTGGACGATAAGCTCTTTTTCACGCAGACCGCCGCCAGCCTTCCTCCCTCCAAGCATTGGGTCTTCAACCACCCCTTCTACCTCTTGCTGAATCTCGCCGTGGGCGGCAACTGGCCGGGGTATCCTGATCCATCCACCGTCTTTCCCGCCACCATGCTGGTCGATTACGTCCGCGTCTACAAACCGGCCAAAACCAGCGCTGATCCTGCCGCGCGCTAGTACTACAGTTGCAGATAAACCTATCAACCTATAAACAGCGGTTGAGAAGCCTTCATCTAGGTTCAATGTCAGATTTGAGAACCTCTGAATCTTGGCGCTTTGCAACCAGGCGCTTTGCAACCAGGGCACGGCTTCAGCCGTGCCGCAATGGGCTGATTATTGATCCGGCTTGAAAGGATTGCGATATAAAAAATCTGTCATCCTGAGCGGAGCGTAGCGGAGTCGAAGGACCTGCGGTTGCTTTTCGGCGACAATCTCGCAATGCATTCGTGCCGGATCAATAGAAAGCTGGGCTTTAGCCCCTGCAAAATTCCGCGGTTGAGAATATTGCTTGTTCGGCCCCTTCTCAAATTCGGGTTTTGAACTGCTCCGCACCTCACCCAAGTGCATTGCTCAAGCTAAAGCGTGGATAACGCCAGCTCATCCGCGCCGTAGGCGCAGTGGTGATTAGCCCACCGTTTCAACGGTGGGAAAAGAACAGCAAGCATGACGCCGGAGTCCTGTAGGGACGGCGCCTCAAATTTGTGCTGAGGCCGTATTTCGAGGGGCACATGAGAAAAACACAAACCAGTTACGACTCCCGTAAACGTCAATCGGCTACTGCCACCCCGGCAGAGCTGGGGGATCTCCTCACCCTTTAGGCCCCGGGCTTTTGTCTCTTTTCTTTCACTGTTGCCAAAGACAAACGTTGAACTACGCTGCCGCATCCGCTCACTGCGCCGGTTGCGCTTGGATCTCCAGCAGCTTGCGCAGGCGAGGCTTGGCGGCTCCCGGATGGAGTGGAGCCAGCAGGGCAAGACCTTCCGCGGCTGCCGCGCGGCTCTTATCGATCTGGCCGGTGGCGCGATAGGCCCGGGCCAGCGTCAGAAGGATCGACGGCGTCTTTTGATGCGTCAAAGCAGCCGCGCGCTCGGCGCAGGTCAGGGCAAACTGAGGATCTTTGAAGGAGGCCGGCTCAACCTTCAGCAAGTCATACGCCGCCTGCTCCAGAACCGTCGGGGAAGCCTGATCCTTGCTCGCCAGACTCTTCAGAGTGGCCACGCCTGACTTTGCAAGCTCCCAGGAAGCACCCGTTCCGTGAAGATTGAATTGGACCGTGGCCAGACGAACCTGCGCGTCTGCCTGGATTGCCTTCCACGCCTCATTCGAGGGCGCAACCTTCATGGCGTGATCCATGATGGCAGCAATCTGAATCAGCAGCTTCTCTGCGGCTTCCAGGTTATGCCGCCTGCTGCTGCCAGGAGCAGCGGTGGCAGGATCGGCCGCCGCCTCGTACGCCATCGCCTCATCGTTCAATTCTTCTTCCAGGTCCGCCATCGCGCGCAGATCAAGCGGGTCTGCCGCCACCAAGCCCTTTTCCGCCCTGATCTGTTCATCGTGGAGTTGAAAGGCCCCGGAGTATTCTCCCAGCTCCGCCAGGGCGATGGCCTCTCTCTCAAGCAAACTGGAGCGCCCCCGCTGGTAGCGCAGGCTTCCGTGTTCCTCCTGGGCCAGGGCTTCGGCTCGCTGCAGAGCGCTTTGATAATCCAGGAGCGCCTGGGCCGGATCGGTCTCCAGTTCTACATCGCCGACTTTCATCTGGGCAAGGACAAGAGCGCCCCTGCCATCCAGCGATTTTGGCTCAAGGCTCAAGGCTCGGGTGGTCAGTTCGAGAGATCTTCTGTAAGCCGCAAGCGCCCCCGGAAGATCGTTCAGGCTGGCGGGGCCGGCCTGTCCCAGCTCATCGCCATAGATGTTATAAGCGGCGGAGGCAGCGGACAAAAGGGCAGCGGACGCATGGGGATCTGCCACCACGGAATCCACCGTGGAAAGAACCGGCTGCATCGCGGCCACGGCCTCGGTTGTCCTGCCGGTTCCCCACAAGATCGTACTGCGCAACTCTCTGGCCAGCGTCCGCTCGCGCAGCGCATGAAAATCCCTTGGGTTTGCCTGCGCCAGCGGCTCAGAGAGAGCGATGGCCTTGTCCACGCTGGCCAGCGCGCCGGCCGGATCGCCAAGATTTTGCTCGTAAGGATCGTCCTGAATCGCCGCCAACTGCCGGTAGGCGCCTGCCAGGTCGAGTTGCGTGACGCGGTCGCCATGCGCATTTTTGGCGGCCCGGTCCAAGTGCTCGATCACCCGCGTGACCAGCAGCTTTTGCACCCCGGTGGTGCCGGGCAGTTCCTTGATCGCATCGTCCAGTTCACTGAGCAGACTGTTGCTCAACTGGCGCAGATCGGCAGCGCTGGCTTGGGCTTTGCGGCGCTCCTCGTTCGCCGCTTTGGCCTGCCACACTACGCCGATTACCCCGGCAAACAGCGAAGCGGCCAGCAGCCCTGAAGCCGCCACGGCGACGCGATTGCGCCGCATGAATTTACACGCGCGGTAGCGCAAGTCCCCGCGCCGCGCGGCCACCGGCATCCCCTCCAGCCAAGCGCGAACCTCCGCGGCCAGCTCGGCGGCGGTTCCGTAGCGCGCGTTCGGCTCCTTGCGCAGCGCCTTGCGCAGAATCGCATCCAAATCCGCGTCCAGCCGCCAACCGAGCGCCTGCGCCGCCACGGGCTTGCGCGGCGGCTCGTGGCAAACAGCGCGCAGCAGCTCGGCCGTCGTCAGCTCGGCCAGTTCATAGGGCAGCGAGCCGGTCAGCAGCAGATAGAGCAGAATGCCCAGCGAGTAAGTATCCGAGGCCGCCGTCACCGGCTGGCCCAGCACCTGCTCCGGGCTGGCGTACTGCGGCGTAAAAGACTGGTAGCCCTCCCGCGTCAGTCCGCTGCCCGCCGCGGCAATCGAAGGCGTCAGCAGCTTGGCGGTGCCGAAGTCCAGCAGCCGGGGCGCGCCGTCGGCGGCGATCAGGATATTGTCCGGCTTCAAGTCGCGATGCACCACGAAATTCTGATGAGCGAACTGCACCGCTTCGCAGACCTTCAGAAAAAGCGCCAGCCGCTGGCGAAGGGGGAGCTTTTCCCGCTCGCAGTAGCGATGGATGGGAATGCCGTCCACCAGCTCCATCACCAGGTACGGATCGCCCTCCTCCGTCACCCCGCCGTTCAGCAGCCGCGCGATGAAAGGATGCTGCAAACTGGCCAGAATCTGCCGCTCCTGGCGAAACCGGTCGCGGAAAAGCCCGGTGGCCAGCGGCAGATCGATCAGCTTGATGGCCACCTGCTGCTCGAACTCCCCGTCGGCGCGATGCGCCCGGTAGACCGCCCCCATCCCGCCGCGCCCCAGAAGCCCGTCCAGCAAATAAGGGCCGATTCGGCGGCCAACCACCTGCTCCTCCGCCTCTTCCGAGGGCTGTTGGGCGCTCTGCCGCTCCTCTTTCTCCGAGGCGGCCAGCAGGCGGCGCACCTCCGCGGCCAGTCCGGCGTCTCCCCCGCAACGCGCCGCGATCACCGCCTCGCGCGCCTCCCCCGCCACCGCACAAGCCGCGTGAAAGATGCTCTCGATGAGCTGGAAACGTTCCGTCCTGGAATTCATGCTGTGCAGTCCTTGCCAGAGAAATCCGGCTCTTCTCAATTAGCGGAAGAAGCGCACCGAACGTATCATTGCGCCTCTAAATTCTCCACTGTATCCGGATAGAGACGGCTATAGAGCCAACCGCGCACAAACTTCAGATCGCGATTCACCGTGGCGGCAGAGACCTGCATCAGCTCGGCGATCTCCTCGATGGTGCAGCCCAGAAAGTACCGCTCCTCCACAAGCTGAACCTTGGCGGCATCCAATTGGCCAAGCTCATCCAGAGCGCGGTCCAGGTCGAGCAGTTCGGGGCTGTCGATATGTACCCAGGCCAGATCGTCGCTGAGCGCGATGCGCTGCAAGCCGCCGCCCCGCATCTGCGCCTGCCGCTCCCGCGCGTGATCGATCAGGATCATGCGCATCACCTTGGCGGCAAAGGCGTAGAAATGGCCGCGATCCTCGCCCACACCCTTCTTCTGGTTCAGCAGCCGCATATAGAGTTCATGGACCAGCGCCGTCCCTTGCAGCATGTCGGGATTGCGCTCCCGGCGCACGTAAGCCGCCGCCAACTGGCGAAGATGAGGATAGACCAGCGGAATCAGGTTCTCAAAGGCCGACGGCTCGCCCGCCCGCCACTTCCGTAGCAGAACTGTGATCTCTCCCCCGGCTGGTTGCAACTCCGCCTCCGTGCATGGAACTGTGGCGCCGGCCTTCTGTCCGGCTGTCGCGTGGACCTCCCGGTCCACGCTTGTTTCTTCCTGGCGTTGATGCATTTAGAGTATCATTTGCGCGACTCGCCAACCCAACGAATGCGCAACAATGGGTGGCGGAGCATCGTTGCCCGCCACCCATAAATTCGGAATCCCTCCAGCCTCAGTGCCCGGCAACCTCGACGATCGCGCCATCCGGCCCGCTCCACGCCGCCGCGCCCTCGTGCGTCAGCTTCTTCCGCGCATCATCCCAGTGCAGCTTGGTCACCGACCCAGCCCCCTGCTCATACGCGTTGGTCGCGCCGTCGTCCGTGAACAGCGTAAAGCTCGCGTCCGCGCCCGGATAGACCCGCACCTTGGCAATCGCCTGCGCCTGGTGCGTGTTCTCCACCGCCGCTCCCAGCGGCACAATCGACCCCGCCCGCACAAACAGCGGCAGCGTATCGATCGGCGCATTCACGCGAATCGTCTGCCCGCCCTTCACCCGCTCGTTGGTCCAGTAGTTGTACCAATCCGCGCCCGCCGGCAGATACACCTCCCGGCTCGTCGCCCCCTGCTCGGTCACCGGCGCCACCAGAAACGCCGGCCCGAACATATATTCGTCGCGCAGATCAACCACCTTGGGGTCATTCGGGAAGTCCAGCGGCAGCGCCCGCATGAACGGCGCCCCGCTCAGCCATGTCTGGTAGCCCAGCGAATAAATATACGGCAGCAGCGTGTAGCGCAGCTTCAGATACTTCTCCAGAATCGGCTCCGCCTCTTTGCCGTACGACCAGACCTCGTTCGCGTTCCGGCTCCCATGCGTGCGGAAGATGGGCAAAAACGCCGCATACTGGAACCAGCGCGTGTATAGCTCCGGATAATCATCGTAGCCGCCCACGTTGTCCCGCGCATCCGAGGGGTCCAGCAGCGGCTTGTGCGCCGGATGATGCACCGGAGGCAGATACTGCCAGCCGCCTGTGTCGTTCGACCAGTACGCCAGCCCCGACGCCGCCACGTCCAGCCCGGTCGGAATCTGCCGCTTCAGCGTGTCCCAGGTGCCGGAGATATCCGACGACCAGACGACCGTCCCGTTGCTTTGCTCGCCCAGGTAGCCGTCGCGGCTGAGGATCAGCGCGCGCTTGCTGGGCAAATCCTTGCGGTAGCCGTCATACAGCACCTTGGTGTGAAAGTACGGATACACATTGAAGTACTCCGTCCCCGGCCCCACCTTGAAGTACGCGCCATTCGGCGGCAGGTCCGGCTCCGTCTCGTCCGCCCACAGCGAATCAAAGCCCTGGCTCACAATGTTGTCGCGGATCGTCTTCCAATACCAATCGGCCGCAGCCGGGTTGGTCGTATCAATGTCCGATCCCGCGCGGTCGTAGGGCAGCCCGTCGATCGGCTTGCCGTCGGCGTAGGAGATCAACCAGCCCTTCTTCACCAAGTCGTCATAAAAGCGGTCCGCCGCCAAAAACCGCGGCCACACGCTGATCATCGTCTCAAAGCCCATCTCGTGCAGCTTCTTGTTCATCCCCGCCGGATCGGGCCAGAACTTCGCGTCAAAATCAAACTGCCCCATCTTGGTGTAATAGAACCAATCCACCACCAGCCCATCCACCGGCAGATGCCGGTCGCGATAGCCCTGCGCCACGTCCAGCAGCTCCTTCTGGCTCGCGTACCGCTGCTTGCACTGGATGTATCCATACGCCGACTTGGGCAGCATGTGCGTCGGCCCGGTCAACTGCTTGTAGCCGGCAAAGATCTCGTCCGCCGTTGCCCCGGCAATCACAAAAAACGAAACCCGGTCGCCCACTTCGGAACTCCACTTGGTCTGCTCGTTGAAGCCCGGGGCAATCGTTGTTTTGGAGGGGTTGTCCCACAGCAGCCCATAGCCTTTGTTGGTCACGAGAAACGGCACGCAGAAGCTCTGCCCCGCCGGCGCGTTATAGTCCGCCCAGCAATGCACCACGTGGCCGCGATGGTCCAGGAAGCCCTCCTGGTTCTGCCCCAGTCCGTAATAATGCTCGTCGTCCGGCGAAATAAAGTTCGCGCCCACGGTGTAGAACTCGTCGTCCGTAGGCCGCCGGTCAGCCAGCACCGCCGCCGTCCCATCCTTCTGATTCGGAACCACCTGCGTCCAGCCGGTCATCTCCAGCAGCTTCTTGCCGTCCGGCGTGGTGATGGTGATGTGCGCCCCCGGAGTCGAGTCCGGGAAGAAGCTTGTGCTGTCGTCCCACGGCTTTTCCTGCCGGCCCACGGTGGCAATGATCCGGGCCGAACTGTAGACGTCGTCGCCGCGCTTGTTCTGGCTCGCGCTCCAGCCGGCGGCGGCTGGCGCGCCTGTCACGCCGTAGCCCGGTCCGGCCAGTGCTTTGTCGCGCTTGATGCTCAGCGTTACGCGCAAGATATTCGGCGCATACGGCTCCAGAACCACCGTGGCTTTTCCGCGTTCCAGGACAACCTTGCCCTCTTGCGCGCTGCCCATCACGCCGCCAAAAAACATCGCGGCCACAAAAAGAAGAATGCTGCTCCGCCGTACCATCGCTTTCATCTCAAACTCCCTCATCCAGCCGGGTGCCCCAGGTCCGGATTTTCGGACCTGGGATACCACGTACCTCGGTTTACTTACCCTAATTCCGAATCCCCGCCAGCAACCCTTCAATCTCCGCCTTCTCAGCCCCCGTCAACCCCACCAGCGGCGCGCGTCCCCGCCCGCCAAAATACCCGTTGAAGTCGCAGGCGTACTTGACCCCGTTGATCCCCAACTGGCCCACAATTCGCTGGCTAGCCGCCGCAATGCGCAACTGCTTCTCCTTGGCCAGCGCGCGGTCCCGATCCTTCCACGCCAGATAAACCTCCTGGCAGGCCTGCGGCGCGCACGCCGCAAAGCCCAGAATCGCCCCCGCCGCGCCTGCCTCCAGCGACTCCAGCAGCGTGGCCGTCGAGCCGCCCAGCACCGCAAAACCCACCTCTTTTGTCCGCGTCTTCAGTTGCGCAACTGAAATACTTGGCGGGTGCCCCACCCTCGCGGCGTCTTTGTTTTTGCCGCTAGGGTGGGATTCGATGTTGCTCAAATCAACCACCCCGCCAATCGAAACCAGCGCCTCTTCCCTTCCCTCCTGAGCCGCCAGCATCCGCCCCGTCACCGCCTCAAAGACCGGCGTCACGGTCACCGTTCGCCGCGGCGCGCTCTTTACCGCCTCTACCAGCGCGCGAATCCGCTCCACGCTTCCCGTCGAATCCTTGATCCCGAAAATATTCGGATGCTCGGCCAGCTCGGCCACCAGCTCCACTGGAATGTTGTACGGCGCAAACTGCGGAATGTTGTAGAGAATCACCGGCAGCGGAGAGCGGTCAGCCACCGAGCGGAAGTAATGCAGCACCGCCGCTGCCGTCATCTGGTTGGCAAAGTACGTCGGCGTGCGCACCAGCACCGCATCGTAGCCGTACTGCGCCGCCGCCTCGGCCAGCGCAACCGTCCCCTTCACGCTCTCCCGCGCCACTCCGGCAATCAGCACCTTCTCCGGCGCGGCCGCCTCGGCCGCCAAGCGCAGCACCTCGCGGCTCTCCGCGTCGTCCAGCATCACCGCCTCGCCGGTCGAACCCAGCAACAGCAGCCCAGAGAGCAGCGTGCGCGCGTAATGCGCGATATTGGCTTCAATCTTGCGAAGATAAACCCGCTCGTCCGGATAAAACGGCGTAGGAACCGCAGCAAAAATGCCTTCAAGCAACATAGCTTTATTGTAGTTCCCTACTGAGGCTGCCGGCCCAAGGAACATAAAATTGTAGCGCCGGCCTCCCGGCCGGCTGTGGCGTGGACCTCCCGGTCCACGCTTGTT
>CAYVGW010000064.1:0-21327 GCA_964450895.1 uncultured Occallatibacter sp. | reverse complement strand
AAGCCTGAAAAAGAGCCTTGACAAAGCCGACGCTGTCATACACGGCGCTACGGTTTCATGCGCGACGGGTCGGCAACGCTGGTGGGGGACTACAGTTGTATTTGACGAAGTTATGGAAGCGAGACAAAGGCCCGGGCCTAAAGGCCCTTCAAATTTGCACTCTTTCAGGGGCCTAAAGGCCCCTGCTCCTTCCGATTCCGTTTATCTGCAACGGTAGTACTCGTATTTAGACCGCATGATTTGGTAATCAACCCTGGACTTGTGCGGGCGAGGACGCCCGCACGACAGCCGGTCTGGAGACCGGCGCTACATTCCTGTTGATTCCCTCATCCCACGGTCACGGCACCAGTTTCTGTTCGCTAGTTCCAAGTTCCTGATCCCTGATCGTTGATCTCTGATCGTTGATCCTTCATCGCTGATCCCTGATCGCTGACCACTGCAATGCGCTATCCTGTCCAAGAGAGTGGCGCGCCGCAACCGCGGAACGGTAAGGACGATGGCGATCGACAGGATTGAAAAAACCGCGCAGAACCTGGTGCTGACCGTACAGGATTACTCCCTGTTCGCCTTGCGCGCATTCCTGAACCTCTTTCGTCCGCCCATCTACTGGCAGGATTTCCTGATTCAGGCCGACATCATCGGCTTCGGCTCGCTGTCGATTGTGGTTCTCACCGGACTGGCCACCGGCGGCGTGCTGGCGCTGCAATCGGCGGCCACGCTCTCGGCCTTTGGCGCCACGGCCATTACCGGGCAGTTTGTTGCGCTCACCATGATCCGTGAACTGGGGCCGATCCTCACCGGCGTGATGGTCAGCGGCCGCAACGCCTCGTCGATGGCCAGCGAACTTGGCTCGATGGTGGTCACCGAGCAGATTGACGCCATGCGCGCCCTGGGCGTCGATCCCATGCGCAAGCTGGTCACGCCGCGCATCGCCGCCACCATCACCATGCTCTTTTTTCTCACCATCGTCTCCAATGCCTGCGGCATCGCCGGCGGCGGCCTAGTTACCGTCTTCATGAACCACCAGGACGGCACGCTCTATTTTTCCAAAGCCTGGGAGTCGCTGCGCTATCCCGACATTATTCAGGGTCTGGTGAAGCCGCTTTTTTTCGGCTACATCCTCAGCTCCATCGGGTGCTTTTATGGAATGCGCACCAGCGGCGGAACGCAGGGCGTGGGCCGCTCGACGATTCAGGCTGTTGTTTGGGCCTCGGTCCTCATCATCTTTGTCGATTTCCTGCTCACCCAGGTGCTGCTTAACCTCTTCCCGCCCCTATGAACCGGACCAGCGAGCTTCTCCAACCCGGGCAAGACAAGGCGCAGGCGGCTGATCCGGCTCCCGTCGTTGCCTTTCACAACGTCTCGATCGCCTTTGACGGGCCGCCGGTGCTGGACAACGTGAGCTTCTCCGTTGCGCCCGGAGAGACGCGGATTCTGCTCGGTCCGGCGGGGGTAGGCAAAAGCGTCCTGCTCAAGCTGGTCAACGGCTTGCTCCGCCCCGATGAGGGCAGCATCTCGCTGTTTGGCAACGAAATCTCCCAGATGCCCGAGCAGCAGCTTTTCCCGCTGCGCACCCGCGTCGGCATGGTCTTTCAGGAGGGCGCGCTCTTTGACTCGCTCAGCGTGCGCGACAACGTCGCCTACCAGTTGATTCAGGAACGCGTCGCCGACGAGGAGATCGACCAGCGTGTCCGCGCCGCGCTGCGCTTTGTCGAGTTGGAGGAGACCATCAGCCTCTTTCCGGCCAGCCTTTCGGGAGGAATGCGCCGCCGCGTAGCTATTGCGCGCGCCTTCATCCGGCAGCCGGAGCTGCTGCTTTACGACTCGCCCACCGGCGGCCTGGACCCGCTGACCTCGACCAACATCATCGAGCTGATTGTCAAGGAGCGCGACGTGAGCCGCACTCCCTCGCTGTTGGTGACGCACCGTCTGCAGGACGCCTTCCTGCTTTGCAATCACCGCTTTGACGAGGCAGCCGGCCGCATGGTTCCGATGCCCAAAGGCCAGACCGACCCCGGCACCACCTTCCTGATGCTGGAAGAAGGCCGCCTGATCTTCGACGGCTCGCTGCATGAGCTGGTCAAGAGCAAGAATCCTTTTGTGCGGGAGTTTCTGGAGTGATCGATTCATTTATTATCAGTCGTTTGCGGCACGACTAAAGTCGTTCCCTTGTTACAAAACCTGACTGAATTGAGTTTTCCGCAGCCTGAAAAGCCACAGTGTCATGATCGGCGATGCGGTCGTAGCTGCCGCCGCCATTCAGAAGCAGGCGCACAGTGGACTGGCGATCGCAAGCATTATCCGATGCCGGGCGTCAGCTTCTATTGAAACAGGCGCAGATTCTCAAAGACATCCTGTGCGCCAAAAAGAAAAAGGATGGCCGAGGCCATCCCATTCTTTCCACGGATCATGCAGAGTTTAGAAGTGGTAGGCGATACCGATAGTAGGAACGACGATTGTTTTGTACCATTTGTTGGTATTCAGATTGACATTGCTTCCAGTCGACGAAGCAAGCCCAAAATCGGGAACCTTGGTGACCAGCCCGCGGTATTCGCCGCGCAGGTCGAAGCTGGGACTGAGTTCAAGCGCAAAGCCCGCGCCGTAGAGCAAGCCAACCTCTGTCTGCCGCTGGGCATCCTGGATGTTTGTGCCTGAGTTGCGAATGGGCAGGAAGATAAGCCCCGCGGGTCCCGCCTCGACAAAGGGATTGAATTTGCGGAAGTTGAAGGAGCGGACGTAGGCGGCCGAAAGTTCCTGCGTGCGGGTCAGCACATTGATGTTGAGGGGATTGGTTTTGAAATGAAAGGTGTTCTGGTAAGTGATGCCATAGTTGGCTTCCAGAGCGCTGGAAGGGGTCAGCATAAAGCGGTAGCTGGCCAAAGCGCCGTACGGGGTGTTGGCGCCCACATAAACGTCAGCCGTTGAATTGACGTGGTAATACATGAATGCCGTACCGCTGAGGCTGATGTCCTGGCGGCTTTCCTGGGCGCGGCCTGCGGCCACGCACACGGCCAACAGAAATGCAATGCTTGCGATCTTCTTCATTCGGTCCTGAACCTCACGACTGCTCAACCGTCCGGCTGGCATCGAACTCTTCGATTCCGGCGCCACGGTTCGAGCCGGGCCCCACTCTTTGCATTGTAACTGGCCGGAGCGGGTCTTGGCAGAAGCAGCGTTGCCGAAATGATCTGAACTTTAGACGCGGGCGGGAGCAAACGGTCTACTCGGGGCGGTTTTCGAGCAAAAAAGGCATTCTTGAGCGGCGATTTTGGTCTGTGGAGCCCCCGGTCTCAAAATCGAGACCGGGGGCACCCAGCACCCAGCGATTTTGGACGCATCCGTTTAGTCACCTCTTCCCGCATCGTGTTCCGGCGACGCCTCCTCCTTCAGCAAGGCGGATTCGATCTGCAACCATAAATCATCGGGCGGTTCGGCGACGGGAAAGAGCTGGCGGGCGGCTTCGGCGATGGTCTCCAGGTCGGCCAGCAGAGCGCGGCAGAGCGGGCAATGCCGTAGATGCGGATGGGCGTCCATTTTCTGGCCGGAGCCGATCAACTCCGGCAAGCGCGCCTGAAATTGCTCACAGGCCATGATTTCGGCATTTCTTGTCATCCGCGCGCCTCCTGCTGAGGAATATTGCGCAACGCATCGCGCAGCCGCAGCCGCGCTTTGTGCAACTGGGATTTGCACGTGCCGACCGAGCAATCCAGCATTCCGGCAATCTCCGGATGCTCATAACCCTCGACATCGTGCAGGATGAAGACCAGGCGGTAGCCGGCGGGAAGCTCGCTTACCGCGCGCTCCAGCGCCATCCGGTCAATGGAGCCGGTCAAGGTGAGATCGCGCTCGCCAAAACTCCGGCTGGCGCCGCTGTTGGGGTCGGGTTCCATGGCTTCATCCATTGAAATCAAAGACAGGCCCCGCTTTCTGAGCTGCATCAGCACGGCATTGATGGCCAACCGGTGCAGCCAGGTGGAAAAGGACGAATCGCCGCGAAATGTCGAGATTTTACGGTGCAATTGAAGAAAGGTCTCCTGGGTCAGATCCTCGGCTTCGGCCACATTGCCCACCATGCGCAGACAAAGAGAATAGATGCGCCTTTTGTGCAAAGAGTACAGTTGTGCAAAGGCTTGGTGGTCGCCGGATTGGACTTTCTGGATCAGTTTGCCCAGCTCGGCTTCGCCGGACAACGCAGGCTCGGGCAAAATGGCGGGGGACGCCGAGGGCTCTTCCGCGCTGGGCGGGCGCACAGAGGCTTCCGGCAAATCCGGGCCGAGCCGCGAGCGAGGCTTGCGCTTTACTGGTGAAATCATCTATCCCCGAGGAAGACCAAAGCACTCGGCGGCCTTCCTCGTTAGTATAAATACAGGGAACAGGGAACAGGGAACAGGGTTCAGGGTTCAGAGATCAGGGATTAGAGGTTCACTCTTGAAGGCATGGCCTGCACGGCAAAGCGGCAGATGGTCGGAGTTGGGCATCCTTCTGATCCCGCTTCTTGCCATCGTGTTCTGCAGCGCAAGCCGCTTGTGGAGCGAGAACCGGCCTGCAATGGAGGAAAGCGCCTCCAGCGCCGCGGCCGATCCGGCGGCGCAGAGGCTTCCCGATCCTCTCGATGCCTGGGAGGGCTTGCCCGTTCGGCGCGTCTCCGTGGCCGGCGTCGGCCTGGACCGCCTTGCGCCCCTGCCCGGTACTCTGGCTCAATCTGAAGGCAAACCGCTGAGCCGGGAGGCTATCCGAAAAAGCCTGCGCCAGCTCTATGCCACCGGACTCTTTGAAACCATCGCGGTGGAGGCCGAGCGCGAGGCGGACGGCGTGGGTCTGCTCTTTAGCGGGACTCCGCGCTCCTTCATTGGCAGGGTGAGTGTGGAGGGTGCCAAGCCGGGCACGCTCAACACGCAACTGGAGCGCGCCGGACAGCTTGCGCCCGGCACGCGCTTCACACAGGCCAAGCTCGATCAGGCCCTCGAACAGATGCGCGCCATGCTGGCCCAGGATGGCTTTCACGAGCCAGTCCTTACCCAGAAGCTCACGTCTCGGCCCGAAGAACAGTTGGTAGACATTGCCTTCCACGTGGTCAGCGGCCGGCAGGCGCGCGTAGGCGCGGTCACGGTGACCGGGGAGCCGGGGATGAGCGTGGCGGAGTTTCGCCGTCACGCCCATCTGAAAACCGGCGCCCGCGTGAACAACGAAACCCGCGACCGCGCCCTGTCCGGTGTTCTCAAGGTCTACCAGGGGCAAGAGCGGCTAGAGGCCGAGATCAAGCTCGAATCCCAAAAGTTCACGGCACCAAAAGACAGTTTCAGCTTCTCCGCACTCCGCGGCCCCGTCGTTCAGGTGCTGGTCGAGGGAGTCAATATGGATGCGGGGCGCGTCAAGCGGTTGATTCCCATCTTCGAGGAGGGCAGCGTGGATGACGATCTGCTCAACGAGGGAAACCGCCGGCTGCGCGACTACTACCAGCGCCAGGGCTACTTTGACGTCAAAGTCGAGCACGAACGAGAGTCGCCCGCTGCCGACCAGGTGACCATCGTTTATAAAGTTCACTTGGGGCCGCGGCGGCGCGTCGAGCAGGTCTCCGTCCAGGGTAACCACTACTTTGACTCCGCAACGCTCAAGGATCTGCTCAGTGTTCACGCCGCGGATTCGCTGGACCGCCATGGCGCTTACAGTCAAGCCCTGGTCACCGCCGACATCAATGCCATTCAGTCGGTCTACCAGAACAACGGCTTCTCCAAGGTCAAAGTTACGCTGGAGACCAGCGCGGGAACAGCGAAGCCTGGAATCATTGCGCCCCTGGCCGTGGTCTACCGCATCGAGGAGGGACCGCAGCTTCGTGCAGGCTCGGTCCGGCTGGAAGGCAATGAGCATCTGGAGGCCGCCCAACTCACGCCGCTGATGAATACCGTCGCAGGGCAGTTGGTTTCTCCGGCGAACCTGGCCGGAGACCGCGACGCGCTGCTCAGCGAATACCTCAGCCGGGGCTTCGATCTGGTGCGCGTCGAGGTAGCGCAGCAGATGGAGACGGCCAGCCCAAACCGGGTGGATGTGGTCTTCCACATCACCGAAGGCCGGCAGATTTTTGTGCGCAAAGTTCTCCTGACCGGTCTTCATTACACCCGTCCGCAGACAGTGGCCAAGGCCATTACCGTGCATCCCGGCGACCCGCTCAACCAGACCGCGCTGATGGATACGCAGCGCAATCTTTACGATTTTGCCCTCTTCAACGAAATCGATACAGCCGTCGAAAATCCCACAGGCGAAGAGACCTACAAGACCGTAATGTTACAAGTGGCGGAGGCGCGGCGATGGACATTGACCTACGGCGGCGGCCTTGAGGCGCAGACCGGAACGCCCCAATACAACTGTGGCGGCATCATCGCCAGCGGCGCCAATTGCAAACCCAACGGCAAAACAGGCGTCAGTCCACGCATCATCGCGGGCATCACCCGCAGCAATCTCTTCGGGCGGGATCAATCCCTCTCGCTACGCGGCAACTACGGCTTGCTGGAGCAAAAGATCGACCTGCTCTTCCAGAATCCACACTTCGAGGGCAACCGGAACTTCGGCCTGACCATCTCCGGCGGCTATGCCAACAGCCTGGACGTAAGTACCTATGTAGCCTCCCGGCTGGAGATTGGAACCCGTTGGACAGAGCACTTCGACTCGCCCGGTTCACACCTTTCCAAGGCCAACACCCTCATCTACGAATTCAACTTCCGGCGCGTCAAGGTGGAGGCCAACAGCTTGCAGGTTTATCCGAACGAGATCGCCACGCTGGCCACGGCGGTGCGGGTGGCGGGGCCGGGGCTGACCTGGATTCGCGATACGCGCGACTCGCAGGTGGACGCGCATCGAGGCGCCTATACGAGTTTGCAGGAGTTCCTTTCCGCCGACGCGTTTGGCGCGCAGGCCAGCTTCAATCGCCTCGACCTGTCGTATTCCAGCTATTACGGCTTCAACAAAGGCCGGTTTGTTCTGGCGCGCAACACCCGCTACGGCCAGGAACGGGCATTTGGTCCACTTCAGGAAGAACTCATTCCGCTGCCCGAACGCCTTTACGCCGGCGGGGCGACCTCGCTGCGCAGCTTCGGCGCGAATGTGGCTGGGCCACGCGATCCGGAGACCGGCTTCCCCATCGGCGGAGCCGGCGCGCTGATCAACAGCACCGAACTGCGTCTGCCGCCCCCGACCCTGCCCTGGCTGGGCAATACCGTAAGCGTGGTACTCTTCCACGATATGGGAAACGTCTTTACCAACGCCCACGATGCGTGGGCGAGCATAGGCCGGGTTCACCAACCGGATCGGGCAAGCTGTGAAACGCTGATTCCAGCTTCGGAAAAGATCGCCAACCCTGTACCCACCGGTCCTTCAACCTCAACAGGGGTGCAGGGCCAATGCAGTTTCAACTACTTCTCGCACGCGCCCGGCATAGGTTTGCGCTACCATACGCCCGTGGGGCCGATCCGTCTGGACTTCAGCTATAGCCTCAACCCGCCCATCTTCCCTGTCAATATCAACTACTCATTGATCCCCGATTACTCAAGCCCGCACGTGGGCGAAGGCGGCCACTTCAACTTCTTTTTCAGCCTGGGGCAGGCCTATTGATGAGAATCCATCCCCCAATTCGGCTCGACAAACAGCGTGAACGCGCTGGGATGAAACCTATTGGCGGGATGAACACCGCTTTGGTAAGAAACAAAGTTGCGAGATCAACGAATCCCACCCTAGCCGCAAAAACAAGAACGCGGCGAGGGTGGGGCACCCAGTTTCATCTCCCGCGGGCCGGCCACACCGATGGGGAACTAGTTTGGCACTACTCTTCGCAGAGGCTGCAAATTTTTGATTCCATTGAAACTTGCATTTTCGGCAGATTTCGCGCCGTCCCTACGGGACTCCGGTTGAATCTTGAGGGCGCTCACCCCGCGTTGAAACGCGGGGCTAATCACCATTGCGCCTACGGCGCGGACGACAGACAGCCGAAGAGCAATAGGCAGTCGAAAAGCGAAAAGCAGCCGTTCTGTGACAGACAGCCGCCAAGCGACAGGCAACTGCCGATTTTTTTGACTGGAATTCTTTTTTTATGTTTATTTTGCTTACCGGCTTGCCTGTATGCGCAAACCGCGCCGCCAATCCCCACGCCGCCCCAGCCCGCTCAAGCCGTCGAGCTGGACCGCGTCGTAGCCGTGGTCAATAATCAAGCCATCCTGGCCAGCGACCTGGACGAGGAGATCCGGCTGGCCGTGCTGGACCCCGCGCAGGCCGGATTGGGCGCTCTCACGCCGCGGCGGGCGCTGGAGCAGTTGATCAGCCGCGCCCTCATCCAGCAGCAGATTCGCCAGGAAGACGCGCAGGCCATCGAGCCAACCCAAGCCGAGATTGACGCCCGCCTCAGCCAGATTCGCAAGGAAGTGCCGGCCTGCGTTCACCTCAACTGCGCCTCGGAGGAGGGATGGAGAGCATTTCTGGCCGCTCATGCTCTCACCATCGAGCGGGTCCGCGCCTATCTCCGCTTCCGCATTCAGATTCTGCGCTTCATCGAGGAGCGCTTTCGCCAGGGCATTCGCATCACTCCAGAGGAGATTGAAAGCTATTACAAGCAAACGCTGCTGCCCCAGTACGCGCCCGGAGAAGCAGTTCCTATGCTGGAAGAAGTCTCCCCGCGCATTCAGGAGATTCTGTTGCAGCGCCAGGTGAACGTACTCTTCGACGGCTGGCTCACCAATCTGCGCAAGCAGGGCGATGTGGAAGTCCTTGATCCAGCGCTGGAAACCCCGAAAACTCCGGGCGGGGCCGCTCTTTCCTCGCCATTGCATTCCGTCCAGGGCGAGAAAGGAGGCGCATGAGCGAGTCCGGCCCCAAGCCTCCCGCCATAGATTCTTTTCCGGATAAACGAGACCCCGAATCTCAAGCGAGGGAAGAGCAAGCGGTTGTCCCCACCGCAGGCGGTGCGCCCAAGCCCAGCCGTCTCCGCCGCTTCTTTCTGCGCCACCTTCCCCTGACGGTGGCGGGCGGATTTCTGCTCCTCGCGGCAACTCTCGTGGGGCTGTATTTCTTTGCCAGTTCAGCGGCTTTTGAGAACTACGTCCGAGGGCGAATCGCGCAGTATTTGCAGACAGCCACCGGCGGCAAAGTGGAAATCGCGGCCTTTCACTGGGATCTTCTGCATCTTGAGGCAGAGGCCGGAGGGGTGGTTATTCACGGCCATGAAGCGCCCGGCGAAGCGCCCTATGCGCAGCTCAAGAATATCCGCGTGCGTTGGAGCATGCTGGGATGGTGGATTCCGGACTTTCCGTTGCGCGACCTGGAGATTCTCAAGCCCCAGTTCCATCTGATCGTCTACCCGGACGGCACCACCAATCAGCCCCAGCCGCGCAAGCCGCAGAAGCAGAGCAAGCCCGCCCTGGAGAGCTTCTTCAACCTGAAGACCAGCCATATTGCCGTCGAACAAGGCCTGGTGGACTACGAGAACCGCGCCGCGGCCTTCGACTTCCAGAACCGTTACATTCCCCTCGACTTTACCGCCAACGACCTTTCAGTCAGCATGGCCTATGCGACCGCTCTCAAGGGCAATCCGGAGTTTTATCGCATTGAAGCCGGGGTCCGCGATCTGAGCCTTGCGCGTGGCGCGGCGGCCAGCCACCATGCTTCCAATCCGCAAGTCCAGGGTTATCTGCAAGCCACCATCGACCTCTCGCGCACTCAGGCCACGCTGCGTTCCCTGCGCATCACCGCGCGGGGCCGCGGCGTCAAAGAGCGCTCTATGGAAATCACCGGCACGCTGAACCACTTTGACCGTCCTCACTGGCAGGGCAAAGCCGTGGGCGAGCTGGATCTGCGCCTGGTGGATGCCTTGACCGGCTACCCCTTTACCCCTCAGGGGCTTGCTCGTCTGGATCTGAACGGCGCCGGCGATACGGGCCGCTTCCGCGTGGACGGAAACCTGCACGTCGAGAATGGTTCGTACATCGGAACCGGCGTCGTCGCCACCGGCTTTCAACTGGATGCGCGCCTCCACGCCGACCCCGAAGCGCTGCTGGTGAACGCGATCCAGGTTCACCTGCGGCAGGGCGGAGAGATCGACGGCGACCTCTCCCTGGTTCACTGGCTGCCCGTGCTTCCGGGCGCGCCTGCCCTCCAGCCAGATCGGGCGCCCCAGGTCACGATTTTGAGACCGGGGACCGACCAGCCAGCCGACGTAATCACCATCCCCGTCAACGGAAAGGTGACCAGCACCTTCAAGGATGTAGCGCTGGACACGCTGCTGGAGATGCTCTGCGACCCGCCCTTCCAGCATCTCGGCGTGGATGCGCGCGTCAGCGGCCCCGCCAGCGCCCTGTGGATCAACGGCGACCAGAATACCCTCTCCGTGCAGGCGCTCTTCAACCTCACGCCACCGGCACAAGCTGCTCCGGGCAAAGCTCCCGCCAGCGGCTTGATCGACGCCACCTACACTCAACGGGACGGCGCGGTGGATATGCGCAAGCTGGAGTTAAATATGCCCTCCAGCCAACTGACCGCGCACGGCCACCTCGGCGCTTATCCCCTCACCAGCCCCTCGGCCATCGCCGTCGAGCTTCACACCAGCAACCTGGGCGAGTTCGACACGGTCTTGCGCGATCTGGGATTGGAGCGCAACGGCAGATCCGGAAGCGCGGCCCTCCCCGTGGCGCTGAGCGGAAAGCTCGACCTGGTCAACGCTTTCTGGAACGGCTCTCTCATTGATCCGCGCATCTCCGGCGAGATGAAGGCCACCCAGGCAGGCTTCGAACTGGCGGCCATCGCCAACGCGCCCCCCAGCCAAAATCAATTCATCCGCGTGGACTCCATCGAGGCCGCCGGCAGCTACTCCGCCGCGCGCATCGACCTCTCCCGCGGCCTGCTCCGCAAAGGCAATGCCGAGGTCAGCTTCAGCGGCAGCCTCACCGCCATGGCCTCTTCCGGCTCGCACGCAGTTGCCCCCGTTCCCGCCTACGACGCCAATTCCCTCCTCCAGCTCCGCCTGATCGCCAGCAAGGTTGATCTGGACGATCTGAGCCTGCTCACCGGCCAAAAGCTGCCCTTGGCTGGCACGATGGGCGCGCAGCTTCAACTCGACGGCCCGCTCCGCGCGCTGGCTGGCTCCGGATGGGTAACGGGCGACAAAATCACTCTTTACGGCGAGACCATGGACCGCATCCGTGCCCAAGGCACGCTGTCCGGCCAGACCCTCGATCTGACCTCTGTCTCCGTGAACGGGGAAGCCGGCAAAATCTCCGCCACGGCCAGTTACAACCTGCAATCCGGCCGCTGCCAGATGAATGCCAGCGGCGATGGCTTCGATCTGGCCCTCATCCAAGCCGTGCGCAACAGCGGCCTGCCGGCCACCGGCAAGCTGGACTTCGCCCTCCAAGGCGTCTGCACGCTAAGCGATCCACGCCTGCAGGCCCACGCCACCATCAGCGGCCTGGCGCTGAGCGGCGAGCCGCTGGGCAGCCTGGAGATGACAGCCCGCACCGCCAACCGCGCCGTCACCTACGACCTCACCTCCCGCATGGACGCCGCCAACATGACCGCCCACGGCCAGACGGCCCTCACCGGCGACAATGCCACCCAGGCCAAAATAGATTTCTCCCACTTCAACATTGGCCCTCTTCTCAAGCTGGCGCACGTCCAGGGCCTCAGCGGAGACTCCGCGCTGGCCGGCGCCGTCATCCTGGACGGCCCTCTCGCGCAGCCCGATCAGATGCGCGGCGAAGCCCGACTGGAGCAGCTCGCCGTCACTCTGGCCGGCATTCCTCTGCAAAGCGAGGGCGGCCTTCATGCCAGCCTCGACCACGCCACCATCCGCCTCGACCCGCTGCGCATCACCGGTCCGGAGACCAATCTGCGCGCCCAGGGAAGCCTCTCCCTCCAGGGCAAGCAGCAACTCGACCTCTCCGCCAGCGGCGCCATCAACCTCAAAATTGCCGAAACCCTCGACCCCGACCTGACCGCCAGCGGCAACGCCAACTTCCAAATCGAGGCCCATGGACCGCTGATGAATCCCGGTCTGCAAGGCCGTATCGACTTCCAGAATGCCGCTCTCGCCCTGGAAGACTTGCCCAACGGCCTCAGCCAGTTGAACGGCACCCTCGAATTCAACCAGAATCGCCTCGAAGTCAAATCGCTCACCGCCATGAGCGGCGGCGGGCTGCTCACCCTCGGCGGCTACCTCGCCTATCAGCACGGCCTCTACGCCGACCTGACCGCTACCGGCAAAGAGATCCGCATCCGCTACCCGGAAGGCATCAGCTCCCTCGCCGACGCCAAGCTCCACCTCCAGGGAAGCCAGAACAACCTCCTCCTCTCCGGCGAAGTCCTCATCACCCGCTTCTCCATCAGCCCCGATCTGGACATCGCCGCCCTGGCCCAGCAAACCGAGGCCGTCGAGACCATCGCCCCCCTCGACGCCCCCTCCAACCACATCCGCCTCGACATCCACTTCAGTTCGTCGCCCCAGTTGAACTTCCAGAACGCCTACGCCAAGCTGGCCGGCAACGTCGATCTCCGCCTGCGCGGCACCGTAGCGTCGCCTTCGCTCCTGGGCCGCATCTCCATCACCGACGGCAGCGCTATTCTCGCCGGAACCCGCTACGACCTGCAACGCGGCGACATCTTCTTCACCAACCCCGTCCGCATCCAGCCCTCCATCGACCTCAACGCCACCGCCCGCGTCGAAGATTACGACATCACCCTCGGCCTCCACGGCACCCCGCAGAAGATGAACGTCACCTACCGCTCCGACCCCCCGCTCCCCGAGGCCGACGTCGTCGCTCTGCTTGCCCTGGGGCGCACCGGAAACCAGCAGCGCCTCTACATGCAGCAGCAGCAGGCCATCTCCAATCCCACCGACGCCCTGCTCGGCGGCGCCCTCAACGCCACCGTCAGCTCCCGCGTTCAGCGCCTCTTCGGCGCGGGCAGCGTCAAAGTCGATCCCAACTACCTCGGCGCACTGGGCAACTCCACCTCCCGCATTATTGTCGAGGAGCAGTTAGGCCGCAACCTCACCCTGACCTACGCCACCAACGTCAACACCACCAGCCAGCAGCTCATCCAGGCCGAAGTCGCCATCAACCGCCACGTCTCCCTCCAGGTCGCCCGCGACGAATCCGGCGTCTTCTCCGTAGTCCTGAAAGCCACCCAGCGCTTCAAATAGCGGGCTGCTGAATCAGTCAGCCACGGAATTATCCTAAAAACGGCAGTTGAAGTATGGCCGGAGCGGTCAACTATATCCAACGTAAATGTGTTGCAGACACGAAGGATTTCACCGTTTGGGTGAAGTGCGGAGCAGTTCGGAATTCCACCAGAACACTCTTTGGCCGTTCTGCAAGAACCTTCAAGGAGCGAGGCATCCGATAAAGCGTATGTGAAACAAAAGCAGCGAGTTAGCTTCCGCTTCGCGGAAATCGCGAGTTAGCGAGTTGGCGGCTGTGCATCGTATTTGCAAGTGAACGAGGCGAGCAGGGCCGTTCCCAACTGCCGTTTATAGGATTATCCTAAAAACGGCTGATGAAGGGTTGTAGATGTGGCCAACTGATTCAACCTAAAAACGGCAGTTGAAGTGCAGCAAAAATGGCTAGCCCGCATTACAGCCGGTCTGGAGAGCGGCGCTCCATTCCTGTTGATTCCCTCATCATACGGTCACGGCACGGGGTCCACTGCAAGGAAGCATGGGAAGCCGAAAGAACTGCAACAAGCCCAACTGTGGAAGAGGCAGGGAGAAAAGGAGGCCGGCGGCGATCCATTACCTTACTGAAGTTTGGCGCACTCGCTTTTGGCAGCCTGCAAGAGAGGCAAATTGGAGTCTGCGTCCTTCCAGGCATCGAGGAAGTCGCGGAGCTGCTGGCGCGCCTCTTCCGTCTTTTTCTGCAAAACCAGCACGCGGGCCAGACGCAGGTGCGCCAGCGGATAGAGCGGCGAGATGGGATCGACTCCTTGATTGGCAAGAATCAGGCGATAGTCTGCTGCTGCGGCGTCCAGCAGGCCGGCCTCCGTCTCGGCTTGGGCGCGCAGATAGGGAACAGAGAAGTCACGCAACTGGAAGGGGCGGGCCGGCTCGAGCAGTAGGATTGCATCCGCGGGCTTGTGCGCCAAGAGGGCCAACTGTGCGCGCACCAAGGGTATATCGAAGTAGAGATGAAAGGTGTTTTTCTCTGTCAAGGAGCTGGAGGCCGCCACAAACTGCTGTGCGGAGGCAGAATTTCCGATGGCATCCTGAAGAAATGCCCAATCACCGGCATCATTGGGGGTTGCCGAAGCCAGCTTCAGGACAGTCCGTGCCTGGCCGAGGTCACCATACTGGATCAGCACACGCGCCATGGCGCGCGTCACGCTGTCAGCAAAATCAGTATCGCCGTTGCGCAGCGACTCGGTGCGCGCACGCAAAAAGTAATCCATCGCCGCGTGCATTCTGCCGCTGGTGGCCGCCGCAAAACCGAGATTGTAAAGAGATAAACTGGTAGTCCCGTGCGTCAATCCCCATTCGCCTTCGGTCTTGATCTTTGCCGTGTCGCGCTCCGCATAGGCTGTCTGAAAGAGAATGCTGTGAATGCCCCATCCGTCTCTTCCTTCGGAGATGGCGGCGTTGGCCACTCGCTTGGCGTCGGCAAAGCGGCTGGCGCGTTTGTAGGCCCGGGCCAATATCTCTCCGTTTTTAGCGTCGTGGGGGTCCAAGCGCTGGGCCTGCTCCCCGGCGGCGATCGCCTGCGCATAATCGCCCATCTGAGTGTAAAGATTGCAGAGATTGCTCCAACTCTTGACGGAACTGTTGGGATAGGTCTGGATGGACAGCTTCAAGCTGCGGACGGCGGCTTCCAGGTCATAATTGCCAAAGTAATAATAAGCAATCTCGATATTCAGCCGTTCGCGCTCGGTGGTTCGTTCCCGCAGATCAAAGGCCTTTTTGCTGTACAGGGCTGCCTGGGTGAAATCGGAGCGATTGTAATAACTGACCCCCATGGCTCTGTACGCGGAGGCGAAGTTGGGGTCCAGGGAAATGGCGCGTTGGTATAGGCTCAGCGCCGTCTTCGTGTCGCCGTGATCGGAGCTTTGCTGGGCTTGCGAAAAGGCTTGGAGGGCCTCCAGTGAGGGCGTGGTGGCCTGCTCAATGGGTGTCTGGAAGCGCTCCAGAGAAGCGGACGTCTCTCCTAATCGCTTGCGGATGTGGGCTGCGCCGGAATCCAGAGCGCCCAAAACCTCATCTTTCGATGAGACCACGTCCTTGTATGCCGCAAGCTGCCGGCCGTCAACGCAACCTTCGGCGGCAAGGACGATCAGGTATTTACTGCCGAAGTTGGCAATCGATCCGTATAGCACTGCCTGGGCGTTGTCGCGTTCGCAGATCTCGCGCGCCAGCTCCGGCGTGAGCGTCTCATCCTCCTTGCGCTCCATTTGCGCGAGAGTTTCCTTGATCTTCAGCCGGGGAAGGAGGTTCAAGTAGGGAGTTTGCTCCAGATCGATGCGCAGCGCCTGGTTGAGCGTGGTGTCGAAGGTCGTGTCGCGTGTTGTGTTGATGAAATCGGCCACCACCACATCGCTGATCTGCGGGGGATGGGCGAAATGCCTCCAGAGATAGGTTGCGCCCACCGCCAGCAGCGCGCCGCCCAACGCGGAGGCTGCCGCCCATTGACGGATGCGCACACGGCGCTGAACCGCACCGATTAGTTGGTTCGCCGGCATGGGGTGGGCAAGCTGGCCATCCGGCGCATCTTGATAGACGATGTGCGTCCGCTCCCGTACCCGCTGCACATAGACATCCCCCGGCATCGCTTCGGGAAGAACATCAACGGCAACCTCGGTCTGCGCCGGAGCGGCCAAAGCAGTTGCGGTCAGAATCGTCCCCACCTGCCCGGCGAACTGGTAGCCGCGCCCCGGAATGGTTGCGATCAGGCTGGATTTTTCTCCCATCGCCCTGCGCAGCGTGGAGATGTACTGCGCCAGGTTTCCCTCTTCGACGAAGGAATCCGGCCAGACAGCCTTGAGCAACTCTTCCTTGGTGACCACCCGCCCAGGGTTCAAAACCAGGTAGGAGAGCACATCGAAGGCCTTGGGGGTCAGGGCAATCGGCTCTTCGCCGCGCGAAAACAACCGGCGCGAAGCATCCAATTCAAATCCGTCGAACTGATATAAGCCGTTCTTGCTCAAAAACATACGGTCTTTCATGAAAATTCATAAAAATTCAGAGCGAAATTCAAGACATAAAACCCTGATCGGCGTTCTAGTGGAAATCGCAGCGGGTAGCAGAACGCCGGCTCGGAAGGATTGAACGCATGAACATTCTACGCCGCTGGCTTGGGGCAACGAAAGAGGCGACCCCGGCAGCCGCCGCGTCTGCCCGGAATCCGCGCATGGAGATGACGGTGGAGCGGGAGACCATTACCCTGCTGGTGCGCAGGCAGGCCGAAAAGAACGAAACAAAACCAACCGGTGAAACCAGCTCTACGCCATCCGAGCGGCGGTTTCAGTCCCCGCCCGCGCCGGCGCCGCCGGCGATGGATCGGGAGTAACCGGGCCAACGGAGGCCGGCAGATGAGTTCAGTGCAACGTACAGATTCCTACCGGAATTCAGAAATGGAGAGAAGCAACATGAAGACGAGAATGACCCGTATCTTCGAGAACCATATCTTTGCGACCGCGGCGCTGCTCGCGGCAATCTGCGTGCTGGCGCTTCCCCTGGGAGCGGCGGCGCAAACCGCCCACTACGACTCGGCGCAGCAGACCTTCGGCTCGCTCTACAAACCCTTCGCCATCGCCGTGGGGGGACCGTATGGATGGGTCTACACCGCCGGACCCACCGGAGAGAACGTATATCACTCGGCTCCCGGCGCCATGTATTCCGGTTTAGCAATCGGCGAGACGAGTTACACCCCCAACGGCGGCCTTGCGGTGGACAGCAAAGGAAACATGTTCCTTTCCACCCAAGAGTGGGGGCCAATCGAGTATCTGAATGATTGCACGAGCGGCGTGTGTTTTAATCCTTTGCCCGTCGTCAGCTCATATTCCTTTGCCGTGGATGGAAACGACAACGTCTTTGCTGGGGGTTCGGGCCTGGATGGTTCCTCTGCTGTGTACGAGATGCTCGCCTCGGAGGGATACAGCACTTCCTACTTGTTTGCCGGGCTTGGAGGGTCCGCCCTGAATGGAACCTTATGGATGGGCGCCGGCGATGTGTCGGCCAACAAATCAGACAATATCCTGTTTGTGGCGGCAAATCAGGATGGATATGCGGGCCTATTCCTGGCTAATTCCGGTGGAACATATCCTTATCCTTCGCCTTTGTCGGGAGCATCTTTCACCAGCACGGCATTGGATAATAGCGGCAACGCTTATGCTACGATTATCGGCGCCACGAATGCATATAAGCTGGACAACGGCGGCAGCGGGTGGTATCACATGGCAGGTTGCCAAGTCTCGCCGAATGGAATTGCAGTCGATGGCAAAGGCAACGTGTACATGATCGGCAACTCTCCCGGTTTCGTGACAAACTTCACAAGCATCTGCGAGATTCTGGCGCCTGGATGGACCTTTCCTTCGACAGGCAACACTCCAGCGATCATTGGCTTTTATATGCCGATCACGCTGACCTTCGTCTTTGACAGCGACGGAACGCTGGGCGGCGTCAAGGCTCTCACCGAGGGCGTCGAAAATATGGATTTCACCGTCGGCGACAAGAGCTCCTGCGTTGCTGGTAACTTCTACTCGGCCGGGCAGAGCTGCACGGTGGATACCTTCTTTACTCCCAAATTTGATGGCCAGCGCAACGGCGCAATCGTTCTGACCGACTCCACGGGCGCGGCCATCGCCACAAAATACATCCAGGCCACGGGCACCGGCAAGGGGCCGCAAATCACCTTCCTGCCGGGAACCCAGAGCACGCTGGGCAGCGGCTTTACCGGCTTGAACGCTCCTCAGGGCGTGGCGGTCGATGGCAAGGGCAATGTTTTTGTCGCCGACACCGCCAACAACGCGGTCAAGGAGATTGCGGCGAGCGGCGCGATCACCACTCTTGGCAGCGGCTTCAGCGCGCCAACGGGCGTGGCCATCGATGGCGCGGGCAACATCGTGGTCGCCGATACCGGCAACAGTGAAGTGAAGCAGATCGTGAAGCAGGGCGGCTACACCACGGTGAACACGCTGGGCAGCGGCTTCAGCTCACCCCAGGGCGTGGCCGTTGACGGTAAAGGAGATGTCTTTGTGGCCGATACCGGCAACAACGAGGTGAAGCGCATTGCGGCTGGCAACGGCGCGATCAAGACCCTGGGCAGCGGCTACAGTTCGCCTCAGGGCGTGGCCGTGGATGGCGCGGACGACATTTTCATCGCCGACACCGGCAACAAGGAGGTGGAGGAGATCGTGGCCGGCGGCAACACGCCTACTCCGATCGGCAGCGGCTTCAGCGCGCCGCAGGGCGTGGCCGTCGACGGCGTGGGCGACGTCTTTGTCACCGATTCCGGCAAGGTCACACAGATTCCTCCCTCGGGTGGATTCACAACGCTCAATCCGATTGTCACCAGCGGCCTGACCTCGCCTCAGGGCGTGGCCGTGGATGCCCTCGGCAACGTCTTTGTCACCGATTCCACCGTCAACAGCGTCTACAAGTACGATCTGGTGGATCCGCCGAATGTGGTCTTCACGGGTATCATGGGAACCAGCACTACGCAGACGGTAACCATCGGTAACGCTGACAATACGCCGATCGTTATCGCTGCATACGAGACGCAATTCCAGTCCCCCTCCTACATCTACCCGCCGGAGACATACTTTACCCAGGTTGCCTCCGGGGGCGCCGATTGCAGCAGCACCACCACGCTTTCCACGACTGGGCAACAATGTGAAATCGCTCTCGAATGGACAGCCCGCCCTCCCGCCGGCACTCAATCGGGAGATATCCTGCTTGGTTTTGACAGCAGCGGCGGCACCTCCAACGATACGCTGAATATCTCCGGCTCCGGGCTGTATGCGCAGGCCATTTCCTTCAGCTTTCCCGCCTCGGCCACATACAGCGCCGGACTTTCCTACGCGCTCAGCAATTATGCGTCTTCGCAAAGCGCCTTCGGTGTTAACCAGGGAACCCCGATCGCCTTTAGCATCACCACCGGCTCCGGCATCGCGAACATCAGCAACGGCAACACGCTGAACATTACCGGCGCGGGCACAGTGACGATCACAGCCAGCGAGCCGGCCGGGGGCTACTTTGCCGCGGCAACACCCGTGACGCAGAGCATCACGATCAACCCGATCATGCCCACGGTCAGCGTCACTCCAGCCTCATTGAGCATCACCAACCAGCAGTCTCTCAACGTCACCGTTGCCGTCAGCGGCGGAGCCGGCAATCCCACGCCCACCGGCTCGGTCATCCTGAGCGGCGGAGGCTATAACCCGACGTTCACGCAAACACCACTCTCCTCCTCTGGCAGCGTAACCATCAATATCCCTGCCGGAACGCTCAAAGGCGGTTCCTGGATCTTCACGGCCAGCTATGCGCCAGACGCCGCCAGCACGAGCTTCTATGGCGCCGCCTCGGGCTCTTCCCCCTTACCCGTGACGGTTATCGCGCCCGCCGCGATGATCTCTCCCGCTCCCAGCTCGACGCTGAGCGACTCCAGCGAAACCTTTACCTGGTCAGCCGTCGCCGGCGCAACGGAGTACGCGCTTTCCGTCGGGGATCTGTCCGTAGGCTCCAGCAACCTTTACAAATCCGCGGCGCTGCGGGGCACAACCTCGGCTACCGTCACCGGCCTGCCGGTCAACGGCGAAAACCTCTATGTGAGCCTCTGCTCTTTCATCAGCGGCGCATGGCAGTGCAACAACTACACCTACAGCATGTCCGGCGCGCCTGTTCTGGCGGTGCTCACCTCACCTGAACCGGGCACACAACTTGGCGGCTCGAGCGCCACATTCCAGTGGACCCCCGGCAGCGGCATCACCAACTATCTTCTGATGCTGGGCACCACGGGCAAAGGCTCACACGACATCTATGATGGCGTCTCGACGACGAACACCTCGGTGAATCTGACCACGCTGCCCACCAATGGCGTGACCGTCTATGCGCGCCTTTACTCACAGTTCAACGGCAGTTGGGCGCAGTACGTCGACAGCACCTATACCGAGTACGGCACACCCGTGCCCGCCGCGCTGCTGACCCCCGCGCCTGATTCGATGCTGACCAGCTCAAGTGTGACATTCACCTGGTCGCCCGGCTCCGGGGTTACCGAATACACGCTTGCCGTGGGCGATTTATTCAAGGGATCCAACAACCTTTACCAATCCGGCGGACTGCGAAATATCACCTCGGCCACGGTCACCGGGCTGCCCGTCAACGGCGAGAACCTTTATGTGCGGCTCTGCTCTTACAGCGGAAACTGGCAGTGTGCCGACTACACGTACACCATCACCGGCACGCCGGTTCTGGCGGCGCTCACCTCACCCGTTCCGGGTTCGACTCTGACCGGCTCCAGCGCCACATTCCAGTGGGCCCCCGGCGCCGGCATCACCAGTTACATCCTGGATCTAGGCACCAAAGGCGCGGGGTCGCATGACCTTTACACGGGCGTCTCGACAACCGCCACCTTGAACACCGTCACCGGCCTGCCCACCAATGGCGTGACCATCTACGCGCGCCTCTACTCACATTTCAACGGCAGTTGGGCGCAGTACATCGACTACACCTACACCGCGCAGTAGGTGCAAGCGGCTTCCCCCGCGCCGTTCCGCTGAAAGGCGGGACGGCGCGGTTCCGCGACAGGCGCCTTGCGTGGCTGGATTTCAACATCTTCTCGAAGTTTCTTCAAGAAAAGCCAGCTTCTTCAGTGCCCGTAAGGGTAGATGAATTGGGGAACCGCTCTCAGGCGCTGTTGTGAAATCAGCCTAAAAACGGCTGATGAAGGGCCGTAGATATGACCGACTGATTCAAATCAAAATGGGTTGCAAAGATGGAGGATTTCAACCTTTGGGTGAGATGCGGAGCAGTTCAAAACCGGAGTTTGAGAGGGAGCCGTTTCTCAACTTCGGAATTTTGCAGGGGCTAAACAGGCTGCGGAAAAAGGCCGGAATTTGCGTGAAATTCCTGAAAAACATCCCGCAGGGGCTAAAGCCCAACCTTTATTATCAGCGTCTTGCGGCCCGACTAAAGTCGTGCCCTGTTACAAAGCAGGCCTGATACCGAGTTTTTCCGCAGCATGTTTAGGCCCGGGGCTGAAGCCCTGTGGTTTCAGGCGTAAATTCAGGGGCATAAATGCCCTTGCTCCCTCCAGATGTTTTCAAATGCGACTGCCCGTGCGCCGGTAAAAATCGGCAAGGTGTAGTGAATGA
>CAYVGW010000063.1:0-21915 GCA_964450895.1 uncultured Occallatibacter sp. | reverse complement strand
AGCTTGAGGATGATATTCTCCACATCCTCGCCCACATAGCCGGCCTCGGTCAGCGTCGTCGCGTCCACAATCGCAAAAGGCACGTCCAGCATCTTGGCCAGCGTGTGCGCCAGCAGCGTCTTGCCGGAGCCGGTGGGGCCGATGAGCAGAATGTTGCTCTTGCTCAGTTCCACGTCGTTGTTGCGCGCCTTGTTCATCTGCACGCGCTTGTAGTGGTTATAAACAGCCACGGCCAGCTTCTTCTTGGTCTGGTCCTGGCCAATGACAAAGTCGTCGAGGAAGTTCTTGACCTCCAGCGGCTTGGGAAGATGACCGGCGGCATTGACCGGATGGCCGGCCTCCGCGCCGCCGCCGCGGTCGTCCTCCAGAATCGAATTGCAGACAGCCACGCACTCGTCGCAGATATAGGCGCGAGGATAGTCGCTGGGCGAAGAGATCAGCTTGGCCACGGCGTCCTGCGACTTGTGACAGAACGAGCAGCGCAGCGCTTCTTCCGGTCCCCCGCGCGGTTTCATCATTGAATGGCTCCCTCATAGTCGAGCTAACTGGGTTTGGCTGCGTGCACGGAGCTACGCAACTTTTTGAAGTTTGTTTTCGATCAGCGCCAGACGCTCCAGAACATGGGTATAGTTCTCCATCCGGTGCAGCGTTTCCAGTACTTGAGCGTGATTCCGTTCCATTTTGCTTTCGAGCTTGCTTTCGAACGAATCGAAGCGCTTATCGACGGAATCAAACCGCTTCTCGACAGAATCGAACCGCTTCTCGACGCTGACCTCAAGAGATTCAAGGCGCTTTTCGACGGCGCTGAGCCGTGCATCAATGGTACGGATCTCCGGAGTCACGAAGTCCTGGATCAGTTGACGTCCTTCCTCAATGAATCCCATCTTCAATCGCTCCTTTCCGCTCATCCATTGGCAAAGCCCAGCTTGCTGTTACGATCTCGGCCGATCGATGATCTCATCGACGATGCCGTACTCCCGCGCCTGATCGGCGTTCATGATGAAGTCGCGCTCGACGTCGCGTTCAATGCGCTCCAGCGGCTGGCCGGTGTGCTTGGCGATCAGGTTGTTGGTGATCTCGCGGATGCGCAGAATCTCGCGGGCGTGAATGTCAATGTCCGTGGCCTGCCCGCTCAATCCGCCCATCGACGGCTGATGAATCAGCACGCGCGAGTTGGGCAGGGCGAAGCGCTTGCCCTTGGTTCCGGCCAAGAGAAGAAACGCGCCCATCGAGGCCGCCTGCCCGATGCAGATCGTTTCAACCTTGTTTTTGATGAACTGCATGGTGTCGTAGATGGCCAGGCCGGCGCTGATCGAGCCGCCGGGGGAGTTGATGTACAGATGCACATCCTTGTCCGGATCTTCGCCGGAGAGAAAGAGCAACTGCGCCACAATCAGGTTGGCCACCTGGTCGTCGATGGGCGTGCCCAGAAAGATGATGTTGTCGCGCAGCAGGCGCGAGTAAATGTCGTAGGCGCGCTCGCCCCGGCTCGTCTGCTCAACCACCATGGGAACCAATGCCATAGAGTCTTCCCGTTCTCCCTTGGGGAGCCATCGCTCCCGGTTGACTGCCTGCCGCGCCGTCGAACCCCTGCCGGCGCGGACCACCTTCTCACTATCCTACGCCGGAAGCCGCTCATACAGTGCATTGGCGGTCTTTTCGCGCTTGATCTGCTCCCGAATCCGCACCAGCCCGCCGTCCTGGGCCAAACGCGCCCGCAGAGACTCGACCGGCTCGCGGGATTGCAAGGCTGCCAGTTGCAGTTCACGGTCCAACTCCTCATCGCTGACGTTGATATTTTCCTCAACGGCAATGCGATCCAGCAGAAGATTGGTCTTGACCTCGGCCACGGCGCCGTCGCGCTGAGCCGTGCGCAGACGCGCAAAGTCCAGCTTGCGCATCTGGTCGGCGCTCATGCCCTGAGCCGCCAGGGCACGCAATCCCCGCTCCAGGCGCGCGTCAACCTGCTGCTGCACCAGCACTTCAGGAACCGCAAAACTGTATTGCTCGCCGAGCTTGGCGAAGAGGTGGTCCTTGGTCTCGCCCTCGACGCTGCGCCGCTTACGGTTGGCCAAATGGTCACGCACGCGGGCTTCCAGATCGGCCAGATTCTCGTAGTGGCCCAACTCCTGGGCAAACTCGTCGGTCAGCTCCGGCACAATGCGCTTCTTGATGGCCTTCACCGTGACTTCATAGGCTACCGTCTTGCCGGCCAGCTTGGGCTCGGCGTAATCAGCCGGATAGATGACCTCGGCCTTCAACTCCTGGTCCACCTTGGCCCCGCGCAGAACAGCCGTGAAGGCTTCGACGGTATCCTTGCCGCCGATCTCCACCAGCGTATCCTCGCCGGCCACCGGAGGCGCATCCGCCTCGCCCGCGATCAGGCCGCTATAGGTGATCTGCGCCCAATCGCCGTCCACGAGAGGACGATCTTCCTCCACCGGCTCGATGGTGGCGCGCGACTCGCGCAACTGCTCGATCTCCTGCTGGAACTCCTCGTCGGTGATCTCCACCGACGGCTTCTCGACCGTCACCGACTGGTAGCCCTCGATGGAAAACTCCGGGATATACTCGAAGACCGCCTTCACATGCAGCGGCTGGCCCTCCTCGACGGTCAGCTCCACCACCTGCGGCTCGCCCACCGGCTTCACGCCCAGGTCAATGACCGCTTTGTTGAAGCGCTCCGGCAGCAGGCCGTCGATCACATCCTTTTTGATTCCATCGGCAAAGCGGCGGCGAATCACCGTCTCCGGCACCTTGCCGGCGCGGAAGCCGGGAATCTTGGCGTACCTGCGATAGTTCGCGGTCACCTTCCCATAGGCCTTGGTGACCTCTTCGGCGGGAATGTCCAGCACCAGCTCGCGGGTACACTCCGGGTTCATCGCCGGCCCATGCTGGTGGCCGTGCTGGTGGCCTTCGTGGCTATGATCGTGGCCTTCATGGCTGTGATCGTGACGCTCCATAGCCTCTTCAGGCTGGGAATTGCTCTCGACTGTCTCAGTAGAACTCAACGTTTTGCCTTCCATGCGCTCTGCGCGCCGAACTAATTGCCAGAATGGGGGATTAAGTCGCCTGTTTTGAGCCGCAAATCGTACGATCTTTCCTTGCGTTGCAACTCGATGCCTCCGCCCAAAGCAAATCAGCCCCGTGCGGACAGGGTATGGCCTCATCCCATGGTAAGAGGGTTTGCTGGAAGAATCAAACCGGAAGGCAAGCTTGAGAACAAAACGTACCCGCAAAGGAACCACGGGCAGAGGCAAATGCGCCTCTGCGCGAAAAAATCAGACGCCGAAGCCGGCAATGGGTGTCCGAAACACCCGCGGAGAAGAAAAACCAGGCAAGCTGCCAGGAGGTTGAAAGTAATTTCATTCCCAATGCATGTGCATTTAATTGCACACACCCAATCACAATCAAACTCATCTTGTTGATTATTATAGTATTACGTTTGGAGCATCAATTGCACGTAACCGCTTAGGCCACCCTTGAAATGAAAGGATCTTTTTGATGACGACCAAGCGCTTCATTGCACCACTTTTCCCCGTTCTTGCCGTTTTATGCCTGGTAGCAGCATCCACAACCGCGACTAACGCCGAAACTGTCTTCACATTCAGTTGCGGCGCAGGTGTCTCCGCCACCAGTTCCAGCGGCGGAGCCAATGTGTGTACTTCCACAACCAATTCAAAAACTGGCGTTGTCACCTACCACGACCCGGCTGCCAGCACGCCGATCTATAGCTGGTCGGTGGACGGATACAACCTGACCAGCACGGCGGGCGGGTGGGAGTATGCCACCGCCAACGGAAATCCCGCGCCCGGCCTCAAATCTGGGTACGCGATCTCTGGGGTCGCTGACAACACCATGACGCTGACCGACGGCGGCGCATGGTTTGTTTTTGACGGTTTGGATCTGAAAAGCGGTGCGGCGCCGACCAAGGCGAATCCGGAAAACTATACGATCATTGGCTATCTGGACGGCGTGCGGGAGTTCGACATCACCGGCACTTTATCCACCACATGGACCACTACGGCGGACAGCGGTTTGGCTGTCAATGATCTGGTCATTACGCTGGACGACGCCAAGGGGACCGACTATATCGACAATCTGTCCATTACAGAGGCCCCCGAGCCAACCAGCCTGCTTCTTCTCGGATCAGGCCTGTTGGCGCTCGGCGGCATGGTTCGCCGCAAGGTCCGCGGCTAGAGCCTTGGCTGCATCGAACTTCTCTTGCGGGGCGTGCTTGTCACGCCCCGTTGCTTTTATCGTTTTGGAATCCTATTGCTCCGCGGCCTGAGCCTTGCGAACGTAAGGCAAAAAGCGGGGATGGGCCGCACCGCAGCGGGCGTAGTGTTCGCGGGCCTCGTTCAGGCTGAGCGCCCCGTTCACGGTCAGGCGCACATCGGCGGCGTCCACGTCCTCCTGGCCGTCATCCTCCCACCAGCAGACCGGGCACAGCGCCAGCGCTCCAGGCGCCTCCAGCGTTTTGCAGCCACAGCACGGACAGCGAAAACGAGTCCCCAAAGTTTCTTCCCCCATGGGATGGACGGAAAATGAGGCGCGCAGGTTTACCGGGCGGCGCGAATTCATCGGCGGCTTGGCAGAAAGAAAGCACGCTTCCCATTCGACGAAAAACGCTGTCTGTCTTTTTTCTTGTTGCAATTTGCAGGCTCATATGCGTCAATAATGTACAATCCGGCGAATACAGAAAGATAGGAAACAATCCCTATGGATACGCAGCATCGTCAATTCTGGTTGGGAACAGGCATCGGCATACTTGGATTGGTTCCTTCCGTAGTGGAATACATCAAGAAGGATTTTCAACTGGCGACCTTGTATTCTCTTCCACTCCTGATCTTGTTTTTGTGGTTTTTTGCCTCCTACCGCAGCGGACGCGGTCCCCATTACGAGACGCTGTTAATGAAGAAGGTTCTGACGATCAAGGACCCGCAAGGGAAGCTAGCCGAAGCGCGGTGTGAGCAGCGGATTCGAACTCGTTACGGCAATCTGCATGGCATTTGGCGAAAAAACAATGTGGTCGACGGCTGTATGAACGATTTCAAGGTTGACGGCAAACCGCCCGACGAAATCGACAAGCTTGGCAGCAATATGTCGTTTTACAAAAGATTTACGATTCCGCTTTCCAAAGGAGAAGAACGCGATGTGGTCTGGACCTTTCAGGCTGTAGATTCCCTGTTGAGTTCAGAAGAAGCGTTTCTGCACGATACGACAATTGGAACGAAGGTTTTGGAGATGGAGGTAATCTTTCCCGATGAAAGAGGATTTACATCGGCTTCATTTCATGAAGAAGTCGGCGGAGAGATACTGGAACCGCTCCCTGGCTTGGAGAAGATAGGCCAGAAAAAACTCGCGGCCAAAGTCAAATCGCCCAAACCGGGACACACCTACCGCATCGATTGGACATGGTAAGCAACTTTCTGGCGTGATCATTCCAAATGATCATGCTTTTCAATTACTGACCGGAAACTTTGCGCATTTCGCCCTCCAGAACACTCATCGTCCAGCTTTGAACCCGACTCTAGCACGCCGGGCATAAAAGCCATGCAAAGAAATCTTTCCAGCCGCCTTGCATTGCCGTCACAGTACACCATGACGCGGTTGAGATGCAAGCCCTTGCATCTCCGATCATACCATCCGTCAAGAGCCGGCCGGTAAAAAAGGGTAAAACGCTCCCCGCCGGTGGTAACACTGCGGGAAACGTCAGGAATATCACGATCCAGCCCCTTCCGTTTGGGATGCACCTGATGGAGTTCCCCCTTCCGCCTCTTCCTCCGCAAAGCTCTGCGCGTCGGCGAAGCGGTAGCCCACGTACACATCTGTCAGCAGATAGATGGGATTGGCGGAATCGTCCTCGATCTTCTTGCGCAGTTGGCGGACAAAGGTGCGCAGATACTCGACCTCCTCGCGGCAATCGGCGCCCCAGACGGCGGTGAGCAGGCGGGCGTAAGTGACCACGCGGCCGGCGCGGATCATCAGGCAATGGAGAATGTCGAACTCCTTGCGCGTCAGATGGACCGGCTCGCCGCGCTTGGTGACCAGGCGCTTGACCGGCTCCAGGCGGATTTCGCCGATCTCGATGGGCGCGTCCTCGGCGCGGGCAGGAGCGCGGACGCGGCGTACGGCCGAGCGGATGCGCGCGATCAGTTCGCGCGTGCTGAAGGGCTTTGTGACGTAATCGTCCGCGCCCAGTTCCAGCGCTTCCACCTTGTCTTCTTCCTGGTCGCGCACGGTGAGGATCAGCACCGGCAGCCGTGGCGCAAAGGCGCGGATGCGGCGCAGCGTCTCGATGCCGCCGATTCCCGGCATATTCACGTCCAGCAGAACACAGTCGAAGACGCCGCCGCGCAGGGTTTGCAGCGCCTCTTCGCCGCGCGAGGCCTCCATCACCTGAAAGCCCAGCTCGACCAGCGGCGGGCGCAGCGCGCGGCGGATGGCCGATTCATCATCGACGATCAGAATGCGAATCACTGGCTGACTCATTTAAGAATGCTCCTTCCGAACTGAAACGGGTATCGCCGCAAAGAATGTGGTGCCTACGTGCTCCTCGCTGGTCACCCAGACATAACCGCCGTGAATCTGCGCCACGCGCTTGGCCACCGAGAGGCCGATGCCCGTGCCGCTGGCGCGATTGGAATTGGCGCTGGATCGATAATAACGGTTGAAGATGCGCTCGCGGTCGCTGATGGGGATGACCGGGCCGTAGCTATGGACCGAGAAGATGGTTTCCGCCTTGGCCGCCGCCACGCGAATCGTGATCGTGGTGCCGTAGATCGAATACTTGCAGGCGTTGTCGATGTACTGCGTCAACAGCATGACCATCAACTGGCGGTCGCAGTAGACCACCATCTCGTCGTCGGCCAGCTCGATGGCCACCTTCATGCTGGCCAGGCGGTCGCGCAGGCTGGTGACGATCTCTTCAATCATGGGCGCGACGCCGACCGGGGTAGCGTGAATCTTGACCTCGCCGGCGTCCAGGCGGGCGGTGGTCAGCAGGCGCGTGGTCAGGTTGGCCAACACGCTGGCCTGTTCGTCGATGAGGCCCACCAACTCCGCCTGACCGGGCGAGAGGTGGCCCATCTCGCTGAGTCCGCTGGCCGCGGCGCGGATGGCGGTGAGCGGCGTCTTGTAGGCGTGGGCGAGCGAGTCGAGGACCGTGGCGCGCAACTGCTCGGTGCGGCGCTCGGTTTCGATGCGGCTCTCATTGGCGAAGGCCCGGTAGCGGTCGAAGGTGATGGCGATCAGCGAGGCGATGGCGTTGTTGGTCAGCGGACCCGTCTCGCCGCGCACCACCAGCGAGCCTACCGGCACCGTTCCCAGGCGCACCACGCGGCGGCCCACGCCGGTGGCCGGATCGTCGTCCGAGCTTTCAAAGTAGTAGACATTCTGCGCCATCTCGCGCGGATCGGTGCTCCAGAAGCCGGCCTGATAGACATCGTGCAGGTCGGCGTCAAACAGCGCCACGGCCTCCAGCGAGAAGATTTCATGCACCAGCTCGGCCAACTGCGGACCCGGCTCGACATGCAGATTCATCTCCAGCGTGCGGCGGGTGAACTCATAAAGATCGCGCATCTGCCCGCCCCAGCTTTCGGCCTGCTGGGCGTGGTCGTTGACGCGCGCCGAGAGGCGGCTGACCACCAGCGCCACCAGCACAAAGACCAGCAGCGTAACCGAGTTGGCGGGATTGGCGGCCAGATTGGCCTGGAAGGGGAATTCGGGCTGGCGGGTGGAGAAGAAGCTTTGCATGAAGACGGCCCAGAGCGAGACAATGACCGCCTGCCAGAAGCCGCTGAGCAGCGCGATGGGCACCACAATCAGCAGATAAAGCAGCGCCGCCACCGGAAGCAGCCAGCCGGCCCAGTGCGCCAGCGCCGCCACCAGAACCACGGCCACCATTCCCAGTGCGCACTCCAGAATGAACAGCAGCACCCGCAAGCCAGCCCCGCGCCCGCGCAGAGCGGCGAAAGGGGAAGAAATCGGGATGGATTGGAAAAGCAAGCGAGATCCCCGTGAACAGTGGTCAGTGGACAGTGGTCAGTGGACAGTGGTCAGTGGACAGTGGTGAATGAGATTCAAGCAGCCATGGAGCCGCCTGCAAAATTGTCTTCGGTTGGCTGAACGGCAGCCTGTCGTACGCGCCGTACGCATCTCATGCCGTTAGCAGCCATTTGTCCCGCGCGCAGGCGCAATGGTGATTAGCCCCGCGTTTCAACGCCCGGGGAGCGCCCCAAGATTCATCCGGAGTCGCGTAGGGACGGCGCGAAATCCTCCTGAAATGCGAGTTCCCATAAAATCAACCATTTGCAACCTCAGCAAAGAGCTGTTTCTTACGGGACGGACAGAGCCTCCTGCTATCTCCATCGATCTTCGCAGGTAGCTCCTATTCATTGAGGAGAATTTTAACAGGTCTCCTCTGATTTTCCCGCCCAGCAGCAGGCGCGGCGGTTTTTCGGCGCTCAATCATCGTATCCGCTTCAATACATTACCTTAATGAAAACTTTGGTGCCATAGGACTTATGAGAAAACTCCGGTAGAGTGAATATGGCCCCCTCTGGAGTCTGGACCTCACCTATGGATGCTATGAAATTCGCTGTCCCGCTTTCATCCGCCCGCTCCCTTCCTCATGCTGCACGGCAGGAAGTGCGTTGCGCGGTGCGTTTTCCTCTTGCGCTGCCCGTGGTTCTTTCCTCCGGAAAAGGTGAGATTGCCGCCCTGACCCGCAATGTTTCCGCCAGCGGCGTGGTTTTCGAACTGGACCGGCCGGTACAGGCGGGGTTGGAGATTCATTTTTCCCTGCGCATGCCCGGGGCTATTTTGGGTACGCCGCACGATGTACTGGTTCATTGTCAGGGGCGTGTGGTACGCTGCTCAAAGAACCAAAGTAACTATCAGGCTGCTGCTACCATTGACGATTATCAATTCGCTGAACAGTAACAGCCGGAGTAGGCCGGGCAAAACTTTCTATGGATTTTTTGGACGATTCATCAGACGCAGAAATACTTGATGCTCCAGTCAAACCGGGAACCATTCGCGTAATCCTCGCCGACTCGCAGGCCATCTACCGGGTCGGCATTCGCAAGGTCTTCGCGCTGGAGGATGATCTGCGCGTGGTCGCCCAGGCCGACTCGCTGGACAACCTGCGCGCCGCCATTCAGCGCTATCCCACGGATATTGTTCTGCTAGAGGGAAGCCTGCTGACCGGCACGGCCAACGTCATCCCCGAACTGCTGCGCCTTGCCCCCGAAGTCAAGCTGATCGTGCAAGCGGTGGCCGCCGACGAAAATCAGACCGTCGAGCTTTACCGGCGCGGCGTGCGCGGCATCGTCACCCGCTCCATCTCGCCCGACCTTCTGGTCCGCTGCGTGCGGCGCATCGCGGCCGGCGAAACCTGGATCGACAACCAGTCGGTCAGTTGGGTGATCGAGGCCTATCGCGCCCAGGCCAGCGCCCTGGTCAATCCGCGCACTCAACCCAAGCTCTCGCCCAAAGAGATGGCCATCATCACCTGCATCACCCAAGGCAAGCGCAACAAGGAGATCGCCTTCCAGTTGGGAACCACCGAGCAGGTCATCAAGAACTATCTGCGCAAGATCTACGACAAGCTAGGCGTCAGCGACCGCCTCGAACTGGCCCTCTATTGCCTGCACAACAAGATCATCAAGTCCGACGCGGATGAGGAAACCGTGGCGCAGAAGATTGTGGGCAAGTAATCCGCGCGGCCTGCAAAAATTCACTGCATCCCCGCCTGCGAAGACGCTTTATTTCGGCTCCTCGCTCCAGTCGCAGACAATCTCCCGGCGCGCCACCGAGCTTTCCCGCGCCCACTCCAGCAGCCTTGCCGTCCGCCATGCCTCCAGCGCCGTCACCTGTGGAGCAGTCTTGCCCAACAGCGCATCGCGAATGCCGGCGTAGTAAAGCCGGTAGTCGCCGGGAACGGGCGGAACCGGGCGGGTCACCTTGCCGCCGTCGATGTCCACCTTGAGCAGTCCCCAGCGGTCGGCCGGCTCCTGTCCCCAGGCCGAATCATGGATGCGGGTGATCTGGCCCAGCGCGGCCTCCTGGGGGTCCAGGCCGTGCTTCCAATAGTTGCCCCTGGTCCCGCGCAGATGAAAGCGCGGCCGCTGCAACGACGAGAGGCACGTCGCCCCCAGCACCACCCCCAGCCGCTCATAGCGCAGCCGCAGCGTGAAGGCATCGTTCGCGCCTTCGCCGTCGCGCTCCCGCAGCACCTCGGCGCTGACTGCCAGCGGCTTGCCAAAGAGCGTGAGCGCCTGGTCGGCGAGGTGCGTGCCCAAGTCCAGCAACTGGCCTCCACCCTCCGCCGGCTGGTCCTTCCAGGGCCGCCGCGTGGCGCCCGGCGACCAGCGGTCAAAGGTGGACTCAAAATGCACCAGCCGCCCCAGTGAACCCTCTCCCAGCAGCCTCCGCACCGTCAGGAAGTCCCCATCCCAGCGGCGATTCTGAAAGGGCGCCAGCAGCAGGCCCCGCGCGGCGGCCAACTTCATCAGCTCGGCAATCTCGCCCGAGTGGACGGCCATTGGCTTGTCCACAACGACATTTTTCCCGGCCAGCAGAAGCTGCCGCGCCGCCTCGAAGTGGCTCCCGCTGGGCGTGGCCACGACGTACAGGCCCAGCGATGAGTCTTCCAGCATCGCCTCCAGCGAGCGGTAGGTGGTAATGCCCGGATAGCGTTCGGCGGCCTGATCCGCGTGGCGCTCGACCACGGCGGTCAGCTCCAGACCCTCGACCGAGCTGATCAGCGGCGCATGAAAGACCCGCCCCGCCATTCCAAAGCCAACCAAACCCACACGAATCATTGCGCCCTCCTCCGCTTGAGCGCCCGCGCTCAGGCTTGAAAGAGAGTATATTCGCTGATTGGCAACTTCCTCAAAGTTAGTTTCCCATCATTGTTGCCGGCCCGCCGTCGATAAACTCTAGCGCCGCCGTTCAAACGAAAGTGGATTCAGCCTCGCGCTTTGCCGAAGTAGAAGGCTACCACGGTTCCCAGAACGCCGGTGACGGTGGGGAGAATCACCTGAAATGCGTCCTTGATGCGCGCCCAGGCGTCGGCATCTTTTGTAAATACGGAAAGATAAAAATAAAAACCTAGAAATCCCAGCATGGCGAAGAGAATGGTAAACGCGAAAATCAAACGTCCCCAGTCAATAAAACTTACCGGAGATTGTTGAATGTATTCATCTGGATTATCTACGAATTCGTCCTCTGGCATCGCCTACGCGCCCTTCTTGAGAGATTTGAGAGAAATCTCGAAGAATTTGCCACGCTCCTTCAGCAGCAGTTTTTGGTCGCTGCTCCTTTCTACCTTGGCCACGTAGGCGGCGATTTGATAAGCGCGCCGGGCAGCATCTTGAGGGCTGTTCAGATTCAAATCGCGAGCCAATTTCTCCCAATCGAGCTGCGGAACCTGCGGCTGCTCGGTCAGCGCGGCAGAACCACCTCCGGTGCCATCGACCGTACCGATATGGTAGGTGTAGATTTCCGGTTGTACTGTCGTAGCCATGCGAACACCTCTATGCAGAAAGTATACTCCCAACGCATTCCGGCCCGCATGATCCTGCGCGATAGACTGAAAGTGCATGAACCCCAAGCCTGAACCCTCAACCGCAAAGCCCCCCGTGCCGCTTGCCGCCGATCCGGCCCAGGCGGCAGCCCTGTTTGTCGAGTCGGTCAAGATCATGGCCCGTCTGCGCGCGCCGGACGGCTGCCCGTGGGACCGCGAGCAATCCTTCGACTCGATCCGCAAGTACACGCTGGAGGAGACTTACGAGGTCTTCGACGCCATCGAACGGCGCGACTGGCCGCACTTGGCCGAGGAGCTGGGCGACCTGCTGCTGCAAGTGCTGTTTTATGCAGAGATGGCGGCCAACGACGGCCACTTCACCATGGCCGATGTGCTGGACCATCTGAACAGCAAGCTGATCCGCCGCCATCCGCACGTCTTCGGCGAGGAGGCCTCGCGCGCCGCCGGAAACCGGGCCGTGGTGGACGCGGCCGGTTCCTCGGCCGAGGTGCTGCGCAACTGGGAGGAGATCAAGGCCGCGGAAGCCTTGCATGCCGCGGACTCGCCCGCGGCGCAAAAGACTCCTGTATCGCGTTTGGATTCCGTGCAGCGAAGGATGCCAGCGCTGGCCGAGGCGGCCAAGCTGGGGGCCAAGGCGCGCAAGGCGGGCTTTGACTGGCCAGAATGGCGCGATCTGCTGCCCAAGCTGGTCGAGGAGACGGCGGAGCTGGAGGCCGAGGCGGCCTCGGGCGATCCGGCCCGCAAGCCGGCGGTGGAAGCCGAGCTGGGCGACCTGCTCTTTACCGTGGTCAATCTGGGCCGTCACCTGGGCGTGGATGCGGAGATGGCTCTGCGCGGCTGCAACCGGCGCTTCCGCCAGCGCTTCCGGGAGATGGAACTGGCCAGCCAGCGTCCGCTGGAAGAGCTGGCCCCGGCCGAGTTGGAGGAGCTGTGGGCCGCCGCAAAGCGCAAGCTGGGTTCAACCTGTTAGAGAATTTTACTGAGAATAAGCCTCTTGCCAAATTGCCTTCGAGATATAATGAAGCGTCAGGGCACGACTTCAGTGGTGCCGCAAATGGTCCTGCAAGATTTCGGCTTTAGCCGCTGCGGAATTGTAAATAACTGAAAAAATCCGCAGGGGCTAAAGAGGCTGCGAAAAAAGGCCTGAAATTGAGTGGAAACCCCGAAAAACAACCCGCAGGGGCTAAAGCCCATCCCCTATTATCTGCGTCTTGCGGCCCGACTAAAGTCGTGCCCTTGTTACAAAACCTGCCTGAATTGAGTTTTTCCGCAGCCTGTAAAGCCCAATCAAACTTTGCTGCTCTATCGGCACGACTGAAGTCGCGCCCTGATACAAAACCTGATGAATTTGAGTTTTTCCGCAACATCTAAAGTCGTGCCCTGACGCTTCTTGGCTTGCGATAGAGTTTTTCCGTAGCCTGTAAAACCGGTTATTTGCTGTCGCGAATTCAGAGGCCTGAAGGCCCCAGCTCCCTCCAAATGCTGAAAAACACACACCCTGGAAGATAGCGTGAACAAGCCCTAACAGGCCTGCTCCAAATCAGCGGGCGTCTCCCACGCGGACAAGACGAGCTCGCTCAACGGCTTGCGCGCGCGCGGGGCGGTTTCCAAGTTGATCAACTGAGGCAGGCTCAAGGCGGACGGTTCGCCCTGGTAGCCCAGCGCAATCACCGCGCCGATCAGGTAGTTGCCGGGAATCTGAAAGATCTGGCGAGCGGCCTCGTGGTCAAAGCCAGCCATGGAATGCGTTCTCAGGCCCAGGGCGGCGGCTTGCAGGGTGAGCGCACCGGTGGCTGCACCCAGGTCATACAATGCGTAAGCGTTCGCGCTGCCGTTGTGACTGAATGTGGTGCTGGCCGCGCCCAGAATCAGGATCGGAGCGGCGCCCGCCCATGCCTGATTGAAGCCGAGCAGAGTGGAAAATATCTTCTTGTAAGTCTCCGAGCCGCGCGCCCCCACCAGAAAGCGCCAGGGCTGCTCGTTGTAGGCCGAGGCGGACCAGCGGGCGGCCTCAAAGATTTTGGTCAAATCAACGGAACTGACTTCGCGATCCGCAAAGGAGCGCGCGCTCCAGCGGCTGGCGACCACCGGCAAAACTCCCTCGACCGTCGATGCTTGCTTCAAGTGATTGACTTCAATGGCGGATAAGGTCACAGACGATTTCTCCTCACAACTAGATTTACCTCTTTGATTCGCGCAGCAAGGCGAACGATGCACCCGCAATTTGCCTGAGGCATTCGCAGCGCCCCTACGGGGCGCAATTCCTTGATGGCCGTTGTTCCCAGGGTTGCGCTTCGCTCCACCCTGGGCTACTCTCGCGTGCTCCCTACGGGAGCAGGGGACAACGAGTATCGTGACCGCGTGATTTGGTAATTCCATGAGTGTGGCGCCGGCCTCCCGGCCGGCTGTGGCGTGGACCTCCCGGTCCACGCCGCACCCTGCACAAATAGGAAAAATGTGCTGCGCGCGTTTTGCGGTAGATCAGCGCTTACCGGTAAAGCAGCGGAATGAAGTTCTGCTCCTGGATGGGCGGGCGGACGTACTTGGATTTTTCCAGCTTGGGCAGTTCCAGCGGCGCCGGGGTCAGATCCTTGTAGTCGAACTGCGAGAGCAGATGGCGGATCACGTTCAGCCGCGCGCACTTCTTGTTCTCCGCGCTCACCACCCACCAGGGCGAGAGCTTGGTGTCAGTGATGGCGAACATTTCGTCCTTGGCGCGGGAGTACTCCGCCCAGTGCTTGCGCGATTGCAGATCCATGGGGCTGAGCTTCCAGCGCTTGGTGGGATTCTTCATGCGGTCCTGGAAGCGGCGCTCCTGCTCCTCGTCGCTCACCGAGAACCAGTATTTGATCAGGCGAATGCCGGAGCGCTGCAACATGCGCTCGAACTCCGGACAGCTCTGCATGAACTCCTGGTACTGCGCCTCGGTGCAGAAGCCCATCACCCGCTCGACGCCGGCGCGGTTGTACCAACTGCGATCAAACAGCACCATCTCGCCGGCCGCGGGCAGATGGGGCACGTAGCGCTGGAAGTACCATTGGGTCTTCTCGCGCTCGGTGGGGGTGCCCAGCGCCACCACCCGGCAGACGCGCGGGTTCAGCGACTCGGTGATGCGTTTGATGGCCCCGCCCTTGCCGGCCGCGTCACGCCCTTCAAAGAGCACCACCACGCGCAGGCCCTCGACGCGCACCCACTCTTGCAGCTTGACCAGCTCGACTTGCAGGCGGCGCAGCTCTTTCTCGTAGTCGCAATCCTTGCCCAGGCGCAGCGCCTCCGCGCCACCCGGCATGGGAGCGGGCAGATCGCCGCTTTTCTTGTCTGCAACCGGCGCTGTCTCCTTGGAGCTTTCCGCTGGATGGTTCTTCTTGTGCTTGTCTTTCATCTCACGTCCTCCTGCAAACTTCAAACACGGATCGTATCGGCCGGAATCGCCGTAGAAAGAATCATATACCTAACTTTCAGCGTTGGTTGAGGTTTGTTTTGGCAATTTGGTTCGGGGGGTGGTCGAGGATTCCCACTCTGGCTGCGTGGTCTCCCACCCTAGCCGCAAAGACAACGACGCGGCGAGGGGGGGCGCCCAGTTTTTGGCAAGGGTGGGGTATTCATGATTCTCAGCCGCGCACGAACGCGCATAATAGTAAAAGAGAGTGTGCGGCGGGACTAGCAAGAAACAAGCGGGGACCGGGAGGTCCACGCGACAGCCGGCCAGGAGGCCGGCGCTACAGTTTTCATGCGCGGCGGGTCGGCAACGCCGGTGGGAGACTCTAGTCATGAACCCCGGCAGCCAGCACGCGAAACAAGTGTACGAGAGAGCCGGATGAGCGCCGCCCGCAACACGATCGACCCGACGCAGGACGAGCATCGCGACTGGAAGCCGGCGGCGAATCCCTGGATGATTGCCGCCTCGGTGATGCTGGCCACCTTCATGGTGGTGCTGGACTCGTCGGTGGCCAACGTGGCGCTGCCGCACATCGCCGGAAGCCTCTCGGCCTCGACCGATGAATCCACCTGGGTTCTGACCAGCTACCTGGTGGCCAACGCCATCATGCTGCCGGCTGCCGGCTGGATCGCGCGGCGCATCGGGCGGACGCGGCTGCTGATGTTTTCCATCCTGCTCTTCACGGTGGCCTCGCTGCTGTGCGGCATGGCGCTGACCATGCCCATGCTGATTGTGGCGCGGATTCTGCAGGGCCTCGGCGGAGGCGGGATGCAGCCCCTGGCGCAGTCGATCCTGCTGGAGAGCTTTCCGCCCCGCCAGCACGGCACGGCGATGGCCGCCTACGGCGTCGGCGTGATCGTCGCCCCCATCATCGGACCCACCCTGGGCGGATGGATCACCGACAGCTATAGTTGGCGCTGGATCTTTTACATCAATCTGCCCATCGGCATCCTGGCCCTCATCATGGTCAATCTCTACGTGGAAGACCCGCCCTATCTGCGCCACAAATTCAAGGGAGCCATCGACTATCTCGGCTTTGGCTTGATGGCGCTCTGGCTGGGGACGCTTCAGCTTGTGCTGGATAAAGGCCAGGAGGCCGACTGGTTCGCCGCGCCGTGGATCTGCTGGACGGCCGCGGTCTGCGCACTAGCCTTCATCACCTTCATCGCGCGCGAGTTGACCGGCCACGATCCGATCGTGCAGTTGCGCATCTTTGGCGACCGCAACTTCTCCGTGGGAACGATGATTACCGGCACCTACGGCTTTGTCCTCTACGGCGCAACGGCGATGCTGCCCTTGTTTCTGCAAACGCTGATGGGCTACTCGGCGCTGCAGAGCGGCCTGGCCACCAGCCCGCGCGGCATCGGCGCCATGGCTTCGATGATCCTGGTGGGCGTGCTGGTGCGCAAGATCGACGCCCGCTTCCTGATGGCCTTCGGCTTCGGCCTGCTGGGCGCGTCCACCTGGATGCTGGGCAACATCGACCTGCAAATCGGCATGTCTTCGGTCATCGTCCCCAACATCCTCAACGGCTTCGCCATGGGCTTCATCTTTGTCCCGCTGACCACCGTGACGCTGAGCCGACTGCGCAAGCAGGAGATGGGCAACGCCACCGGCATCTATAACCTGGTGCGCTCGGTGGGCGGCTCGGTGGGCATCGCCACCGTCATGGCCATGCTGGTGCGCGGCGGGCAGGCGCATCAGAGTGTTCTGGCGGCAGATGCGAGTGTGGGCAGTCCCATCGCCGGCACGATGGCGCGCGGCTTGCAGGGCCGCTTCTTTTCGCAGGGCGCGGATATGGTGACCGCGCATCAAAAGGCTCTAGGTATGCTTTATCGCAGCGTGCAGCAGCAGTCCGCGCTGCTGGCCTACGCGGATAACTTCCGCCTGATCGCCATACTTGCCTTCTCCTGCATTCCGCTGCTGCTGCTGCTCAAGAAGGTCGAGAGGCATGATTGAGGCTTTGGTTTGAGGTCTCCACCGATATTGCCGCCCCGCCGCGCATGAAACGGGTGTGGGCGAGGACGTCCACACGACAGCCGGTCTGGAGACCGGCGCTACAGATTGTTACTTTCTAAGTCTGTGTCATAGCCTCTTGCTGAGCGGGTTAGTCTTGACGTTGTCACGACAATCTGTCAGCATATGGATAAGAACGGAGAAGCTCATGGCCACTCAACCTCTCCTGATGGAACGGCGTACGGAAAAGCTGGACCTGCGGGTATCGCCCGCGGCCAAGGCCAAGTTGCAAGCTGCCGCCTCGGCAGTTCATCGCTCGATGAGCGATTTTGTGATGGAGAGCGCTCTGACGCGCGCCGAAGATACGCTTGCGGATCGCCGCGTCTTCGGCCTGGACGCGGAGAAATGGGCCGCCTTTCAGACCGCCCTCGATGCGCCTGCCCGTCCCTTGCCTCGCCTGCAAGCCCTGCTCGATGAACCGGGATTCTTCGACTCCGGCGCGGCGCAATGATCGAAACCCGCATTGTCGAGAAGCTCCGCCGCACCCATCCGATCGACACCTTCGACTGCGGCCAAGAGGCGCTGAATCAATGGCTGCGCAAGTATGCGCTGCAGAATCAAAGCGCGGGCGCGGCGCAGAGTTATGTTGGGCTGGCGGACGGAGTGGTCATCGGCTATTACAGCCTCGCCGTCGGGCAGATCGAATACAACGATGCGCCTGAGCGCTTGCGCAAGGGGCTCGCCCAGCATCCGGTGCCGATCATGTTGCTGGCCCGTCTGGCCGTCGATAAAAACTGGCAGAAAAAGGGCGTGGGAGGCGGGTTGCTGCGGGATGCCGTGCTGCGCACCCTGCAAGCCGCCGAGATCGCCGGGATACGTGCGCTCGCCGTCCACGCAAAAGACGATCGGGCGCGGCGCTACTATGAGCAATTTGACTTTATCGCCTCACCGGCGGAGCCGCTTCATTTGCTTGTGCTGCTGAAAGATATTCGCAAGCGTGCCGGCGCCTGAGCCGGGCGCGGAGGATGCGGAGAATCCATTTCTTATAGGCCATCTGTTAGATAGACACCGGCGGCGGGCAAATTGTTCCCCAGTCCAGAAGTCTTTGGTCCGTGCCGGAGGAAGATGTTCTATCGTAATGAGCGAACGTGGGCCAGGAGGCCCACATTACAGCCGGTCTGGAGACCGGCGCTACGGACCCCTACTCCCTGATCTGCGTCCGGTCCAGCAGTGGGAAGAGTACGGCGGCGATGGCCGCGTTGCCTACTGCTTTCATCAGCTCGGCCAGCCAGCTCCACTCCAGCTCCAGGCCCAGCAGGACGCGGTAGATGAAGACGTAAATGGCGCTGCACAGAAGCGAGAGCAGAAAGGTGAGCAGCAGGCGGATGGTGTGGTTCTCCACGTCGATGCGCAAGCCCACCGAGCCGGCCAGAAAGCCGGCCACCGTCTTGGCGACGCCGTTGACGCCGATGGCGTGCTGGGTGAGCGCATCCTCGAAGAGGCCCAGCCCCGCGCCCATCAGTGTTCCCTGAATCGGATCGCGGCGGACCAGGGCAAAGTAAATCGTCACCAGCAGCGGCAGGTCGAACCAGGCGTACCCGCGCAGCAGGCGCGGCAGCAGGGCCTGCAGCACCAGCGCCGCAATGGGCGTCATGGCGTAGATCAGAAAGGGATAATGGCGGATCCCCATATCGCGGCGATGGTCGGCGCCAAGAACATTCATGGCTATGGATTCCTCCGCGGCTGGGCCGGCTTTTGGGGATTCTGCGCCGGGGTTGCTTCCGGCTTGCTTTCCGCCGCGGCAGGCGCGGCTTCCTCACCCGGAGCAGGCTGCGCCCCCGGCGTAAAGCGATCCGGATGAAGGGCGGGCAGCGGCTTGGGTACGGGCATGGCGGGTGGAGCTTGTCCGGGCTGCGCGGCGGGGGGCGGCGGCGCATTGGGGTCGGTGAGTCCAGGCAGGCGCTCGGCCATGATCTGCGAGGCCTTCTGCTGCTGCTTGAGGGCGTCCGCCTCGGCGCCCTTCAACGCCTCGCTGGTGGCCAGATCCTGCTGTTGCTCGGTGGAGAAGCGCGGCTCGGTCGAGGTAATCACCACCACTTCGTCGAGCCGGTCCAGTTGCGCCGCCGGCTTGACGATCACGTCAATGAACGAGTCGCGATCGGGGTCCGGCACCACCTTCTCGACCACGCCCACCGGCAAGCCGCGCGGGAAGACCAGGTCGCCGCCGGCCGTGAGCACCTTTTCTCCAGGCAGGATGCGCTGGTCAGCCAGCAGACCCACAATCTGCAAGCGCCCGTTGGCATTGCCGCGCAGAATGCCGCGCAGCCGCGTGGTCTCCAGAATCACGCCCGCGCCGCTGGTCTGGTCGTTGATGGCCAGCACCTGCGCCGTATGCGGGTAAACCTCGCGCACCTTGCCGACAATGCCGTCCGCGGTCATCACCGCCATATCGGGTTCGAGTTTGGAATCGGAGCCTTTGTCAATATAGAAAACCCGCGAAGAATCGCTGCCGCTGGAACCGATGGCCTGCGCCGCCACCGTCTTGTAGATGTATTTCTCCTGAAAGTTGACCAGCGCTTGCAGCCGCTGGCCCTGCTTGGCGTCTTCCAGCAGCGCGGCCTGCTCCAGGCGGAGCCGGTCGATGGTCTGTTGCAACTGCTTGTTCTGCTCGCGAATCCCGCGCAGGTCCAGGTAGTTCTGCCAGAGGGCCCCGGAGCCCATCTTGGCGTCGTGGATGAGCCGCTCCGGAGGCGTGACGACGCCATTGGCCCAGAGCCGGATCAGGCGCACGCTCGGCTCATCCGGCGTGTCCAGCGTGCTGCGTCCGCTGGCCGTGCGCCGCACCTGCACAGCCAGCCCGATGATCTGCGCCAACAGAATGGCCAGCAGCACCAGGAGATTTCGGTAGCGGACGAAGATCGGTTCCATGGCCAGGCTCGGGCGGGAAAGAGACGTTCACTCAAAACAGGAGCAATACCAGTATACTGACCAGCGCCTGGACAATTCAGCCGTTGCGTGAGGCATTCCCTCACAAGACAGCGCCGCGCAACCTGATCTTTGATTGCGGCACGCGGTTCAGAATCGACACAATGAAGATCTTGGGCATCAAGCTCAAGCAGGCAGGTTGCAGGATTGGCAACCGCCGCCGCCATTTGCCCGGCCCCGTGATTGTGCTCAATCATCCCCCTCTGAGACACTCGCCTTTGTGGGTTGGTCAGGCAATCGCATTTGAACTTCGCCTAATGCTCATCTTTTTCGCGATACTCATGCGGGCGGCTTTTCGGAGGGAGCAGGGATCAGGGATCAGAAAAAGAAGGTGGCCCCGGTCTCGGAATCCAGACCGGGGCCACCCATCATCCGCGGGAGAGCTGAGTTTTGTTGCCCCAGCACCACCCGCCATGGAACTTGTGAATCTCTCCGATCGCACTCTAAAGCGGAAGCGCGATCTCAAGCGAACCGACGCGGCCAGTGGCGGGGTCGCGGATCACGACTCGCATTCTAGCCGCATCGACAGGCAGATCGACACTCATCGGGTAATAGAAACCCTTTTCATTGGATTGATCCAGTTCCTTACGAGACATGGCGGCTTCGAGATGCTGCCGGGTTCCGCCGAGTTTGCGTCCGTCGGCAGCATACGCGGCCACGACGATATCCAGTACGCTATGCGTCCGTCCATCTTCTGCTTTTGTAAACTTGAGGTGATTCGCCAAGATGTCAAAGCGGAGGGCGTAGGTTTGTACTTTTTCAGTTACGGACTCGCCTGCGCTGTGATCCTTCCCTTTTACTTTGGGCGCTTGCGCATCCGCTTGCGGAGAAACCTGCGGGGCCGGCTTGGCCGGACCTTCGGGATCGACCTGCACTTTGAAGAGAATGGATTGCATATTCGGCGTGCCGTCCACCAGCGCGGCTGCCAGAGCATTCCGCTTCGCGGATACAGGGGCAACTACCGCCGGATCCTCCGCAAAATAGGCAGTCCGATAGGAGAGGTGATAGGTTTGTCCAGAATCCTGCTTCTTCAAGCGGACCTTAATTCGGCGCAGGCGTTCGTCGAATTTGGCGTTCGTGGGCGAATAACTGAGGGTGTAGTAATAAGAACCCTCTTCGACGGCCTTGGAGGCGGCGTGCGCCAGGCCGTTATTGTTCATGAATGCTTTTCCACCGGTGGCCTCGGCGATATCCAGCATGGTGTCTTGCGTCGCGTTCATCCATTGACTCCCGGATGTTGAAAGACCGCGCGCGTCGATGGGATAGACGGCCGTCTGACTGACCGCAAGCTCGGCCGAGACCTTGCGCAACTGCTCGGCAATATCATCGTATCTGACTCTATCCTCACTCAGCAGCGGCAAGGCCGAAAAGGAGCTGGAAAACCACAGAAGGTTCTTGCGCCCCGGCACAGCGGCAAGGAACTGACCGAGTTCGGCAAGGTCATCAAGAGTTGATTCCGAGACCCAGAATTCCCTTGCGTATGCCTCAGTATCTCGCGAAAGAAAAGAATTGCCGCCCCAGATCGTCTGATTGGCCTTGTCTTCCAATGCGTATGCCGAAGGCTGATGCCATAGAAAAGGATTGCCGCCCCGGATCGTCTGATCGGCCTTGCCTTCCTTTGCGTATGCCGAAGGCTGATGCCATAGAAAAGAATTGCCGCCCCAGATCGTCAGCTTGGGCTTGGCATCATGGCTTTTCATCGCGGCAATCAAACGCTGCGAGTCGGTGGTGAAACCTTGCAGCATGATCAGACGGTCGCCAATGGAGAAGAGAGCCACCTCCGTTCCGGCATCCTTGCTTTCGAGGTACTTGAGGATCTGGCCGTAGGCATACATCTGCGCATCGAGAGAGGTATTCAACTGGTCGAAGACGATAACGACCGGAGGCCCCTTGCGCGCCGCCGGCTCAAGGTTGACGAATGTGTGCGCGGGCAATTGGGAATCAAGGGCTGGAAGTTCGCTTTGGTCGATCTTCGGAGAAT
>CAYVGW010000062.1:0-21952 GCA_964450895.1 uncultured Occallatibacter sp. | reverse complement strand
CAGCTTGTGACGGGACTTGCACCCGCAAGAGTGCGCCCATGCTGGGCGCACCAAACAAAAGCAGCAAGTTAGCTTCCGCTTCACGGAAAATGGCAAGATAGCGAGTTAGCGGCAGAGCATTCCAGTTGCAACTTGATGAGGCAAGCTGGACGTCTTCCAACTGCCGTTTTTAGGTTATATACACACTTTTGCGGCCCGGCTAAAGTCGCGCCGCTTGTTCCAAAGCGGCAGGCTTCACAGGCTCCCCAAACTCGACGCATGACGCGGATGAAGAGGTTTAACTGCCGTTATAGGATGAATTGTCCGCGGCTGACAGCGCACCTGTTGTGGTCCTTCTGGGGGGGCGGCTGCAACTCGATGGCGGGTGCTGGAAGCAATTCAGGCAGCCGGTGTAACGCCCTTCTTCAGGATCAGGTTTCCGTACTTGCGCAGTTCGCTGGTCATCACAATCGCGAAGGCGTTCTTGGCGCGGTCGTAAAACGCAAAGCGGTCGATGCGTTCGAGCTTGGGTTCGTTCGAGAGGTGCTTGCGAATGGTTGCACGATAGTCGGCCTCCACCTCCAGATCGAGCGTATCGCCCTCCACCACGGCCATCATCACCAGCGGCGTGGCATACGAATCCAGTTCGAAGAGCGGCAGAATGCCGTCGAGCAGTTGGGCGACCGTGAGTCCATCGGCGCGCAGCACCTGGGGTCCAATCGAGTGGCCGGGGAAATGCGCGTCGGCCAGAATGATTTCGTCGCCATGTCCCATGCGCGCCAGTACGGCCAGCAGTTCCGGGCTGATAACCTTCGAAATTCCCTTGAGCATTTTTCTCTCCTTATCGAGCAAAAGACCAGAGACGCATCAGTCTCGTCCCCACGGTTTCACATGGCAACCCCAGAAGGCATACGCCATCACGAACAGATACCCCACGAGCGGCACCAGGTACGCGATCTGAATGCCATAGCGCGCCAGCAGCCCCATCGCGGGCGTCAGAATGGCCCCGCCAATGATGGCCATCACCAGCAGCGAGGCGGCAATCTTGGTGTTCTCGCCCAGGCCGTTCAAGCCCAGCGCGAAGATCGTCGGGAACATCACCGACATGAAGAAGGAACTGAGGAAGATGGCCCAGAGTCCGATCCAGTTCAACTGGAAGACTCCAATGGCGACCAGCCCCATATTGATGATGGCGAAGGCGCCCATCAGCTTGTCGGCGCCGATCCAACGCATGGCGAACGACGAACCGAAGCGGCCCAGGCCGAAGCCGGCCAGTGTGCCGGTGAGGAAATAGCCTGCTACTTTTTCCGGTGCATGCACCGAGTCCTGCACGTATTGAATGAAGTAGCTCCAGGTGCCCACCTGGGCGCCCACATACATGAACTGGGCCACGATGGCCAGCAGGAAGTGCGGGTAGTGGAGGAGTTCCAGGTAGCCACTTTGGCCCTGGGCGCCAGGCGTACCCTCGCGACTCTCGTCCCAAACTGAGGGAAAGCGCATGCGTCCGATCAAAATCGCCAGCAGCACGGCGACCGCGCCGATCACCAGATAGGGCGTGACCACGCGCAGCGTTTCAACCCGCAAATAATGGGCGTACGTACCGGCGGCCTGCATCGCCGCGATCTGATTCTTGCTCAACTCGACGCCGGAGAAGATGAAGAGGGTGCCGATGAGCGCGCCGCTGATGGAGCCCACCGGATTGAAGGATTGCGCGATGTTCAGCCGGCGCGCCGCACTGTCCGGATCGCCCAACTGCGCGATGAAGGGATTGGCTGCCGTCTCGAGAAACGAAAGGCCGCTGGCAATGACAAACAGCGCGCCGAGAAAGAAGGAGTACTTGCCGATCAGCGCCGCGGGCCAGAAGAGAAAGCAGCCCGCGCCAAACAGCAGCAGACCGCAAACCATGCCCAGCTTGTATCCATAGCGGCGCATGAGCAAGGCCGCCGGGGTGGCCAGCAGGAAGTACCCCATGTAAAAGGCCGACTGCACCAGACCAGCCTGAAAACGGGAGATCTCGAACGACTTCATGAACTGGCGAATCAATACGTCGTTGAGATTGTTAGGCATGCCCCAAAGAAAGAAGAGCGCGGTAACCAGGATGAAAGGAATCATCGCTCCGGCTTGAATCAAAGGAGCGGAGGGGCGAAATTTGCTCTGCGAAGTCGAGGTAATCAGCATGATTGCGGTTCCATATCGAGTTGGGAATCCAGATCCGTGGAAGAGCCGGGCCGGAGGGTGCTCACGCAGGCCCCACGGGAGGCTCCAGAGTGAGCAGCCATTCGCTGTACAGTTAACGTAAACTCTGCTGAAAAAATATAGCATCCCGCAACAAAGGCTGGCAACTGCCCTCCAACCGCGCGCTACGACAGAGGGGAGTGCAATGCGATGGGCAAGCAAGCCCGCCGGCGGCTGTTATCGCTGGCTGGAAGCACGCACCACCAAATGGGGATGAACAAACTCGATACTTGGCCGTGGCTGTCCCTTCTTTTGCGCCATCTTCATAGCCAGATCCGCGGCCTGCCTGCCGATGGCCTGGCTGCCCTGATCCACGGACGAAAGGGGAACCCGCAGGAAGTCCGAGTAGGAGAGGTTGCCGCAGCCCACCACCGCCAGATCCCGGGGAATGCGCAGGCCGGCTTCCAGAATCGCGCGCATCGCTCCCAGGGCCGAGGGATCGTTGAAGCAGAAGATGCCGTCTGGACGCGGTTGGGTGGCCAGCAGGCGCTTGGCTGCCTCGAAGCCTCCCTGTTCACCACGGTGATCGCCGGAGGCTCCCAGCGAGACAATATGCCCTGGCAGGGGAGTCAAATTGTAAGAGGCCAGAGTACGCCGGTAGCCCTCCATGCGGCCAATCGCGGTACTGACCTCTGGGCCGCGGATATGCGCGACGTGGCGGCAACCCTGCTCGATCAGATGCTCGGTTGCCAAGGCTCCCACCACCTCGTCGTCGACGCCGATGTAGTTCGCTTCCAGGCCGGGCAAGCGGCGGTCAAGCAGAATGTAAGGTGTCTTCTGCTCCTCAATCTGCCGAAAGCTATCCAGCCTCCACTGCGCGGATGCGACAAGAATGACATCGACGCGGCGCGCCAGCATCTGGCGGATCTCCTGCGCCTCCATCTCCGGGTCCTCGTCCGAGGATGCGATCAGCAGGCTATAACCGTGCTTGCGAATCTCCGCCGTAATCACGTTGGCGATTTCAGCAAAGAATGGATGCAACAGGTCGGGAACCACCAGGCCGAGGGTCCAGGTTCGCCCCGTCACCAAAGCGCGCGCCGTGAGATTAGGCTGGTAGTTGAGTTCCTGCATCCGCTGCAAGACGCGCTTGCGCGTTTCCTCTCCTATGTCGGGATGGTTGCGCAGAACCTTCGACACAGTAACGACGGAAAGTCCCAAATCATGCGCAATATCTTTCAGACGCGTTGCCATAGTGATGAGTGTAAATCACAGAGAGCACATCCCTGGCCAGTTCCGGAGTGACAAAATTCTCGACATAGCCTCTCGCGTTCGCAGCGCCTGGAGGCAAACGGTGAGACGCGCCCCCCAGAGTTTCGAGGCCGGCGGAGGAAATTCTTGACATCCAGGCGAGAGTACGGTTAGCATCGAAATCGCTATAGTTATCGTTACCTTTTACGAATTGGAGGCCCGCTTTCATGCATCAATCGAGTGACCCGGCCATCTCGTCAGCCAGCTCCGACCATGCCGCCACCCTTCCCTTTCGCACGCTCGCCTCAGGCGCGCATCTTCCCGCCATTGGCCTTGGAACCTTCGGTTCCGACCATGTCTCGCCTTCCGCCGTTGCCGAGGCCGTGAAGTTCGCAGCCTCGGTTGGGTATCGCCACTTTGACTGCGCGTCCGTCTACGGAAACGAAGCCCAGATAGGGGAAGCCTTCGAGGCAATTGTTCGTTCGGGCATCCCGCGCGACCAGCTCTGGATCACCTCCAAGCTTTGGAACGACATGCACGCGCCGGAGGATGTGATTCGCTCCTGCCGCAAGTCGCTCGACGATTTGCGCCTGGAGTATCTGGACCTTTTTCTGGTTCACTGGCCCTTCCCGAACCATCATCCGCCGGGTTGCGACGTCAGCGTGCGCAACCCCCATGCCAAGCCGTATATCCATGAGAACTACCTGCGCACCTGGCGGGCCATGGAGGAGCTGGTGGATCGCGGATGGGTGCGCCACATCGGCTCCTCCAACATGACTCAGCCCAAGATGGAGCTGCTTCTGCGCGATGCCCGCATCAAGCCCGCCGTCAACGAAATGGAGCTTCATCCGCACTTTCAGCAGAGCGCCTTCTTCGGTTATCTTGTGGAGCGCGGCGTGCAACCCATCGGTTACTCGCCGATCGGCTCGCCGGCCCGGCCGGAGCGCGACCGTACGCCGGAGGATACCTCACCCACGGAAGACCCCGTGATCCGCGCCATCGCGGAGAAGCACGGCGTGCATCCTGCAGTCGTATGCCTGAAGTGGGCCGTGCAGCGCGGCCAGACGCCGATTCCCTTCTCCACCACGCCACGCAACATCGTGGCCAATCTGCAGGGCGTCTGCGGCGACCCGCTTTCCGGCGAAGAGATGGACGCCATCGCTGGCCTTGACCGCAACTGCCGCCTCATCAAAGGCCAGGTCTTCCTCTGGAAGGAGAATCAATCCTGGGAAGCGCTGTGGGACCTGAACGGCGAGATAACACCGGCTTGACGATATTGCCCAGGACAGATCCTGGCTCGGAGAATATGTTATGACACACAAGACCATGCTTGCCGCCTTCTTACCCGGTAACAGCACAGTGGAGATGCGCGAGGCGCCTGTCCCCGTGCCCGGCCACGGCGAAGTTCTCCTTCAGGTCAAAGCCTCCACCATCTGCGGCTCAGACATCCGCTGCATCTATCACGAGCATCTGGGCAAAGGCCCGGAAGGCTATCAGGGCGTGATTGCCGGCCACGAGCCTTGCGGCCTGATCGTGGAGGCCGGCCCAGGTTGCCGTCGATTCCGCGCGGGCGACCGGGTTATTGTCTATCACATCTCCGGCTGCGGCCTGTGCAACGACTGCCGTCGCGGCTACATGATCTCCTGCACCAGCGGCGAGTATCGCCGCGCCTACGGCTGGCAGCGCGACGGCGGCATGGCTGAGTTCATGATCGCCGAGGAGAAGGATCTGATCTCTTTGCCGGAGTCTCTCAGCTACATCGACGGCGCACAGGTGGCCTGCGGCTTCGGCACGGTATACGAGGGCCTGGAGAAGATAGGCATCTCCGGCAACGATGCCGTGCTCATCACCGGCCTGGGTCCGGTTGGCCTTGCCGCCGGCGCACTGTGCCGCAAACTGGGCGCGGAGAAGATCATCGGCATCGACCTGCTGGCTGAACGCCTTGAACTGGCCCGGAAGCTCGGCCTCTGCGATCACGTCCTCACCTCAGGCCCGGAGAACGTAGCCCAGGTCCGCGCTCTCACCGGCGGTCAGGGGGTGGAGCGCGCAGTTGACTGCTCGGCCAACGCCGAGGCGCGCGCCACGGCCATTCGCGCTACTCGCAAATGGGGCCGCATGGTGATGATCGGCGAGGGCGGCACGGTCAGTTTCAATCCATCTCCCGACATCATTCACGATCAGAAGACCATCTTCGGCTCCTGGGTGACCTCGACATGGCTGATGGAGGAGCTTGTGGAGCGGCTGGTGCGCTGGAACCTGCACCCCGAGGAGATCGTCACCCACCGCTTCCCGCTCGACCAGGCCGCCGATGCCTACGCTCTGATGGCCAGCGGAAGATGCGGCAAGGTCGCGGTTTGTCCCTCCGGCGATTGATTCTTCACGCCGAAGCGTTCCCCGCCTTTACCGGCTCGTCTACGGCTGACACTGCGCCTTCGCACTTTGCGCCGGCAGCCGGGCCGTCTCCGCATTTGGGGCAGGAGTCTTCTTCCTGCGCCGCATGGACCGAGGATGTACGCGAACACGCGTAGAATCAGCTCCAGAGCATGGCTTTTCTGCTCCCGCAGCGTGTCCCACTCCGTATCCTGTACAGCACTCAACCAACCAATCCACTCTGCCTGAAGCACTTCGGTCCAGTCGGAGCGCTTTTCATTGTGACACTTGCGAAAGTGTCACAATCGCCCCCCTACGCCGCCCTTCGCCGCCCTAAGATCGGACTCTGTAGGAACAAACAAGGAGATTCCGATGAAGCGATTCGCACTGCAAGCTCTTCTTTGCCTCGGCCTTTGCCCGCTGCTCGCGGCGCAGCAGAGCCAGCCAGCCTCCACGTCCCCTGATGCCGTTCTGATGGCTCCGGCCCCGCATCCAACGGCTGTGGCGCAACCATTGGATGCCGCCTCCGAGCGCATTCAGGTCATCCGGAAGGCGCGAACCGTTTCCATCGACTCGAAGACCGTCTTTCTGACCAACAGCACGCTGGAGCGGGCTTTGTTGAAGAACAAAGACTGGGAGAAGCTGGACCTGAACATGGTCAGCGCTCCGGGCAATGCAGACCTGGAGATCAATGTTGACCGGCTTCCTTTCACCCACATCCATACCTACACGCTCACGGACCGGAAGACGGGCATCGTGCTCACCTCGGGCCGCGTGCGCGCCTTCGACGGCGTGGTTGCCTCCGGGCCGATGGCCGAGAAGATCGTCTCGGTCCTCTTTGCGGCGCGCTTTCCGGCTTTGCCTGCCAAGCAGTGATGGAGAATGGTGTGTCCCGGCAAAAGAAATTCATATTCATTCACATATTACTGATCCGGCACGATTGCATTGCGAAATCCAGCCGAAAAGCAACCGCAGGTTCTTCGACTCCGCTGCGCTCCGCTCAGAATGACAGATTTTTAGCATGGCAATCGTTTCCGTCCGGATCAAAGAGAAAGGAATCGCCATGCTCCGCTGGCTGCTGCAATCCATGCTCTGCCTCATGCTTTGCCCCCTACTCGTCGCGCAGCAGGTTACGCCTCCCGCCGCGCCCGCCGATGCGCCGCATCCTTTGTCGGAGTTCATCACCATTCCCAAATACACGAAAATCGAACTGATTTCTTTGGAGGAAATCTCCTCTGCAACCGCAATCAAAGGTCAATCGGTTCGTCTGGCTGTCGCAAAAGATGTGTTGGTCGATGGACTGGTTGTGATTCCGAAAGGCACGATTGCTTCGGGTGTAGTTTCATATGTGATCAAAGGCGCGCCGAGGATACGGGACGGTTCCCTTTGGGTTGAGCCGCGCAACATATTCCTCAACAATGGAAAAACCATCAAGGTGAAGGACAATACCGGAAGCGACTTTGGCCCTTTCTGGTTTGCGTATACATTCCTCGCACCACTCATGTTGATGATCTGGATTCTAGTGGCCGTCGATAAAGTCCACAAAAATAAAAAATCCCTCGGAAAGGACTTTGTAATCCATGTCTGCGAAAGTCAGATTTTGAATGGGTTTACAGCAAATCTATCCAAAATTGAGTTGTTCGATCTGCCCGCTGCCGCGCCCATGCCTGAAAACGCCGATCCATGCAAAACACATTGAAAAATCACAAGGTTCGATTGGCTGTCCCAAATGTTTCACTGCAAGAAGAGCATCAACCACCGTTCCAATGTTAGTGTGCTGATGAAAGCCGATCAGCAACCTTCGCGAAAGGAACAACGTACATGAAAGCCGCAAAAACGCCGTCCTTGCTGAAAAAATTCCCGACCACTCTTTCGCTTCTCGCGCTGCTCGTGTGCGGCTTGTCACTTCCCGCGCGGGCCGGGACGCCGCCCGCCGTCACGCGCAAGACGCTCCCCCAGCCCACCGAGATTCAGGGCTATTCCTGCGCCAAGGGCTATGCATGGTTTTTTAGCGATGGCCGCTTGAACCGCTGCACGGTGACTCGGGAGATCGCCTTCGGCGAGGCGCGCATCCCCGCCGGGTCGTACATCGCGCTCAATCCTGACGGCACGCCGAATCTGGTCCAAATGCCCCACGACGCTCCGATTCTGGGCCTGAAGTGCCAGGGCGGAAGCTGGCTCGGCCCCGGCGAAGGCTCGGTGGTGGCCTTTTATCCCAGCGGCAAGCTGAAGCTCTGCTTCCTGGCCGGCGATCAGCAGGTGCAGGGCGTTCCCTGCGCCCACGGCGGCTTCTGGGCCACGCTCACCGGCGTCGATCCCGGCGTTTTGTTCGACGAGAGCGGGAAGCTGCGCGCCTGCCGTCTGGCCAAGGACTACGGCGCGCAGCACAAGGGAGAGCGCCTCGCGCTCGCGCGGTAGCGACAGGGAACAGGGAGCAAGGATTGGTTTGTGGACTCCCAGGTCTCCTGATCTCCCCGGTCTCAGAATCGAGACCGGGGGCACCCGCTGGTCAATCCCACAGGCAGTCAGGCCTGCGCCGTCTTCTCTGCCAACTGCGAAGAAACCAGCACCACCGGCTCTTGATCCGGGAAGGTGGCAATCAGCGTCAGATGGCCGCCCATCGCCGCCACGGTCCGCGCCATGGTGGAGAGGCGTGGGTCTTTGCGCTTCTCCAGTCGCGAAATCTGCATTTGCCCGATTCCCAACGCCTCGGCCACGGTCGCCTGGCTGATCTTGCGCTCTTTGCGCAGAGCGGCCAGCGTCATGCGGCGCTCCACCTTGGCGATCAGCTCCGCGCCACGCTTGGCAATCGCCTCTTGCCGCTTCTTGGGCATGGCGGCAATCACTTCTTCGAGCGGTATGGGTCTGTACATAGTCGTTACTCCTTGATCTCCAGTGCTTCGAGGTGTTCTTTGTACCGTTTATCGGCTTTGTCGATCAGCCTGGTGTAGAACTTTCTTTCGCTCACGCCGGATTTATCACCGGCCACGAGCAAAATTCCATTGCGCCGGGGATCGAAGGCAAAGGCAACCCGCCAAACTCCTCCATCCGCTCTGTAGCGCAGTTCTTTCATGTTTGAGTACCGTGAATCGTTCAACGTATCGACATCAGGCCGTCCCAAGGAGGGTCCATGCTTTCGCAACAGCGTAAGCGACGCAACCAGTTCGTTCTGCACCGCCTCAGACAATTCTTCGTACTCGGCCTTGAACTTCGGATGGAAGGAGACGGACCAACTCATAAAAACATTATGCCACAAAGCGCATTATGCGCAATAGGGCATCTTCAAATATCTCCCATACGATACTTCCCGTGGCAATCTACAATAAAACACGTATGAACTGGAAAGAATTGGCGGCGGAAGTGACGGCGGTGGGTGCGGGCGGCGGCTCTTCGGAGGCGATTACCGGCGTGGAGTATGATTCGCGGCGGGTGCGCCCCGGCTCGGTTTTTGTGGCGATGAAGGGCGGCTCGACGGACGGCAACCGGTACATTGAAAAGGCGCGGGCGGCAGGAGCAGTGGGTGTGATTACCGATTCGGCGCAGAGCTTTGATCACCTGCTGGTCTTTGCGCCGGAGCTGGCGGTACTGGAGGTGGAGCACGGGCGGCGGACGCTGGCCGAGGCGGCGGCGGCCTTCTTCGGCCATCCGGAGCGGCAGCTTGCGGCGACCGGAATTACCGGGACCAACGGCAAGACGACCACCGCCTACTTGATTGAAGCGCTGCTGAATGCGGCCCAGCGCAAGACGGTGCTGGTGGGGACGATTGAGTACCACGTCGCAGGCGAGGCGAGGCCTTCAGTGCATACCACGCCGGAGTCGCGCGACCTGTATGAGCTGATGGCGGAGGGCGTGGCGAAGGGCGCGACAGAGCTGGTGACCGAGGTTTCCAGCCACGCGCTGGACCAAGGGCGGGCTGCCGGAGTCAACTTCGATGTGGCCGTGTTCACCAACCTGACGCGTGATCATCTGGATTATCACCAGACGATGGAGAAGTACTTTGCGGCCAAACGGCTGCTCTTTGACGGCACGCTGTATCCCGCGCCCCGCGTGGCGGTGATCAACGCGCATGACCCCAAGGCCGACGAGCTGGCCGCGGCAGCCGCGCAGGCCGGCGCGGAGGTGCGGATGTACGGGATCGGCGCGGGCGATTGGCGCGCTGCAAGCTACACGCTCACTCCCTCCGGCGCGGTTCTGGAATTGGAAACTCCTGCGGGCGCGGCCAAAGTGGTTTCGCGGCTGGCCGGCGCGGTGAACATTCTCAACCTGCTGGCTGCGCTCACGGCGGCGCACGCGCGGGGCGTGCCGTTCGCCGATCTGATCGAGTTCATCCCCCAGTTGCGTCCGGTTCCGGGGCGCTTTCAAGCGGTGGATGCGGGGCAGCCCTTCACGGTGATTGTGGACTACGCGCACACCGACGACGCGCTGGCAAACCTGACCGCGCTGGCGCGGCAGATGACGGCGCAGACCGGCGGCCGAGTGATTACGCTCTTCGGCTGCGGCGGGGACCGCGACCGCACCAAGCGGCCCAAGATGGGGCTGGCCGCGGGCAGAGGAAGCGACTTTGTGGTGGCCACCAGCGACAATCCGCGCAGCGAGGAACCGCTGGCGATACTGGCCGAGATTGAGCCGGGACTGAAGACGAGCGGCGCGCGCTACAGGGTTGAACCTGACCGCACAACGGCGATTCGTCTGGCGCTCCAGGAGGCCAAGGCGGGCGACGTGGTTTTGATCGCCGGCAAGGGACACGAGAAGGAGCAGATTTTAGCCGACCGCACGATTCCCTTCGACGATGTAAAAATTGCTCTTTCCTCGCTGAGCAAAATCGGCTATGGTGGAGAGCAATGAAACTTACACTTGCGGAAGTGGCCATCAGCGCGGGAGCGGTGCTGGAAGCGCCATCGAGCGCGGCCAACGCCGGGGCGCTTGCGGTCGCCGGTTACTCGATTGACTCGCGCACCGTGGCGGCGGGCGAGCTGTTCTTCGCGGTGCGCGGCGAGCGGCTGGACGGGCACGACTTTATCGTCGCGGCCATCGAACGGGGCGCCGTGGCCGCGGTGGTCTCGCGGGCGCGAGTGGCCACGCTGCCGGACGCCGCGCTGGCGCTGCCGCTGCTGATTACCGAAGACCCGCTGCTTGCGCTGCAAGCGCTGGCCACGCACGTGCGCCGCCGCTGGGGACGCCGCGTGGTGGCCGTCACCGGCTCGGCCGGCAAGACGACGACCAAGGAGGCGATTGCCGCGGCCCTCGGCGCGCGCTTCAACGTTCTCAAGTCGCAGGGCAACATGAACAACAACTTCGGCCTGCCGCTGCAACTGCTGCGCCTGAAGCCGGAGCACGAGATTGCGGTCATCGAGATGGGCATGAACCACCCCGGCGAGATCGCCGCGCTGACCCGCATCGCCGCGTCCGACTGGGGCGTCATCACCAACGTGGGCACGGCGCACATCGAGAACTTTGCCGACGGGCAGGCGGGAATTGCGCGCGCCAAGTTCGAGTTGGTGAACGCGCTGCCCTCGAATGGCACCGTCTTCCTCAACTGCGACGATGCGTACGTCTCGCAGTTTGGCCGCGACTTTCACGGCCGCGTGGTGTACTTCGGATCGGGGCCTTGCGCTGACCCGCAACTGCTCGCGGCCACCGAAGACCTGGCTGGGTTGCATGTCCGCTACCGCGCGGGAGAGCGCGAGGGCGCGCTGACGCTGCACTTGCTGGGCGCGCACAATGCGCTGAACGCGCTGGCTGGGCTGGCCGTGGCGCTGGAGGCGGGCGTGGACGTGGCGGCTGCGGCGTCGGCGCTGGAGACGCTCACCGCGGGCGACAAGCGCGGCGAGATTCTGGAGATCAAGGGCGCGACGATTCTGAACGACTGCTATAACTCCAACCCGGAGGCGCTGCGCTCGATGATCCATACGCTGGCGGCGCGGCCGGCCAAGCGGCGGATTCTGGTGGCCGGAGAGATGCTGGAGATGGGTGAGCAAGGACCGGCGCTGCACGCGGCCTGCGGGCAAGCCGCCGCCGAGGCGGGCATCGATCTGGTGGCCGGGGTGGGCGGAAATGCCGAGCATCTGGCCGCCGCCGCCTGCAAGGGCGGAGTGGCCGCGCTGCTTCTGCCTGACGCGGAGGCTGCCGGGCGCTGGCTCAAGGCAAATCTGCGCAAGGGCGACGTGGCGCTGGTCAAAGGCTCGCGCGGCGTCCATCTGGAGCGGGCGATCGAGGCGGTGAGGCAGGGCCGGCAGGCCTTCAAAGCAGGGAAAGGGTGAATCTCTCCTCGCGGAAAAATTCCCCCCTTTCTCCCGTTGAAAATCCATAAATAGATCGTTCTACGCCGTGGTCAGAACCCGCTCGGCGGACTCCTCTGAGACGCTCTCCGGAACCAGGCTGAGCAACTCTCGCACCACGTCGGCGGCGCTGTAGCTGGTGCGGCCGGGGGCGAGGAACTGGGCCACGGTGTTCAGATCGTCGCCGACGGTGACCAGCGGCGGCTCGACCGAACCATCCTTGCGCGTCTGGGCGTGGCCGATGTTGGCCATCAGCGCGTTGCACAGGCACTTGCGCCCCACCGTCTCCTCGATTTTGCCGCCCTTGGCGACGAAGTTGGCCACCGGTTCGGCGGCGCAACGGTAGCCGATGTTGCCGTTGGGCTGGACGTAAGACTCGCGCAGCAGGCCGATGTCGCAGACCCGCGTGCGCGCCTCGGCGACCGCCGGGTCGGAGTAGGAGCCTTGCAGAATGGCCACCTTGAAGGGGAAGCCTGTCGGCGAGGCCAGCGGATCGGTGAAGACCACGCCGGAGTTGGTGACCGCCTGGGCAATCAGCTCGTTCTTCAGATCGGGTCTCATGCCGGACTCTTCGCTGAAGGCGAAGGCCGTGCCCACCTGCACGCCCGCCGCGCCCTGGTCGAGGGCGTAACGCAGGCTGCGCGCATTGCCGTAGCCGCCGGCCATCCAGAAAGGCACTCCCAGCGCGCGCAGTCCCGCCAGATCGACCTGATCGCGCTCACCGTAGATGGGTTCGCCATTTGCGTTGAGCTGTAGCTTGCCGCGCGGGGGCGCATTGTGTCCGCCGGCGATGGGCGTTTCGAGAATCAGGCCGTCCACGCGGCCGGTGGCGCGGCGCAGCATGGTGGTGGCCAGGGTGTTGGAGCTGACGATGGCCAGAAAATCCGGACGGTCGATTCGCGGCGCTCCTTGCACATAATCGGCGGGATCAAAGTGCATCGCCGTGTCCGTGTCCGCCGCGGCGCCGGTGACCGCCAGGTTGTAATGCGCGGGGCGCAGGCCGGCCAAGGCGTCCAGGACGCCGGGAATGTGCAGCGGAATGCCCGCTCCCATCAGCACTACGCCGACGCCGGCCAGCATGGCGCCGAAGATCGACGCCAGATGAGGCATCTGCACCTTCTCCAGGAAGTTGATGCCGACGGGATTCTTGTGCCCCTCGCGCGCCAAGTAAACCTCGACGAAGTTGCTCACAATGCACAGCTCGACGACCTTGCGCATATCGCGCTTCTGGTGCATCGGCGGCAGAGCATAAGGCACCGTGGCGGCCTTTCCGCCGGGGATGTAGTACTCATCCCAGACGCGCTGGGCCATCTCCGGGAAGGGGAAGGCGTCCAGTCCGCGGCGCACATTGCCGCCGGGATCTCCCTCATTGAGCCGGCGGACAAAGAGCGAATCCAGCGCTGTGCCGGAGACAACGCCGAGCTGACCGAGTTTGGAGACCGCATTGGCCAAGCGCCAGTTGGAGACGCCCACGCCCATGCCGCCCTGAATGATCTTGGGAAACTTCATCATGATTGGATTCTTTCACAGATTTCGCTTCTTGCCGATCTTTTCTTTCAGTCTGGAGCCGAAGATGAAACCGGATGTGAGCAATTCTGAACAGAATGAGAGGTTTATTGTCCAAAATTGGGATTTGGGAGAGAGGTGCACCCGCGGCTCTGGATTAGCGAATCTCCAACCTCTGCTTAAAGAACGCGGAAAAGGAGGGGAAGCCTCAGGCGATCAAGCGCGTTCAACATGGCCTTCACAGCGCAAAATTGCCCCCTCATCTATCGGGCAGGCGGTGTGGCGACTTGAACGAACTGAATCTGTACAGCGCTTCCGGGTTCCAATCGAACCTCTTTGGGGTTGCTGTAACTAAACTCAGAGGCTTCGTAGTTGACGCCCTTTTCATCGGCTACGCGCACTGAATATTTACCGGGAGGAACATGGATGCGAAATTCTCCGTTTTTATCGGTCTCCGCCACAAATTTTCCTGCTACTCCAAGGGCTTCTACACGAGCTTCTGGAATTGGACTTGCCATTGATTGATCACTTACCAATCCCTGGATCAAACCTTCGCGGTAGGTTGTTTTGATTGCGGTGATCTCTCGTAGTGCCTGTCTGGATTTACTGAGAAGATCAGAGTTGCCACAACCTTCGAGAACCCAAGACTTTTCTTCGGGCATATGAAACAAAAAAAGCAGATAAACCGATTTAGGCAGCCAATAGAAGGAGGCTCTTCCGCTGTCGTTACCCTCGTAGACGGTTATGATTCCGCTTGTCTTGCCTCGTAACACTTTGTTTACGCGAAGCGTGTAAACACGGGCCAATATGCCTTCGGGATCGTCTTTATCATGTATGTCTCTTGTACGAACGAGTGTAGCCTCTACAACGAGTTGACTGGCAAAATACTCTGCGCGGACAAGCCGGGGCTGAGGTGCGCCACAAAGAGAAAGTGAAGGAAGCGGTAGAAGCAGCGCAAATGCGAAACATAGAAAATACCGGCAGCATTTCATGAGTTAGTTGCCCATTTGATCGATTGCAAGTGATGAAGTGTAGAGGCTTTCACGGGAGAATGCCTCGTCCGGCGGCAAAGGATATTTTCCAGAAAACGCAGAGATCTCGGCAAAAAACTCTCTAAATCCAGCAGTTTTTTTGCAATGCCTGGTGGCGCGGCCGGATTGCGCGCGGCGATCAACTCCTGAACATAACTCTCCGGCGATGCGCCGCTGGCCAGAACCTGCGCGGCAATTTCGTCGGGAATGGTCACCAGTACCTGCATAACGTGCGGCTTACCACGAGATAGGTGAGTTTTCTACAGGCATCAGCACAATCGCTTCATCCGGCTTCGTCGTAGGCTTTGGCGACATCAGGCATCAGGGCGAAGTACAAGAAGATCAGCAGATTCCATCCCATGATGGGAATCATGTACACCAGCGCCGCATCGGAGACCATGTGAGGGCCTCCAGCGACGACATAGTCGGCGGAGATGGCAAGCAAATATTTGACGACGATGTAGCCGGAGTTGCACATCATGCTCCAGCGGACGATGAAGTACATCGAGGGGTCGCGGTCATACAGCTTCCAGCCCATCAAAGCATAGAGAATGCCGAGAATCAGAAAGATCACCGGAAGCCCCGGAAGCACGCGGTTGATGGTCACCCCGGTCAGGGCCATGGACGCGGCGGATGGCTGAACCATCTTGGGCAGGATGCCGAATACTACGTTTGGATGCGCGATGAGGGTGGCGGCCAGATCGGAATCCGGGTCGCTCCACGGCACCAGGGCAAGCAGCAGGTAAAAGCCGGAATGGACGAAGTTGTTCAGGATGAAGAGGGTGATCAGCCAGGGGCGTTTCTTCGCGCGCCAATTGGATCGCGGCAGGCGGTCCTTGGGTATCTCGTAGGGCGTGGGCGTGATGCCGTGCATTGGCGGCCTGGATTTGGATTCCTCGGGCATTCTTCCTCCCCGGTATTGGATTCGGATACAGCCAAGCTGCGGACAGAATCCTCGCCAGATGAATTTCAGGCCGTAAGAATCGTCTTGACTGAGCTTTGCGGAAGTGTACCATAGCGGAACGGGGACTGGCTTCAATTGTATGGACTGCATGAATTGGTCATGCATCCTGGATAAGCGCGGGCGAGGACGCCCCCGCTACAGCCGGTCTGGAGACCGGCGCTGCAATTTGCCTGGTCTGGAGAGCGGCGCTGCAATTTGCGGCTGGCTCTTACAACTTATCCCTCAGGAAGCTGATCACATGGTCCGCCTGCACGACGCCCACCATGCGGCTCTGGGCATCGACGACGGCCAGAGCGTGCAGGTTGTACTTGTCAAAGAACTCAGCCAGTTCATTCTGATGCATGCCGACCGGGCAGGAGAGGACGCGCGGCTCAGCCAGCACGGCGAGGCGGGTCTCCGGCAGGGCCATCAACAATTGCGCCAGCGGAACGGACCCGCGCAGCACTTCCTTCTCGTCCAACAGATAGATTTCGGTCACGCTCTCCAGATCACCGTCAAAGCCGCGCAGCGCCTCGACGGCCTGCGCCACGGTGGCGTCCTTGCCCACGGCCACAAAGTCGGTGGTCATGCAGCCGGCGGCCGAGTCCTCGTCGAACTCCAGCAGATCCTCGACTTCCTGCCGCTCCTCCGGCTCCATCTCTTCCAGAATCGCGTCGGATTGCTCCTCGGAAAGCTCGGCCAGCAGGTCGGCGGCGGCGGCTGGGTCCATCTCCTCGACGATGTCGGCGATCTTCTCTTCGTCCAGCTTTTCCAGCAGAGCCTTCTGCAGCTTGGGCTCGACCTCTTCCAGCGTCTCGGCGGCCACCTCTTCATCCAGCGAGGTGAAGACGGCCTCGCGCTCGGCGGGGGCCAGGTCTTCCAGAATGTCGGCCAGATCGGAGGGGTGCATCTCGCCCAGCCGCTCGTACTCGATGCGCAGCTTGACGCGGCGGGCTGGATCGACCTCGATCACATCGACAAACTCCCAGGGAATGCCGCGCGCGGCGACCTTGCGGGAGAGGTTCTCCAGAGCGGCGCGCGGCAGCAGGCCCTTGAAGACGCGGCGAATGGCCCCGCGCAGGCCGACTTCGACCTCGGCGACGCGCAGCAAGTGCGCCGCGCCCTGGCCCATCCACTCCAGATCAACGTCGTTGACGCGCACCACCTTGCGGCCATGAATGTCGATGATCTGGCGGTCGATCAGGTCTTGCTGCAGATAGAGGTAATTGCTTTGATCGTCGAGCGGGGAGAGCGCCTTGATCGAGCGGAGCTCCAGCGTGCCGGCGGGCGTCTCCATCACCTCGGACGAAGGCACAATGCGCAGCCCGGCCTTGGTCTTCAGCACCAGGCCGGCGACCTTGCCCGCATCCGCGCCGGTGGCTACAGCGATGTCCTTCAGCCGCCCCCGCAGATGGCCCTGCGCATCGGTCACCGGAGTGCCAAGCAGGGCGGTCAAACTGACGCGTGCCGTGGTGCGCGTGGGCATGAAAAGAGTGTATCGCTTCGGGGGGTGGGCGCGCCTGGGGAGGGTGCAACTATCGTCACCGGCTCCGCCGTTCCGTTGCGCATGACTCTGTAGCGCCGACCTCCCGGTCGGCTGTTGTGTGGACCTCCTGGTCCACGCTGCACACTATACCAATTGAAAAAATGCATCAACGCACAACAAAGCTCTGGTGCGCCGTTTCAATCTTTTCCGTGGGAACGATGTAACCTCAGGGCAATCGCATTTGGATTGAAATTTGTCGCTTTGAAAGGGCACGGCTTTAGCCGTGCCGCAAAGTAGGCAGAAAATTCTGGGCTTTAGCCCCTGAGGGATGGTTTGTGAAGCTAAAACCTTCCCTCAGGGGCTAAAGCCGGTGCATTTTTCCCCTCGCAATCGGCACGGCTGAAGCCGTGCCCTTTCAAAACCGATCATTCTCTAGATTCCAAATCCAAATGCGATTGCCCTGGATGTAACCTGCCTTTTGCAGTTCTGTCATTTCTTTAAGCCGGTTTTGTTTCGCTTTCAAATTGCCCAAAGTTGCAGAAATCCCCGTTACGGCGCAGGGAGTACGATTGATAGTATGTCAATCTTTGACACCTCACTCGTCCCGATGTAGTATTTTTTCAGGGAAATCGGCTTCCGGCCGGAGGAAACTCTCATGGATCAGATGAACGTCTCGATTACCGACCACCTTGCAGGATATGTGCGGGCCAGGGTCAAGAGCGGGCGCTACAACAATGCCAGCGAGGTGGTGCGCGAGGCGCTGCGCCGCATGGAGGAGGCCGACGAGCGCGCCCTGCGCATCGCAGCTCCCACCGTCGAGGACGTACTGACTGATTTCACGGCTCTTCAAACCGAGCGCATCCGCAGGCGAGTTCTGGAGGCTATCGGCGAAGACGAACGGGGCGAATACACCGAATACGAGGGCCGCAAAGGAGTTGAAACTCTAGCCGCCGATGTGGTTGCCCGGGGGCGCGAACGGTTCGAGCAATCGCGATGATGCGTATCCGTGTCATCAAATCGGCGCGGCGCGATTTGGACGCCATCTATGACTATTGGGCTGAACGTTCCAGTCCCGATGTCGCGGGAAATTTGATCTATTCGATCGCGGATTGTTTCCCTTTGATCGCCGAGTTCCCGCAAGCAGGCCGCGCTTGTGAAGAGATTGCAGATGATGTTCGCGTCTTTCCCGCCGAAAAATATCTGATCTATTACAAAAAGGAACGGGGCGTAGTCAAGATTCTTCATATTTTGCACGGAGCGCGGGATCAAAGGCGAGCGTTCAAAAACAATTGAAAACGGTTGGCCTCACTCCAAGATGCAGCAATCCATGGTTATCTCTGCCGGTAATCTGCGAGGATTCACCCAGTTTTAGTAAACTCAACGGCAGAATGAACTTTTTCTCCCAGCATCTTCGCCGCCCTCGTTTTGTTCTTTGCAACTCCGCGCTGGCCGTGGCCGTGATGGCCTTGGTCGCGCCGCTTGCGCCCGCCCAAGGCACGCATCTGTGGACGCAATCGCGCCTGGAGGAGTTTGAAAAAGGCACGCCGCAAGGGGTTGCGCTTACCAGCGACGGCCATCTGAGTGAGGGGCCAAGCCTGATCGACGAGCGGACCACGCCCTCGACCTACGTCTGGTCCGTGGCGGCGGGCAAGGACGGCGCGGCCTTCGTGGGAACTGCCTCGCCAGCCACCGTGCTGCGCATCGGCGCGGACGGCAAGCCCTTCACGCTCTTCGAGAGCAAGGATGTGGCCGTGCAGGTGGTGCGGTTGGGGCCGGATGGGGCGCTCTACGCGGCTACGCTGCCCAGTGGCAAGGTCTACAAGCTGAATCCTGATGCGGATAAAAAGCGGGACGAGAGCAGTGCGACGGTGGTCTTTGATGCCGCGGCCTTTGACGAGAGCGCTTCCAAAGACAAGTCCGACAAAACTGATAAAAAGCCGTATTACATCTGGGAGATGACCTTCGACAAGGCGGGGCGGCTGTACATCGCCACGGGCGGTCCCGGCGCGGTTTACCGCGTGGATGTGAGCAAGCAGGGCGCGAAACCGGAACTCTTCTTCAAGAGCGACGAGGAGCATATTCGCTCGCTGGCGTGGGATGCGAAGGGCAACCTGATCGCCGGCTCGGACGGCAGCGGGCTGGTCTATCGCATCGACGCGCAAGGCAAGGGGTATGTGCTCTTTGAAGCGCCGCGGCGGGAGATTACTTCGCTGGCTGTGGCAGAAAACGGTACGATCTACGCGGCCAGCGTGGGCGACAAGAGCCGCAATCCGCTGCCGCCGCTGCCGGTGCAGGGCGCAGCGTCGATGACCATAACGATCGTGCAGCCGGGTTCGATGCAGGCGGCCAACACCAGCGCCTCGGTGCCCGAGGGCAGCGAGATTTACACGATTGCCGAAGGGCAGGCCCCGCGCAAGCTGTGGAGCGGCAAGGATGAGATTGTCTACGCGCTGGCGATGGGGAAGGAGAGCGTGATTGCGCTGACCGGCAATCGCGGGCGCGTCTTCGCCATTCACGACGACGGTAGCTATGCGGACATTGCGCATCTGGGCGCACAGCAGGGCTTGAGCCTGGCGCGGGTTCCCAGCCCGGAGAATACCGGCGGCTTCCTGATCGGCACCGGCAACACCGGCAAGCTGATTACGCTCATGCCCAGGACCGGCAAGCACGAGTACGCCAGCGATGTGCTGGACGCGGGCGCGATGGCCCGCTTTGGCCGCGTCGAGGTTGAGCCGGGCTCGGCCAACTATGAACTGCTCACGCGCTCGGGCAACGTCGAGCAGCCGGTGCGCGGTTGGACCGATTGGCAGCCGCTCAAGGATGGCGGCGTGGCCTCGCCCGCCGGACGCTACCTGCAATGGAAGGCCGTGCTGAGCGAGCACGGAAGGCTGGGCAGCGTGGGCGTCAATTACCTGCCGGTGAATGCCGCGCCGGTGGTAGACGATCTGGTGGTGGCGACCGGCGCGCGCTGGAGCGCGCAGATGAATGCTCCGCAGCCACCCATCGTCAACATCAACTTTCCCTCGGCTGGACAAAATGCCGGAGTGAACCTCGACGGCGGACCGGCCGCGCCGTTACAGGCGGCCAAGGATCGCACCGCGATCACCGTTCGTTGGGCGGCCCACGACGATAATGGCGACGATCTGAGCTATGCGCTGTATCTGCGCGGGGACGGCGAGACGGTCTGGCGGCTGCTCAAGGCTGAGATTACGGACAAGGCTTACAGTTTCGACGCGGCGCTGATTCCCGACGGCGGCTACCAGGTCAAGGTCGTCGCGTCTGACGCGCCCTCGCACACGCCGGCCGATGCGCTGAGCGGCGAGAAGGTGAGCGAGCGTTTCGAGGTGGATACGACGCCGCCGGTGATCTCCGTGCTTCATGCGATCATCTCTGATTGTTTACAAAAAGACTGTCATCCTGAGCGAGCGCAGCGAGTCGAAGGACCTGCGTCTTCATTCGTTCGCGTCACCTTCGACGCCGAAGACGCCTTCTCTCCTATCGCGCGCGCCGAGTACTCGCTGGACGCCGGCCCGTGGAAGTTCATCGAGCCGCAGGGCAAGCTCTCCGATGCGCGGCGTGAGCATTACGATGTGCTGATTTTCTCGCCGATGGAGGCCACCAGCGAGCATCTGATCGCGGTCCGCGTCTATGACCGCTACGACAATGTGGGCGTAGGCAAGACGGTGATTCCCGCGCAAGTGAAGTAGGGTCTATTCCCACGATGACAAGATCACAGATTTTTCATTTTATTATCCACGGCGGAGGGAGCAGGGGCCTTTAGGCCCCTGAATTCGCGATTACAAATGAACGGCTTTAGCCGCGGGCATTCTTCTTTTAGACTGGCCTGCATAGCCTTTAAGATTGCGAAAAATCATCTCCGCGCCTAAAGGCGCCTTCTTGAGCCTCATATTTCAGGGGCCTGAAGGCCCCTGCTCCCTCCAATGCCAAAAAACAAGAACGCGGCGAGGGTGGGGCGCCCAGTTCCATCTTTTTATTGATCCGGCACGAATGCATTGCGAGATTGTCACCGAAAAGCAACCGCAGGTCCTTCGACTTCGCTACGCTCCGCTCAGGATGACAGAATTTATATATCGCAATCCTTTCAGGCCAGATCAATAGTAGAAATGTGTAAAGCACGAGAAGCCGTCGCGCAAGTAAGATAGAAAAGAATGCGATTCGAGCTGTACATAGCGGCGCGGTACTTGAGGGCCAAGCGGCGACAGGCGGTAGTGGGCGTGGTCACGGCCATCTCGATTGCCGGGGTCGCGGCGGGCGTGGCGGCGCTGATCATTGCGCTGGCCATCACCAACGGCATGAGGCGCGACTTGCAGGATCGCCTCCTCGGCGCCAGCGCCCACGTAGACCTGATGCGCGTTCAATCGGACGGCATCCGCGACTGGAGGCCGCTCGTCGAGCGCTTGCGCCGCGTTCCGCACGTCACTGCGGCAGCGCCGGGGATTTACGGTCAGGTGCTGGTCTCGCGTGGCCCGCGTGCCGGCTTTGCGCTGATCAAAGGCATTCTGCCCGACGAAGAGCGCACGGTCAGCAGCCTGCTCGGCGCCATCACTTCCGGCTCAGCGGCAGATCTTGAACCCGAAGCCAACAGCCAGATCTCCGGTCAGCCGGGAATCAATGCGCCCTATCCGCCGCTGGTGCTGGGCAGTGATATTGCCGAGACGATCGGCGCGCAGGTGGGTGATTCGGTCCTCGTGACCAGTCCTCAAGGCGAGCTGACGCCGCTGGGCCTTGCGCCCAAGTACCAGCGCTTTCGCGTCTCGGCGATCTTTCATTCCGGCTTTTATCAGTACGACGCGGCGATGGCCTTCATGCGCCTCGCGGACGCGCAGCAGCTCTTCAGCGAGCCGGATCTGCTGTCGGTCGTCAGCTTCAAGGTGGACGACCTCTACCGCGCGCCGGAGATCGGCAAGGCCATCGA
>CAYVGW010000061.1:0-22007 GCA_964450895.1 uncultured Occallatibacter sp. | reverse complement strand
AAGCGTCTATCAGCAGCGTCCCCGCGGGAGCCGTCAGCGTCTTTCCATCGACAATCAAGTTTACGTCTGCCATTCGTTTCCTTAAGCGGATAGTGCGAGGCGCATTTCAACGGGCACAGAGATCGGAAGCCATTCAACGTAATAGCTGGACGCTTCTTCGCCAGACTCCCGTGCAAAATCATAGATGGTGGTCACGGGCTGAGGAATTGGATCGTGATCCTCGGCCATCCATGCGAGGTGCGCCTCGACAGCTTCGAGGAAGCGCCGCCGGGTTTCGTCCAGCGTCGGCCCCACGGCGAAGCAGCCGGGAATGTCCGGCGCGAATGCTCCAAAGCCCGTTTTTCCCACTTCAAAGACAACCAGAAATTCTGTTTTCATTTCAACCCCGCTTGTTTCTTCATCGCTTTCAGCATGCCGATGGGAATTTCATCGTTCGGATGACCCGCTACCGTAACTTTACCCGGTTTAACGGAATGAATCCATTGCTGATGGCTGCCCTCCTGGCTCTTGAGCCGCCAGCCTTCGTCGCGCAACCTCCGCGTGAATTCCCGGTATTTCATCTTTCACCCTGAAACATTCATGCAAAAACTTGTCATCCCAAAACTCTGTCATCCTGAGCGAGCGAAGCGAGTCGAAGGACCCGCGTTTGCCTTTCGCTCATATCACCACAAACTCTGGGTGCCCCATCCATTTCGCGCACTTTGCGAAATGGGTGGGAAACCACGAACCTCAACGCGCACTCATAACAGGCACTTCAATCTCCAGCCATTCGACAACGTAATGATCGACCGCCTCATCCCGAATCTCCCCAAAATCAAAGCTCGTCGTCGTTGGCACTGGCAATTCGCATCCATCCTCGGCCGTGCCTTCCATATGCAATTCCAAACACTCTTTCATCATGCGACGCATTTCAGGTAAATCATCACCAACTGACACAGCTCCCAAAATGTCTGGTGCAAACCCAGAGTAGTTGTGCTCCATGTGTTCGTAAATCACCATGAATCGCTGCTTCATCTCAATCCTGTCTACTTCATCAATCCCCAGGTCTCGGAATCGAGATTTGGGCCATCCGCCGTCGGAACAGCAACCATGAGGCCAAATACCCTAATGGATACCAAACAATCGAAGTAGCTAATGGCCCGATCAGATAAAAGGCAAAAAGAACGACAGTGACAGAATCATAGTTCTTGAAACCACTTGTTCTCAGCAGATACAAGCCGCATTCAAATGTTTGTGCCACCACGGAAATGAGCAGGATGGTCAGCATACCTTTCCAAAAACCAGTTCGTGCATTTGCAAAGCCAAGACCGAGCGGATACGCAAAGGCTGCAATGGCCCAAACATATGCGTAAGGAAGTTGGTTTACAACCGGTGGATGAGCATACTGGATCAAAGTGACACAGACATACAAAGCCAAATACACAATGTTAATCACGTTACGCATTCAGCCTCACTTTCTGCTCGATAATCCTGATTAGTCTCGGCACTTTCATTTTTGCTTCAAACTACGGTCAACTGAGGCGCTCCATGTTTAGCAAATGCACAAGCCTTCCCGCCCAAATGCTCCTCGAACTCCTTGCGGAACTTCTTCACAAAGCCCAGAATCGGCATCGCCGCTGCGTCGCCCAGCGGGCAGAAGGTCCGGCCCATCATGTTTTCGGCGATGTACTGAATGTTGTCGATGTCCTTGCCCTCGCCAAAGCCGGCATGGAAGCGGGTCAGCGATTTCTTCAGCCAGTCGGTTCCTTCGCGGCAGGGAATGCACCAGCCGCAGCTTTCGTGCTGATAGAAGCTGATCGTGCGCAGCGCAAACTCCACGATGCAGGTCTGGTCGTCGATCACCACCACGCCCGCCGAACCCATCATTGAGCCAGCCTTGGCCACTTGGTCGAAGTCCATGCCGATGTCGATCTCTTCCGGCAGCAGAACCGGCGTAGACGAGCCGCCGGGAACGACGGCCTTCAATCCCCGCCCGCCGCGCACGCCACCCGCAACTTCGTAGATCATCTTTTTAAGGTTGTAGCCCATCGGCAGTTCATAAACGCCAGGCCGCTCGACGTGGCCGCTGATGCCGAACAAGCGCGTGCCGCCGTTGCGCACCGAGCCAACCTCGGCAAAGGCCGCGCCGCCCATCGAGATCACGTGCGGAACCGTGGCAATCGTCTCGGCGTTATTGATGACCGTAGGCCCGCCGTAGAGGCCGACGACCGCCGGGAAGGGCGGCTTGATGCGCGGCACGCCCCGCTTGCCCTCGAGCGACTCCATCAGCGCTGACTCTTCGCCGACTTCATACGCGCCCGCGCCGGTCTGCGTAATGATCTGAAACTCGGTCTCCGACCCGAAGATATTCTTTCCGAGAAAACCGCGCGCGTAAGCATCGGCGACGGCCCGCTCCATAATCTCCAGCAGGTAGCGGTACTCGCCGCGCAGATAAATAAAGCCCAGCTTGGCGCCGATGGCCAGGCCGGCGATAATCGTGCCTTCGATCACCGAATGCGGATCGTGCAAGAAGATCAGATGATCCTTGCAGGTTCCCGGCTCGCTCTCATCGCCGTTGACCAGCACGTACTTGGGCTTGGCCGACTGCTTGGGGACGAAGGACCACTTCATGCCGGTGGGAAAGCCCGCGCCGCCGCGTCCGCGAAGGCCGCTAGCCTTCATCTCGTTGATGATCCAGTCCGGCCCTTCAGCCAGGCACTTGCGCGCCGACGCATAGCCGCCGAGTTCCAGGTAACGGTCGATCTTGGCCGCGCCCTGTCCAAAGCGCTTCGAGACAATTTTGACTTCATCGGGATGGGAGACCAGTCTAGGCATGAGCAGTCTCCTTTCCGCGATAGCCGGCCAGAATGGCAGGCACCTGCGCGGGCGTCAGCTCGTCGTGAAAGTCGTAGTTGACCTGAATGGCCGGCGCCCAGCAGCAAGCCCCGATGCACTCGACCTCTTCCAGTGAAAAAACGCCGTCCACCGTCACGCCCTTGTGTCCGATGCCCAGCTCCTCCTGAAACTTCTCGAAGATCTCAAAGCCGCCGCGCAGCATACAACTAATGTTGGTGCAAACCTGCACGTTGTACCTGCCCGCCGGCTTGAAGCGCAGCATCGAGTAATACGTCGCCACATTGCGCACGTCCAGCTCCGTAATGCCGATCCGTGCGGCCACTTCGGCAATCACCGCGTCCGACAGGTAGCCGACCTCATCCTGCGCATAAAGCAGCATTGGCACGAGCGCCGAGCGCCGCACCGGGTACTTGGCCGCCAGCGCGTCCAGCCGCGCCGCCAGCTTGGGAGAAAAAACACTTATCGTTTCATCGGTCATTGCATAGCTCCCGTACCCACGCCTTTATTTCCCTCAGGGGCTAAAGCCCCGCGTTGTTTTGCACTGCTTGCGGCCCGGCTAAAGTCGTGCCCTTGTTACGAAACCTGTCATCCTGCCCTATTACAAAGCTTGTTCTCCAAAATGTATTTCAGCAATCTATACAGCCCAACATTTCTTAATCAAACCCGCCGCGCAAAACACTTGAGATCACATCGACGGCAATTTCCTCCGGGCACGATCCATCGGGCGGAAAATCATCGACGACAAAAGGAAGCGGCTCATGGCACCCGACATCCTGGTTGCAAAGATACTCCTTGCGCGACAACTCGTTTCCATTCGGCGGACCGCTGAGAATGGCCGTGATGCGACAACTTCCGCTTCTGCCCCCAAGCCCCACCCGGCAAAGCAGATCAGTACCAAAGGTAAGGTAGAGCTCATCGGAGAAGCCGGGCCGAAAGTACCGGTCAAAGGTCGCCGCGCCTCTTTTGCGTAGTTCCACATTGGCCATTTTCATCTCTTCCACTATATGGACTTTGACCTTTTCAAAGAAGGCGCACGGATCCACTACGCGCATATCCATATCTTCATTTCGGTCGGCGATCGAAATGCTACCTTCTTGTCTTATCTTCGCCATTGTCGCCAATTTTTCGTAATTCATCCTTTATCCCCCTTTCATCGGTCTATTTCCCCCAAAACAATATCGATAGAGCCGACCACCGCCACCGCATCGGCCAGCATCCGTCCCTTGCACATGGTCTCCAGCGCTTGCAGAGTGGCAAAGGACGGATTGCGGAAATGCACGCGGTAAGGCTTGGCCGTGCCGTCGGAGACCACGTAGTAGCCCATCTGCCCGCGCGGCGATTCAATGGCCTGATAGACCTCGCCGGCCGGGACCGCAAAGCCCTCGGTGACGATCTTGAAGTGATGGATCAGCGCCTCCATCTGCGTCTTCATCTTTTCGCGGCCGGGCAGCACGATTTTGGGCGCGTCGGCCTTGATGGCGCCCTCCGGCATCCCGTCCAGAGCCTGCTGAATGATCGCCACACTCTCCCGCATCTCTTGCATACGGACCAGATACCGCGCCCAGCAGTCGCCGTCGGTCGAGACCGGCACCTTGAAGTGAAACTTCTCGTAGCCGGAGTAGGGCATATCGCGGCGCAGGTCGAAGTCCACCCCCGAAGCGCGCAGACTCGGCCCGGTCACGCCCAGCGCAACCGCTTCGGCAGGCGAAAGATAGCCCACATTCTGCAAGCGATTGCGGAAGATCGGATTGCCGGTCAGCAGATTCGAGTACTCGTCGATCTTCTCCGGAAAGCTCTTGATGAATCCCTGCACGCGGTCAAAGAAATCCAGGGGCGGCTCCATCGACAGCCCGCCGATGCGGATGTAGCTAGTCATCATCCGCTGCCCGGCCAGCCCCTCGAAGATGCGCAGAATCTCTTCGCGCTCGCGGAAGGTGTACAAAAAGACGGTCAGCGCGCCAATGTCCATGGCGTGCGTGCCCAGCCAGACCAGATGCGAATTCAGCCGCGTCAGCTCGGCCAGCAGCACGCGCATCCACTGGGCCTTCTCCGGAACCTCCAGCCCCAGCAGCCGCTCCACGGCCAAGCTGTAGCAGAGATTGTTGAACATCGGGCTGAGGTAATCGATGCGGTCGGTCAGCGGGACAATCTGTTGATAGAACTTGGCCTCGCAAGTCTTTTCGATGCCGGTGTGCAGGTAGCCGATCTCCGGATAGAGCCGGACGACGATTTCGCCGTCGATCTCGACGACCAAGCGGAGAACGCCGTGCATCGACGGATGCTGCGGGCCCATATTCAGGACCATGTGCTGATCGCGCGCGCCGGTGGCTGGTTCCAATACAGGCATTCCATGTGGATTGCTCATCAGCGATACCCCTCCACCGGATAGTCTTTGCGCAAGGGATAGCCCTGCCAATCGTCAGGCAGCATGATGCGGCGCAGGTCGGGATGGCCCTCGAAACGGATGCCGAAAAGGTCAAAGACCTCACGCTCGTAAAAATTCGCCCCCGGCCAGAGCGGCGTAATCGACTCAACCGCCGGCGCCTCGCCGCCCACCATCACCCGCAGCCGGATGCGTTCCTTATATTGGTGCGAAACAATGTGATAGCTCAACTGGAAGCGCGGCTCGGCGGGGAGCCAGTCCACCGCCGTCACATCCTCAAAGGCGTTGTAGCCGGCCGCCAGCACCGTGGCCGCCGCCGCGCGAATCTGATCGGCGGCAATCGTCAGCGTCAGCTCGCCGCGGTCAAAGATGGCGTCCAGCAGGGCCTCCGGCTTCCAGGCTAGAATGGCCTTCATCGCCGGGTTTTCGGCCATGCCTTCCAGGACCGCTGATTTTCCCATCAGTCTTTCGCCCATATTTAAAGGTCCGCCTTGTCCTGGCTCCAGTTCAGGATGCCCTTGCGCACAATGTAAAAAAGCCCCACGGCCACAAAGCCGAGGTAAACCACCATCTCCCAGAAGCCGAAAAACTGTTGTCCCGTAATGTGGTGCAACTGGCGATAGACCACCGCCCAGGGCATCATGAAGACGGTTTCCACGTCGAAGAGGATGAACAGCACCGCGACCATGTAAAAGCGCACGCTGAAGCGCTGCCGCGCGTCGCCCACGGCCACAATGCCGCATTCGTAGGCGGCCAGTTTGACGGCCGTGTTGCGGTGCCGCCCCACCAGCCACGAGGCCACGACCATCCCCACGCCCATCCCGAACGCGGCAAGTATTTGCAACAAAAGCGGTAAGTATTGCCAATGGTAAGGAATCATCGCTTCCTGATCCAGAAAACCCGGGAAAATTTCACTCGCCGCATCAAAGCCGCAAACGGCCTCTTTGCAACAGAATGCTGGTATGAGCTTAGGTTTCCGGCTTCATTTCGTCAAGGCGTCCGAGACTCCGCAGCCGCCCTTTACAGATCATTTCATCCTTTTGTGAAATCCTTGCCGTAAATCAGTGAATCGGCTGGAATTTTTGTTCCAATTCGCGGAAGGACCGGAGGGATTCCCGCCTGAGCAACGGCTTGAACAACACCGTGGCTCAGAGGAACTCTCCGGCAGCTTCTTTTGGACCTAATCTCTCCACTAATAATTATAGTCGGGGAAAGCACGCCGCCGCTCCAGTGATCCATATCACGTTAATTCCCAAGGCGGGACGTTCAACGATTGTTGTCCGCTCGTGGGACTGAGTACGTTCGTCATCTGAATAATCGGTACTCATCGCCGAAGAACAGAGTGAGGATAAAACCATGGCAGCCACCACGACCACCGGCTTTGCAATTCCCGCCGCGGCGCCCGCCGTTCGCTCCGCAAGTATCCACGCCAATCGCCGCCGCCGCATCAGCCCGGAAGCGGGTCGCGCCCTGGAGATCCTCGGCCACGCCATCGAATACCTCACCGACGAATTCGTGCAGGATGACCGCGCCTACACGGTGAAGAATGAGCAGTTGCAGGCCGTGCAGACGCTCATGGCGCTCAATCGCCAGGTCTACTTCGAGTGCCCGGAAGTGCCAACCTTCGGTGAGCGCTGCCGCGCTTTGCTGCATATTCACTGAGGCATGGCCCTTCGGCTCTACTGGGATGCTGGTCTGTTGCAACATCGCATTTTATGAATAATGATGCAGAAGCTAATCTTCTGCATCATTTTCTGTTGTCTTGCATAATTCTCTTCTATCGTGCATCATAATGGCATTATGGCTCCCACTGTTTCACCCATCAAACAATCCCCGTCCGGCTCGCGAGCCTACTCCGCCAAGCGCGCCGAAAGGAAATCCGCTGTGCGCAGAACAACCGTTGCGCTTTCGCACGAGGCGCTGGAGATCGTCGAACGCTTCAAAAGCGCCTGCGGTGTCTCCACCAGCGCCGCGATCGACCAGATTATTCAGCGCAGTGATCCAAAGCCCTCACGCCTCAAGAATTTGGATGGTTTTCTCGTGCTGGATCTACCGGGTGATCGCAAGACTATCCATTGCACGCTCGACGATATTAAACGGATTGAAGATGAGATGGACCGCGAGTACATGGAGCGATCCATGTCGCGCAGAATGAATTCCGTATCCAACGGTATTAGCACGGGAAACCGTCAATGAAGACTCTGCTCGACGTTAATTTGCTTTTCATCCTGCATCAACCGCTTCATCCGGATTTCCTTGGGGTCAAGAGCTGGTTCCTAGGTCAGGTCAGTAAAAACTTTGCCACATGTCCGATAACGCAGTCAGGAATGATGCGTTTATTGGTTCAAGGTGTTCCCGGATCGACCCCTTTCACCATCGAAGAAGCAAGCGAAGCTCTTAACCAATTCACGCATCAGTCAGGCCATACTTACTGGCCGGACGATCCAGCCTATCTGGACGTAACGCAAGTGATCTTGGCGCGAATGCAGGGCTACCGGCAAATCACGGATGCGTATCTGCTGGGGCTTGCCATTCACAACAAGGGCAAGCTGGCCACTCTGGACCGCGGAATCCGCCACTTAGCCGGAAGTAAGTTTGCGACCAACGTCGAACTGATCGACCCAGCGTAAGCTGCTCTCCCGCTTACTTCGCCAGATGGATCGTCCCGCCCGGCTCCAGTTCAAAGACCCGCCCGTGCCATTGCAGCTTGTTGCTCCAGTAGCTGGCCGCCCAGAGCAGAAACCCGATCAGATCACGCAGCGGATAAAGAATTCCCAGCACTACCGCAGGCCGGCTATACACCGCCAATCCGCCCACCAGCATCGACTGCGCGGTCTTCAGCGCCAGCGTAAAGACCAGCAGCGCCAGCCCCAGCAGCGGACGGCCCGCCAGCACGCCGCCCAGCAGCCCCAGCGCGCCAAAGGGAACCGAGAAGGTCAGCACCGTCCCCAGATGGCCCATGGGCCGCGAGAACCGCGTGCTGCGCATCCAGCTCAACTGATGCTCGATCGTCTTCCAGAAGCCGGAGCGCAGAATCAGATGCTCGATGATGTGGTCGGAGAGCGCCACCGTCTCGCCCGCCTCGGCCACCAGCAGGCCCAGCATATAGTCGTCAGCCGCGTAGTTGCCCATCCGCTCGAAGCCGCCGATGCGCTCCAGCGTCCCTTTGCGGACCGCGCACGACGGCCCCAGCGTAAAGCGCACCCCCTCCAGCATCGCCGCCACCAGCACCCCGGAGGTCATCTCGACCGACATGCCCAGCGCCTCCAAGCCTTCGCCGAAACCGCCGTCAATCGCCTTGCCGCGATAGATGCAGGTCGCCGCACCCACCTGCGCGTCGCGGAAGGGCGCCACCATCTCCCGCAGGTACTCCGGCCCCACCGGAATGTCGGCGTCGGTGGCCACCAGCAGATCGTGCTTGGCCGCCTGGGCCATCAGGTGCATCGAGTAGCAGCGCGCGTTCATCCACGGCGGCTCGCCGGAGTGCAGGATCGTCACCGGAATCCGCGGGTAGCGCTCGGCCAGCTTGCGCGCCACCGCCAGCCCCGCGTCCTCCTTCTGGCGCGCGCAGAAGATCAGCTCATACTCCGGATAATCCAGCTTGAAGTACCCCTCCAGGCACTCCTCCAGATAGCGGGGCGAGCCATGCAGCGGCTTCAGAATGCTCACCGGCGGCGTGTAGTCGAAGCCCTGCCCCCGCCTCTGCCGTCTGCCGGAGAGATACTTCCAGAGCGCAACAAAAGCCATCATGGTAAATATCGTGGAGGTGAGAATTCCGGCGGCACTCAAGAACAGCAAAATATATCCCACTGAAAAACGGCTCCTTTTGCCGCATTGCAACTACAAAGAAACAACCAGTAGCGCCGGTCTCCAGACCGGCTGTCGTGTGGGCGTCCTCGCCCACACCTGTGTGGGATCCCCATGAGCCGATAACGCCGACCTATCCCAGGATGAAAACGCTCAGGCTAACTCTACCGGATGAGCGAGTTCGTGTCCAGCCCAGCCCCGGCGATTATCCTGAAACTGTGACGACTACGCCCCATCTTCCCCTCAAGTCTCCGTTCCGGATGAGTTTTCTCTGGTCTTTTCTGCGCTGGCTGGGCCTCGCCGTCGTGCTTCTCTGGCTGCTGGCCGCGCTGACTCTCGTGGCCGCCCGCTGGATCGACCCGCCCACCACCGCGGTCCACATCGAGCGCCGCATCCAGGCCTGGATGCGCCACACTCCCTACCACGAGCGCTACACCTTCCTTCCCCTCAGCCAAATCTCGCCCAACCTGCAGCACGCCGTCGTCGCCGCCGAGGACGCACGCTTCTACCAGCACCATGGCTTCGACTGGGAGGAACTGCAAAAGGCCGCCCAAGAGGATATGGAGGGCGGACGCACCCGCGGCGGGTCCACTCTAACGCAGCAACTCGTCAAGAACCTCTTCTTCGGCACCGGCCGCTCCTTCCTGCGCAAAGGCGCGGAGGCCACCCTGGTTCCGGTAGCCGAGTTCGTCCTCGGCAAGCGGCGCATTCTGGAGCTGTACCTCAACGTCGTCGAATGGGGCCCCGGCATCTACGGCGCGGAGCAAGCCTGCCGCGCCCACGACAAAACCGCCGCCCGCGCCGTCAGCCGCGAACAGGCCGCCCGCCTCGCCGCCATCCTCCCCGCCCCCCTCAAGCGCCGCCCCGAGCGCATGAACAACTACAGCGCCATCATCCTCAAGCGCATGAGCCAGATGGGCTGGTAAGGGCGCGTGGCCGTAAGGCTCTGGCAAAAGCAGCCTGTCGTCCGGTGGCAGCCTGTTGCTCGCGCCGTAGGCGCAACGGTTATCAGCCCCGCGTTTCAACGCGGGGTGTGCGCCTCCCAATATTCATCCGGAGTCCTGTAGGGACGGCGCGATTCCGCCCGAAATGAGAATCCCTATAAAATCTACCATTTGCAACATCTGCGAAGAGTAGTTTCTTTTTCGTCCCCCCACCGACGTTGCCGACCCGCAGAACATGGAACTGTAGCGCTGGCCTCCTGGCCGGCTGTTGCGTGGACCTCCTGGTCCACGCTTGTCTCTTGCGGGGGTAGCGCTTCCGTCATGCCCTGACGCGTATTTGCAATCTTTATGGAGCCTAACAAAAGGCTCATCGCATTAGAATAGGCTCAACCGTCCTCCAATCCCTATCGGAGCAGCTCCGCATGAACGTAACTCGATGGTTTCTGTTCTTCGCGATTGCCCTATGGGCGCTTCCCGCCTTTTCTGGCACGCCCGCGCCCGATCACAAGCCTCTCGGCGAAGAGACTCTTGAGCCGCCGTCGAGTCTTGCGAATCCGTTAAGCGCTCCTGGCGCTTCTGGAAAGGAAAATCAGGAGGCGCTGGAGCGCTACCGCAAAGCCGCCGAGTTGGGCGATGCGCAAGCGCAGGCTGTTCTGGGTGTCATCTACGCCAATGGGATCGGTGTCGCCAAGGACAATTCGATTGCCATGCAATGGTTTCGCGATGCCGCGGAGAAAGGCCTGCCCTCGGCGCAGACCTCGCTGGGATGGATGTACGCCAACGGCAAGGGGGTGCCGCAAGATGATGTGCAGGCGGCGCGATGGTTCCGCAGGGCCGCCGAGCAGAACTTTGCTCCCGCGCAATCGATTCTCGGCACCGCGTACTTGAATGGCAAAGGCGTGGAGAAAGATGATGCCCAAGCCGCGCTGTGGTTTCGCAAGGCGGCGGAGCAAAAGCTGGCCGCGGCCAGTTACATGCTCGGCTGGATGATTGAAAGCGGCCGGGGATATACCCGCGACGATGCGCAGGCCGCACAGTGGTATCGCAAGGCGGCGGAGCAGAACTTTGCCCCCGCGCAACTGGCGCTGGGCTGGAAATATGCCGTCGGCAACGGCGTCGACAAGGACGACGCGGAAGCCGCGCGCTGGATCGGCAAGGCGGCAGAGCAAGGCCTTGCCGTGGCGCAAACCCTTTTGGGATTTTTCTATGCCAATGGCCGAGGGGTTACGCAAAGCGATGCGGAGGCCTTGAAGTGGTATCGCAAGGCGGCGGAGCAGGGTTATGGATTTGCCGAATATGATCTGGGTTTGATTTACTCTGCCGGCAAGGGCGTGGAGAAAGACGACGCGGAGGCTGCGCGCTGGCTCCTTAAAGCGGCGGATCAGGGCGTCGCCAATGCGCAAGACGCCCTTGGATGGGTCTATAGGCTCGGGCGCGGCGTGGCCACGGACGAAGCCGTGGCTGCGCAGTGGTATCGCAAGGCCGCCGAGCAAGGCAACGCCGACGCGCAGGAAAATCTGGCCTGGATGCTGGGAACCGGCCATGGCGTGGCCAAAAATGATGCGGAGGCCTTCAAATGGTATCGCAAAGCAGCCGAACAAGGGAACTCCCTGGCGCAAAACAACCTGGGATGGATGTATCAGGAAGGGGAAGGCACGCAGAAAGACTTTGACGAAGCTCTGCGCTGGTATCGCAAAGCGGCGGATCAGGGCTACATGCGCGGGGAGAACAATTTGGGGCGTATGTATTACTACGGCTGGGGCGTGCTCAAGGATGTAGCAGAGGCGATGCGCTGGTATCGAAAATCGGCGGAGCATGGAAACTCTCATGCCGAATATAACCTGGGAAATATCTATGAGAGCGGCGACGGGGTTAAAAAAGATTTGGCCGAGGCTGCATCATGGTTCCGCAAATCCGCGGACTTGGGCTTCCCCCCCTCACAAAGCCATCTTGGCTGGATGTATGAAAATGGTTTAGGAGTCGCCAAGGACCAGGCAGAGGCAGTGAATTGGTATCGCAAAGCCGCGGAGCAAGGCAATGCGGATGGCCAATTCAATTTAGGTCTATGTTATGCGAATAACCGTGGCATTGCCAAGGACGATGTGGAAGCTGCGAACTGGTTTCGCAAAGCAGCGGAGCAGGGCAACGCTCTCGCACAATACCTTCTTGGAATGATGTTAGCGAATGGCCGTGGCGTACCCAAAGATGATGTGGAAGCCGCGAACTGGTTTCGCAAGGCGGCGCAGCAAGGAAATGCCTATGCCCAGAATGAACTAGGAGTCAGATACGAGACAGGCGCCGGCGTCGCCAAGGATATGGGGCAAGCCGTGCATTGGTATCTGAAGGCGGCAGAGCAAGGCAATGCTTCCGCTGAAGATAACATCGGCAGATGCTTCGAAAGTGGACAGGGACTTGTCAAGGATAATGAATTAGCCGCCGATTGGTATCGCAAAGCGGCGGAGCAAGGACTCGCCTCCGCGCAGAGTAACTTGGGAAGAAGTTATCAGTACGGACATGGCGTTGAGAAAAACATGGCGCAGGCCGTGGCGTGGTATCGCAAGGCTGCGGAGCAGAACCTTCCGATGGCGCAATTCAACCTGGCAGTTATGTATGCCAATGGTTTTGGGGTGACAAAGGATTACATGGAAGCCGCGATTTGGTATCGCAAAGCAGCAGAACAGGGAAATGCACAAGCTCAAAACAATTTGGGCGTATTTTATGCCAATGGATTAGGTGTGACTCATGACGATGCCCAAGCGCTCAAGTGGTTTCTGAAGGCCGCCGAGCAAGGACAAGCAGATGCGCAGCTTCAGGCGGGAGTTTTCTATCGAAGCGGGAAAGGTACGGAGCAAGACTACCTGGAATCCGTGCATTGGTTTCGCAAATCGGCGGAACAGGGCAATCTCTACGCCAAGGAGCAGCTTGGCGACGCATACCGGCTCGCTCAAGGCGTTCAGGAGGACTACGCCAAAGCGGTTGGACTGTACTGCGAAGTAGCAGGCGCCGATTTGACGGGAGCGATGAGCAGCGCGATGAATAAATGCGGCTACGGGCTTTTGGCCGGCGGGCCGGGTGTCACTCCCGATTTGGTGGAGGCGCTGAAGTGGCTGACGCTGGCAGTGGAACGATCAGAGCCTGGGGATAACCACAGCCGCGCTGTTGTCAATCTGAACCGGGCGCACGCTCAGGCGACAGCGCAGCAGACAGAGGAAGCCGAACAGCACGCGGATGCGATCCGGGCTAAATGGAAAACCAATGTGGCTCCAGCCAATTAGAAGCCCCATGAACGTTTGCGGAAGCACGCCCGGAGATGGCCGGAGCCTTTGCCCTCTTCCGGTGAGTCCGATTCTTTGTCTTACAAATGTCTTACAGCGCGATCCGGCACATTTCGCTTGCCCGCCCGCGTCGTCGCTGCCAGTTTCCTGCCTCATCGTTTAATCTCAAAGAGTCTCGGACGACATGACGCACGCCGCCGCCCAAGCCCGCTACCCGCTCACCCAGGGCGTGAATCCGTGGCTGGTGACGGTCTCGGTGATGCTACCGACCTTCATGGAGGTGCTGGACACGGCCATCGCCTCGGTTGCGCTGCCGTATATAGCCGGCAGCCTGTCGGCCTCGAACTCCGAGCAACCTGGGTGCTGACCTCGTATCTGGTGGCCAACGCCGTCATTCTACCCGCCTCCAACTGGTTTGCGCGGCGCTTTGGGCGGAAACGCTTTCTGCTCAGTTGCGTCATCCTCTTCACCATCGCCTCGTTTTTCTGCGGAGCAGCGCCCTCGCTGGGAGTAATTCTGCTGGCCCGCGTGCTGCAAGGAGCCGGCGGCGGCGCATTGCAACAGCTTGGGTCCATCCGGCCTAGACCGCAAACGCCGCGTCGGCAGACGCTGGGTAGGGAAGACCTTGGATAAGGAGCGCGCCCTCCTCGCCGAGTACCAGCCCTGGCGTTTCCCACTCTAACCCGGCTCATCTACAAAGTACCTGATTCGTTCATCTGAAACGCCGTTATGCGGCTTCCTCCGGCAGCGTATGGCGGTCGCGGGTGAGCAGATAGTACACCATCGGCGTGACGATCAGGCTGAGCAGCATGGAGATCAGCAATCCGCCGATCACAGCAATGGCCAGCGGTTGCAGCATCTGCGAACCGGCGCCCAAGGCGAAGGCCAGGGGCAGCATTCCGCAGATGGCGGCAATGGCCGTCATGATGATGGGGCGCAACCGGCGCTGCGCGGCGTTGCGCATGGCCTCGAAGGCGGGCATTCCCTCGGCGCGGAACTTCTCATCCGCGTCCAGCAGCAGGATGCCGTTCTTGGCCACGATGCCGATCACCATAATCAGGCCCATGAACGACGCCACGTTGAAGGTGGTTCTTGTCACCAGCAGCGCCAGGATTACGCCAGAGATGGAAAGCACCGACGAGGTCAAAATGGCTATCGGAGCCGGAAAGTTGCGGAACTCGGTCAGCAACACGCCAAAGACCAGCGCCAGAGCCAGCACCAGCACCAGGAGCAGATCGTGAAAGGACTTCTGCTGCTCTTGATAGGTTCCGCCGTACTCGACGCGCACCGAAGCCGGAAGGTGCAAGCCATTCACCACGCTTTGAACCTTGGCCATGGCAGTACCCAGATCCGATCCTTCCAGAGATCCCGTGACCACCACGTATCTCTGCAAGTTCTCGCGCCCGATCTCATTCTGCGGCGGCAACTGCTTGATCTCCGCCAGCGAACCGAGCGCGGCGGTATGCCCGGAAGCACTGTTGAAAACGGTATCCTGAATCGCTTCCAGCGAACTGCGATGCTCGCCGCTCAACCGGATGCGGATCGTATAAGGGCGTCCATTGGAAATCAGAGGGTCGGAGACCGGAATACCATCCAGAATCGAGGTCGCATCCTGAGAAATTTCCTCCGGGGTGAAGCCCATGCGCGCGGCATTGACGGGATTGATCTGGAAGTTCGTGGCTGGTCCGCTCAGCGTGTTCTCAATGCCGTTTTCCACATCGACAACTCCGTCAATTTTGCTGATCGCCTTGCCGACTTGCGTACCCAGTTGATCGAGCATGACCGGATCGTTGCTGAAGATTTTGATCTGGATCGGCTCCGGCGCGTTGGACAGGTCATTGATCATGTCCTGCATCACCTGTGGGAACTCCACATCGAGGGCCGGTTCCTTCTCCTTGATCTGCGCGCGCACGTCGGCGATCACGTCCTCGATGTCGCGGCTGCGGTTGGCCTTCAGCTTGACGGTAAAGTCGCCTCGATTTGCCTCTGTAACCGCGGCCAGCCCCAATTGCAACCCGGTCCGGCGCGATGTTGACTCCACCTCGGGGGTCGCCTTGAGAATCTTTTCCACGTGCATCAGGACGCGATTGGTTTCGGCCAATGAACTGCCCGCCGGCATCAGGTAATCCAGAATGAAGCCGCCTTCGTCCATGGGCGGCAGCAGATCCGAGCCCAGCGCCTTGTAGCCGCCCCAGGTGCCAATCAGCAGCAGCAGGCAAATCCCGCCCACTTGCAACGGTTTGGTCAGCGCCCAATCCATCACCGTGGCGTGCCATTGCAGAACATGTTTCATGATGCCTTTTGGCTGGTGTCCCTCATGCTCCTTCTCGCTCTCTTGCGAACTGAGCAGCACCATGCTCAGACTGGGCGTCCAGGTAAGAGCCAGCAGCAGCGAAGTCAGCAGCGCCGCGGTCATGGTGATGGCCAGCGCGCGAAAGAAGCTGCCCGTCACGCCGGTGACCGCGACCAGCGGAAGAAAGACCACGACCGGTGTAATGGTCGATCCAATCAAGGGGACCATAATCTCGCGCAGCGCCTTGCGCACGGCCATGACGCGGTTCTCGCCCTTGTCGCGGTGCATCACGATATTTTCCACCACCACGATGGCATCGTCGATGACCAGGCCGATGGCCGCGGCCAGGCCGCCCAGGGTCATCAGATTGAAGCTTTCTCCTATAAGCGTCAGCACCAGAATCGTGATGGCCACGGTGACCGGGATAACCAAACCCGCAATGAGCGAGGATCGCCAATCGCGCAAGAAGAGAAAGAGCACGATGCAGGCCAGAACCAACCCAATGCAGATGGCGTCGCGGACACTGGTAATGGCATCGCGCACCAGTTGCGATTGATCGTAGAATGGCTCGATCTTCACGCCTGCGGGCAGTTTGGCCTTCAGCAGATCCATTTGCTTGTTCACCGCGTCCACCACGGCCACGGTGTTGCCGGAGGGCTGGCGGGTGAGACTGACCAGCACGGCCTTCTTGCCGTTGGCGGTCACGGAGGTATAGACCGGCAGCTTGTCCGCCACCACCTCGGCCACATCGGCGACATGCACCGCAACGCCCAAAGCCGTAGTCTTGACCACCAATTGACGCAACTGCTCGGCATCATGCACCTGCGCGCCGACCAGCCCGAGGACGAGCAGATGATTCTCCTCATACAGACCCGGAGAATCGACGATATTCGAGGCCTGAATCGCGTTGACCAGGTCGGGAATCGTCACGCCCGCATTTTGCATCTGCGCCAGGTTCGGAACGACGTGAAACTCCGGCACCTCGCCGCCCTGCACCGTGACCGTGCTGACGCCGTCCACGCGATTGAGCGGAGGCTTCAATTCGTAGGTCGCGATCTCCCACAGCCGCGTCTGCGAGACCGTATCCGAGGTCAGGCTGTAGCCGAGAATCGGAAAGGTGGCGAAGGTCAGCCGATTGGTGGTGATCTGAGCCGTGGAAGGAAGCGTCTGCCGCACCTTGCTCAACGCCGCGTCCACCAGTTGCAGCGTAGTGACCATATTCGCGTTCCAATCAAAAAAAAGGCTGACCTCCGCCGTGCCGCGGCTGGTCGTGGAACGCACGGTCTTCAGTCCGGGAACCGAATTCACCGCGTCCTCAACCGGCTTGGTGACGGTGACCTGCATCTGCTCCACGGGCATGACGCCGTTATCGATGCCAATCACCACGCGAGGAAAGTTGGTCTCGGGAAATACCGCGATGGGGACTTTTGGCGCCAGATAGATGCCGGCAATCGTCAGCGCCACGACAAAGAAAAAGACCGTGCGCGTGGAGCGGGCCAGCCAGAAGGGGCGCTCTTCAGTGGGCTTGCTGCGCGTCGGATCGTTCATCACTCTTTTCCCCCATCTTTCTTGTCCGCCGCGCCCTTGCCGTCCTTGTCCGCCGCGCCCTTGCCGTCGGCGGCCCCTGTTGCTTTCTTATCGTCATCATCTTCAGCTTCAGCCGGACCGGCCTTGACCTTGGCGCCATTCTCCAATCCGTAAGCGCCGCCGGTAATCACCGTATCGGTAGGCGCGAGACCGCTCAATACCTGCACATCTTCGCCATCCGCGATGCCCAGCGTCACCGCCTTCTTGTGCGCTGCGCCGTCCGCGCCCACCAGCATCACGTACTTGCTGCCATCCTCCGCGGCAAGGATGGACTTGGCGGGAATCTTCCATGCATTTGCCTCGCTCCGCCCGGTGATGGAAACCTTGACCGGCGTTCCCACCTTCAGCGCGCCGCCCTTGTTGTCGATCTTGAGCCAAACCTCGACCGTGGTGCTGCCGGGGTCCAGCGCCGGACTGATGAGCGAGACCTTCGCGGTGACCGGATCAGCCACACCCGGCACCGTGACCGAGGCCTCGTCGCCCAGCTTCATCCGTTGCGCAAGGCTCTGCGCCAGATGCGTCTTGGCCAGCAGGCTCGAGGTATCCATCACCGTCACCAGCGCCGCGCCGGCGGGCGCCGTTTCACCGGCAAAGAGCGGCCGGTCGGTGACCACGCCATGGATCGGGCTGCGAATCTCCGAGTAACTCATCTGCGCTTCCGCGCCCTTGTATTTGCCCTCAGCCGAGGTCAACTGCCCCTGCGCCGACTTCAGCGCCGCCTCATGGCTCACGTTGTGCATCGACTCCAAATGCTTGGCTGCCGCGTCATAGGCCGCCTGCGCCTGCACCAGCGCGGCCTGCGCCGTATCCAGATCGCGGCCCGGTATCGCGCCTTCCGCAAAAAGCTGCTTGCGGCCCTTCACAATGCTGGAGTTCAAATCGAGATTGGCCTTGGCCTGCGCCACATCCGACTCCGCCTTCAGCGTGTCTTCGGGCATCTGCGCCTTGGTCTGCGTGGCATACGCGGCTTCGGCCGCCATATAGGAACCCCGATTGTCCAGCGCTGCCGCCGTCAGATCGTTGTTTTCCAGAACGGCCAGCAGTTGCCCCTCTTTCACCGCCGAGCCGCGCTGCACATAGAACTTGCGCACCGGCGCGGAGATCTTGGGCGCCAAAGCGGCCTGGGCCAGCGGAGCCAGGATCGCATCGGCAACAATGTGTTCGGCGATGGCCCCCTGCTCCGGATGCTCCACCTGCACCGTCACCTGCGTCTCCGGCGCCTCATCCTTCTTGCAGCCCGACACCAGCATCAGGGGCAGCAAGAGCGCGAAAATCCACCGAGTCATCTTCACAACAGTTTCACGATCCGTATTCATGCTCATCTTCCTGCTTGTTCTTATGGTCATTGGCTCACATCGTTCCGGTCAGAGTTTGCAGATCGGCGCGCGCCGCCTGATAGCGTACGCGCCCATCCTCGCGGGCATCTTCCACACTTACAAAAGCGGTTTGCGCATCCACGACTTCAAGCACGGTGGCCTCGCCTTCGCGATAGCGCAGCGTGGTGAGCCGCAAGCTCTCGGCCGCGGTGGCCACGCTTTCATCCAGGGAGGCAAGCTGATCGCGCGCCGCCTCCGCCTCGGAATAGGCCTCATTCAGACGGGCGATCAGGCGGCTCTGCGTGGCCCTCAGCGCAACCCGCGCGGCATCGCGGTGAACCACGCTCTGCTTGACTTTGTGCTGCGTCGAAAGCCAATCCCATACCGGAATATCCAAGGTCACGCTGGCTGCATAGCCGAGGTTGTGCGCGCCGGAAGCGCCGTTCACGGCAAATTGCGGAGCATCGATGCCGTAAGTCACGTTCAATCCAAGATCGGGCAGATAGGCGGCCCGCGCGGCCAGCACATCATTGTTGCTCATCTTCAAGGCAGCCAGCGCGCTCTTCAGCTCGGGATTGTTCTTCGCCGCCGCCTCTTCGATTGCGGCGCGCTCAGCCAACGGCGCAACGCTCTTCTCGGAGTCAAGCTGGTAGGGAGTGCGCGGATCGGGAAAAAGCAGCACGCCCAGCTCCAGGCGGGCTTTTTCCGCGGCCATCTGAGCATCGGAAAGCTCGCGCTCCCTCTGCTGCTGTTGCAATTGCGCTTTCACCATATCGGCATGAGCAGCCTCGCGGGCTTGCTCGCGCTTGCCGGTCAGCGAGGTAAAGTCGACCGCTTCACTCCGAGCGTGCTCGGCAATCAAGCGCTTGCTGTCAGCCGCCGCAACCCCGTAGTAGAGGCTGGTTACAGTCGCCACCAGGCCGCGCCGCGCAATCTCCAATTCCGCCGAGGCCCGCGCCGCCGCCGCGTCCGCCCTGCGCACCGCCGCCACTCCTGCCAAACCAAGCGTCTCGTTGACCACCGCCTGACTGGAGTACTCCCGCGCCGCGTTGTTGGCGATAAATCGCGGAACGGTCTGCCCGCGATCGGTCTGCGTGTAGAGCGCCTGGTTGTGATAAGTCGCGCTGGGCAGCAGGCTTCCGCGCGCGATCCAGCGGTCCTGCCGGGCTGCCTGACTTTCGGCCAGCGATGCCGCATACGCCGGTTCATTCGCCTGGGCGCGCTTGATCGCCTCATCCAGGGTAAGAAGGAGGGGCTTGGCCGCATGGGAGGAATCCTGTCCCGGCACGCGAGACCCCACGTCCGCTGTTTGAGCCTGGACCGCGGACGCATAGATCAAAAGGCAGCATACGCCGGTCAAAAGCCGCGAACGCAAATCTCTCTGGGTTTGATTGATATTACACTGCATAATCATCACAATAAACCAAATTGTTGGAATTTTGACATTTGATGAAACAAGTATCGCTACCCTAGCTGGAGTGATTGCATATAGTCAGACGCAAACACACATCAACGGGGTACGCAAATGTAAAATATTGTGCATGGCAGCCCCCTGGAGTCTTGACTGAAAATCACTCCAACTAGGGACTGTAGACGAAAATCTCTGCCTTCGGCGACTCACCCATCGGGTGACACCCCCATGAATAAAAAAGCCGCTACCAGTCTATCGTTTCAGACGATTCCGGTGGATTGACTGCTGGATAAGGGATGAATGCATCTCAAGAGGATGGCGATGGAACTCACATAGCCGACTCCTCCTGATTCGCACTCCTCGATGACGTAAACGCGGGCCAATGTGCTCTGCATCTTCAAGAACTACTGGAAGGGGATGGAACAATGAAATACCGTCGAATGAAGCGGTTCTGGATTCTGCTTGCCTTGCCGGCCCTTGCGCCGCTGCATGGAGAGGGTCAGGCCTCGCTCTCTACCCCTAATTGCGAGAATCTGGCCCGGCTGGCGGTAACCAACGGCTCCATCGTCGCGGCGCAGACGGTCGCCGCGGGAGAACTCAAGCTGGCGCCCGCGGCCGCATTGCCTCCCAGCGCCCAGACTGCCCTCGGCCCTCAGGACGCCGGTGGACCAGGCCGACGTCCGCCCCAAACTGACCTGAGCAAACTCCCAGCCATCTGCCGGGTACAGGGCTCGGTCAAGCCCAGCACCGGAAACGACGCCCGCTTCGAGGTCTGGCTCCCCCTCACTGGCTGGAACGGATCCTCGGTGACGGTGACCCACCCCACCAGCGCCGGCGGCATGGTGAACTCCGAGGTGGTTCAGGGGGTGCGGAATGGCTATGCGGCCCTGCTGAACATGAGTCCCTCCTTCGATGACTGGGCCTCCGCCGCCAAGACTCCCGATCAGCTTCTTGACCAGGGCTATCGCGACGGCCATGCCATGATTATCGCGGCCAAGACCATCCTCCAGGCCTTTTACGGCTCCCCGGTCCACCATGCCTATTACGAGGGATGCTCGGAGGGCGGACGCGAAGGCTTCAGCGCCGCGCAGCATTATCCCGAAGACTACGACGGCATCATCGTCGGCGGGGCAGGCAACCAATTCGCCCTGATCAACGCCGCGCAACTCTTCCCCGCCTGGACGATGGGCCAGCATCCGGGCAGCTTCATCCCGCAAAGAAAGTGGTCGATGATCCACGCGGCGGTGCTCGACGCCTGCGATGGAATCGATGGCGTCAAGGACCGCCTCATCGAAGACCCGCGCCAGTGCAACTTCAAGCCCGAGTCCCTGCTCTGCAAGGGTGAACAGAACGACACCTGCCTCACCGCTCCGCAGGCCGAAGCGCTGAAGGCGATCTACAAAGGCTTGGTCAACCCGCGCACCGGCCATGTGCTCTTCCCCGGTCCGGCCCTGGGCGGAGAATTGCCGGTCTTTGAGTTCGCCAACCCCGATGCGCCCATGCAGCCTGCCTACCTGCTTTATAAAGCCCTCGTCTTCGGCGGCAAAACCAACTGGGATTACAGAACCTTGGACTTCGACAAGGATCTCCAACTCGCCTATGAGAAGGTCGGACCCGCCCTCCACACCGCGCCGGCCGACCTCAAGGATTTCATCCACCGCGGCGGCAAGATAATCATCTGGGATGGCTGGAACGATTACAACAATCCCTACTACTGGATGGACTACTACGCCGAGCTGCAGAAGCGCTTCGGAGCCGGCAAGCTGGCTGAGCACGTAGCCATGTACTTTTTGCCCGGAGTGCAGCACTGCGGCGGCGGAGAGGGTTGCGACAGCTTCAGCAAGCTGGATGCAATCTCCGCCTGGGTGACCAGCGGCAAACCGCCGGCGTGGATTCATTCTTCGCGCATCGAGCACGGCAACATCATGAAGACGCACCCCGTCTGCCGCTACCCGCAGGTTGCAAAATACAAGGGTTCGGGCGACGCCGGCAACGAAGCCAACTGGATCTGCGCAGACGCCAGCTCCGGCTACAGATTTGCAGACAAATAGAGCATTTCGCTCAAAGCTATAAAGTCCTGTGTGCCCGACCTCGGACCAGAGATCGGCATAGGGGGAGCGGCAAACCGCTCTCCCCTGCCACACCTCCGGACAAGC
>CAYVGW010000060.1:0-22176 GCA_964450895.1 uncultured Occallatibacter sp. | reverse complement strand
CGATGGGTTCGCTGAGTTTCTGGCTCCATCCCACATTGCCGAAGGCGGTGAAGATGAGCGGCGCCGTCTCGCCAGCTACACGGGCAAAGGCCAGCATGCAGCCGGTGATGATGCCGGGGGAAGCCGTTCTCACCGTAATCGAAAGCACCGAGCGCCAGTTGGGCACGCCCAAGGCCAGCGCCGCCTCGCGGACGGCGTTGGGGACCATCAAGAGCATCTCTTCCGTGGTGCGGCAGACGGTGGGGATCATCATGATGCCCAGCGCCACGCCGCCGCTGAAGGCCGAGAAATGCCCCTGCGGAACCACCACCAGCGAGTAGACGGCGATGCCCATCACGATGGATGGAACGCCGTTGAGTACGTCGGCGGTGAAGCGGATCGCATTGGCCAGCTTGGTGCCGCGGCCAAACTCCGCCAGGAAGATGCCCCCGGCGATGCCCATGGGAATGCCGATCAGGCTGCCGACGCCCAGCAGAATCGCCGAGCCGACGATGGCGTTGGCCATGCCGCCGCCCTTTTCACCGACGGGCACGGGATTCTGTGTAAAGAAGGCCCAATTGAGCGAGACCGCACCTTTGTATACAAGGTAAACAAAAATTGCCACCAGCGGCGCGACCACCAGCACGGTGGCCAGCACCGCCAGCACGGTGGCCAAGCCATCGGTCAACGTCCGCATCTTCGCTCGAAATTGAAATTCCGCTTTCAGTGTCTTCTCCCTAGCTTTCAGCTATCAGATGTTAGCTATTAGCTATTAGCTATTAGCTTTTAGCTTTTAGCTTTTAGCTGATAGCTGCTAGCTGTTAGCTGCTTCTCAATGCACCGACGACGGCGTCCCCCGCGTGACCATCCAGACCAGCATGCGCGCAAAGGCGTTGACGATAATGGTGACGATAAAGAGCGCCAGGCCCAGTTCCATCAGCGCGCTCAGGTGCAGGTCGCTGGAGGCTTCGGCAAACTCATTGGCGATGACCGCCGACATGGTGCTGCCATTGGCCAGCAGGGAGCGCTGAATCTGCGGGTCGTTGCCGATGACCATGGCCACGGCCATGGTCTCGCCCAGCGCGCGGCCCAGGCCGAGAATGACCGCGCCGACGATGCCGATGCGCGCATTGCGCAGCACGCCGGTGCGGATCATCTCCCAGCGCGTGGCGCCGAGGGCGAGCACCGCCTCGCGCTGCGAATGCGGAACCGCTGTCATCACTTCGCGAGTGAGTGAAGAGATGATGGGCAGAATCATGACGGCTAGAATCACTCCGGCGGTGAGAAAGCCCAGGCCGGTTGGATTGTCGCCGGCAAAGAGGCCGGTCCAGCCCAGCGTCTTGATCAGCGCGGGATTCACGTACTCGCGCAGCAGCGGCACCAGCACAAAGACGGCCCAAAGGCCATAGATCACGCTGGGGATGGCGGCCAGCAATTCGGTGAGGAAGGCCAGCGGCGCCCGCAGCCACTTGGGGCACATCTCGGTGAGGAAGACGGCCACGCCGATGGCCAGCGGAACCGCCAGAAGCAGCGCCAGCAAGGACGAAACCAGTGTGCCGTAGAGGAACGGCAGGGCGCTGAAGTGGCCGTTGACCGGATCCCAGTAGAGCGGCTTGCCGGTGTAGGCGTCGAGGAAGGCCTTGTAAAAGAAGTCCAGGCCGAAGGCGCCCCAGGCCAGCTTGGAGCGCACCACCAGCTCGGTGGCGATCAGAACCACGATGCCGAAGATGCTGAGCGCGCAGAGCACCATCAGCCAGTGGAAGCCGCGGTCGGCCCAGGCCGAGTTGCCGCGCCCGAGCAGGTAGGCGCGGATCACTGATGCCTCCCGCGAGGCCGACTGCGCCGCGGGATGCTCTTCGGGCGCGGGCGGCTCATTCAGAAGCTGAGATTGATGGATGCGTATCTCGGACACTTGGGCTATCACCATTTTCAGGCTAAAGGGTCTATGTGAATAGAAGGTTACAATCCTGCAAAATGAAGCGCATAGGCGGGAAAAAATCCAACAGTATTAGCTGTATTGAAATTATTTGCGCATAGGATTCCATTTTGTTTAAGATGGGAAGCTGAAATCGAAAGGTTCCTGCCCATGCGCATTCCCTCGGCTTTTTTCACGCTCCTGCTTGCCACACTCGCACTGCCTGCCCAGAATGCGCCAACCGCCGATCCGGCTCACCGCGAGTGGCAGGCCTCGTGGATTACGCATCCGGCGATTCCGCTGCGCGAGCCGGTGGTGCTGCACTTCAGGCGTGCGCTGGAGTTGGCCAGCGTTCCGGCCAGCTATCCGGTGCGGGTCAGCGCCGATAATCGCTTCATCCTTTACGTGAACGGCCAGCGCGTGGGCGACGGCCCGGCGCGCGGCGATTTGGCCCACTGGCGCTACGAGCGCTTCGATCTTGCGCCGCTGCTGAAGGCCGGACCGAACCTGATTACCGCGACAGTGTGGAACTTCGGCGTCTATGCGCCGGTTGCGCAGATGACCGATCGCACTGCTTTTTTGCTGGAGAGCGAGGCTGCTGGCGCGGCTTCCATCAGCACGCCGGAGGGCTGGCTGGTCGAAATCGTGCAAGGCGAGCGCCCGCTGCCGCGCGTCGCCAACGGCTTCTGGCAATATATGGCCGCGGGCTGGGGCGAGGAGATCGACGCCGCGCGCTACGACTGGAGTTGGAATGATCCCTCGGCGGCTACTCCGGCCTGGGTGACGGCCGCCTCGCCGATCCGCGAGAGCATCTATCCGACGGCCAACAAGGCGCACTCGGCGGATGTGGCGGGAGACACCGTCTGGGGGTTGGTGCAGGATGCGCTGCCGGCGATGGAGTTCTCGGCGACAGAGGCTGGAAAGAATGTGCGCGCTCAGTTCCTCTCCGCCGCCGAAGTCATCGGCGAACCAGGCAAAATGCCCATGATTGGGAGTTCTCCCCGGCTCGAAATCAACGATTTTCCTGACCGTTCCGTGATCGTGCAGCCCGGAGCGCACGCCCGCCTCCTCCTCGACCGTAAAACCCTGACCACCGCTTACCCGCGTCTTATCGTCTCCGGCGGCAAGGGCGCGAAGATCCGCCTCACCTACGCCGAAGCCCTCTACGACAAAGACCAGCACAAGGGTGACCGCGATGCTGTCGCGGACCGCAAAGCTCTCGGCCTGAGCGACAGCTTCCTGCCCGACGGCGGCGCGCATCGCGTCTTCGAGCCGCTGTGGTGGCGCACCTGGCGCTATCTTGACTTGGACATCGTGACCGGCTCGGAGCCGTTGACGCTTGAATCGCTCACTGCCAGCTTCACCGCCTATCCCTTCGAGCAGAAGGCCAGCTTCCACTCGGGCGATGCCGATCTGGACAAGATCAACGAGATCAGTTGGCGCACGGCGCGGCTGGACGCGCATGAAACCTACATGGACACGCCCTACTACGAGCAGCTCCAGTACGTGGGCGACACGCGCATTCAGGCGCTGATCTCTTACGCCGTGGCCGGGGACGACCGGCTGGCGCGGCAGGCGATTGCTGCCTTTGACCAATCCCGCATGGAGGAGGGAATCACCCGCAGCCGCTACCCCAGCTCATTGCCGCAGGCCATCCCTACCTTTTCTTTGTTGTGGATCGGCATGGTCCATGATTACTGGATGTACCGGCCTGATCCGGAGCCGGCCCGCGCCGCGCTGCCCGGAACGCGCACCGTGCTGGCCTGGTTCGCGCAACACGAGCAGCCCGACGGCCTGCTCGGCAAACTGCCCTGGTGGAGCTTTATCGATTGGGTCTCCTCCGGCGAGATTCCCACCTACGACGCTCATGGCGAATCCTGTGTGACCACGCTCGAATACCTGGGCGCGCTTGGCGAGGCCGCCGGCCTGGAGATGAGCTTGGGCGACCCGGAGCTGGCAGCACACGACAATGCCCGCGCCGCCCGCGTCCGCGCAGGACTCACCAACAAATGCTGGAGCGCCCAGCGCGGCCTGCTCGCCGATAATCCCGATCAGAAAAACTTCAGCCAGCAGGCCAACATTCTTGCCGTCCTCTACGATGTAATCCCCAAAGACCGCCAGCGGGAAGTGCTGCGCCAGATGCTGGCCATTGAGCCGGGAACCACGCCCAATGGCGTTCTGTCTGCCAGCTACTACTTCCGCTTTTATCTGGCCCGCGCCCTGGACCATGCCGGAATGGCCGACGAGTACCTGACTTCCATCGATCCCTGGAGGAAGCTGCTGCCGCTGCACTTCAGCACCTGGCCGGAGGTTCCGGGCGAGACCCGCTCCGACTCGCACGCCTGGACCGCGCATCCCATCTACGACCTGCTCACGCTTGTCGCAGGGATTGAGCCAGCCAGTCCCGGCTTCCAAACAGTCCGCATTGCGCCACACCTGGGCGCTCTGCCCGCCTTGCAGGGCACCTTCCCGCACCCTCAGGGAATCATAGAAGTTAACTACGAGCGCCAGGGAAGCGGCATGAAGGCCACCATTACCTTGCCCGGAAAGCTCACCGGCAGCTTTGTTTTCAAGGGCATAAGTCAGCCGCTCAGTCCCGGTGTCAATAAAATTCACATGCAATGAGAAACTTTCTTGCGTTACCCCGGCTTCAGCACATAAAATGGTGCTGCACGCAAATAGGCGCTACTTTGAAAGCTAACATCACATTAAAAATTGAAGAAGACCTGCTACGGGAGGCCCGTGTCCTGGCCGCCGAAGAAGGTTCTTCGATCAGCGCCATGCTGGCGGCTCGACTGGAACATGCCATCCACGAGCGCAAAGGCTACGAGCAGGCGCGCCGCAGCGCCGTGGCCCGCTTGCGCGCGGGCTATGACTTGCGCTGGACTCCCACCGATTCCAGGGGGGGAAATTCATGAGCGGTAAGTGCTTTGTTGACACGGACATTCTGATTTACGCGCATGACCGCTCGGCAGGCGTCAAACACCTGCGCGCGCAGATGCTGCTGGAGCAGCTTTGGACCTCTGGATGGGGCGTGCTCAGCACCCAGGTGATTGAAGAGCTCTGCATTCACCTCTGCCGCAATGCCGCCAATCCACTTCCCATCGAGGAAGTCTGCCTGCTGATTCGTGATTACTCGGCCTGGGAGGTGGTTCCCCACACTCCCGCCTCGATCCAGGAAGCGCTGGACTTGGTACTTCGCCACAAAGTTGCCTTTATGGATGCATTGATTCTGGAGGCAGCCGAGCGCTCTGGAGCCTCGATCCTCTACTCGGAGCGTATGGCCACCACGCCTCGCTACGGCGCCCTTCAAGTCGTCAATCCGTTGATCGATCCCGCAACTCCCTCGGCATCTGGCACGTCCAAGAAGTAGACATTCCGGATTCAGGCGGCTTTCTTCACGGACTGCGCGAACTCCATCCAGCGTTTTTTGCGACTCACATTGGGGAATCAGGGTTGGCTCCGCTTGACAGCTATCTCCATCCTTCTGCGATGATGCGCTGAGTATGGATTTGCCTTGATCGGAAGATCATTGTGTGATGCCAGTTCATTGGGACTTAATCGTTTGAGGGGAGCATCGATCACATGTTTGAAGCTCGTGGCGCAAGCAGATTGATAGCCGGAAGCCAATCCTCGATCCCCCGTTCTGCGGTGTTTCTCACCCTTCTGATTGCGGCCCCCTGGGCATGCGGCCAGACGCCGGCGCAGCCCTCCAGTCAAACTGTGGACTTGTCGGCCAATGTTGATGAGGTTTCCCTCGATCTGGTAGTGCATGACAAGAAGAACAAGCCGGTTCTCAACCTGCAGCAGGGCGAGATTGCGATCACTGATAACGGCGCCGCGGTTCCACTGAAGAGCCTCCGTCTGGTCAGCAAGGAGCGGCCGGGCGAAAGCCTGATCACGCTGGTCTTTGATCGTCCGGGCCAGCTCACCGGCGAAACTCAGGAATCCGATCCGGCCATCATGAAGAACGCCCGCGAGGCGGCGGGGAAGATTCTCGAACTCTTTCCGGAGAAGAATTTTTCCTTTTCCGTGCTAAGCGTCGAGGGGCGGCTGCGGCTACAGACGGGATTTACCTCGGACCGAGGGGCGCTGGAGAAAGCCGTCGGCGAGGCCACGCGGCCGGTCAAGGAGTTGAACCCAGCCGCCGTCAGCGAGCCGGAAAAGCAACTGATCGCCGAGGCGCTGACCGGTGTGGCGCCCTCCGGTAAAGCCGCCGGCGCAAAGGATCGCGCTTTGGCCCTGGCGTTGTATTCCGCCCTCAAAGACTCCTCCAAGATTGCGCAGAATCAGCATATCCGGCCTTTTCTGGCGGGGTTATTGGCGCTGGCGCAAGCGCAGCAGCAGATTGCGCAAAGAAAATCCATTCTGTTTTTCACTTCCTTCGAAGGAGGGCACGTCGATCTTCGAACGCGAGAGGCCATCAGTTCCATCATCGGCTCGGCCAACCGGGCTGGAGAGAGCATCTATGTGATTGACGTCAATTCCACGGATCGCAATGAAAGCCAGATCAGTCAGACAAGCGCCTCCGTCGCCGGCATTTCCGCCAATGGCGGAGGGGGTTCGGGACTCGACGCTTTGACCAGCATGAGCGGCAAGCTGGCCAAGATGGGTATGGTCGATTACCTTCAGCATATTGATACTGACATCAACCATGACGACATGAAATCCCTGGCCGAGGGAACCGGCGGCAGCTACATCAACCACAACCACTTGGAGAAGTCGCTGGATCAGATTCTTCAAGACATGACCACCTATTATGTGGCCACCTACGATCCGCAAATCAAGGAGTACGACGGAAAATTTCGACCGGTTTCCGTCAAGCCACTCCGCGCGGGGCTCAAGATTCGCACCGAATCAGGCTACATGGCCGTGCCACCGCGCGCAGGCGGCGACGCCCGGCCGCAACCCTTCGAGATGCCGCTGCTGAAGATTCTGGCTCAGACGCCCTTGCCTGCCGACGTGCCCTTCCGCGCCGCCATTCTGAATCTGGGCGCACAGCCGGAAGGAAATGTCAGTACGGTGGCCATCGAAACGCCGTACGCCAGCCTGGAGATTCACGACGATCCGAGCGGCGAAATCTCCACCGCCAGCCTGGCGATTCTGGCGGTTGTCAAAGACCAGTCGGGCCTGGTCATCGAGCGCTTCAGCGAGGATATTCCGCGGCGCAGAATCGCAAAAAAATCGGAGATGGACAAGCTCGGAGTGATCAGCTTCCTGCGCCATTTCAATTCGCCTCCGGGCCAGTACATCCTGGAAGCCGTGGTGACGGACCACTCTAGCGGAAAAAGCGGCGCGCAGCGGGTGGCCTTTGAAGTTCCCAGCAGTGCCGGAACGCCCTCGCTGAGCAGCCTGCTTCTGGTTCGCAATACTGAGCTGTTTCATGCCGACGACGACCCATCCGAGCCTCTGCGCCATGGAAGCGCCCGCGTGATTCCCAGCCTCTCCGGCCAGTTGCTTCCCAACGCCAAGGATGTTTCGATCTTCTTCACTGCGCACTCCGAACCCCATGCGCCAGAAGCCGCCTCGATCACCATTCAGGTCTTCTTCGACGGCAAGCCGCTGGGCGGGCAGCCGATGCTCTCCCACCCGGACAGTGGACAGGAGTTTTCGTCTTATCTCTCCCGCTTCTCCATCAGCCCTCCTCAAGACGGTGTTTACGAAGTAAAGGCCACCCTCAGCCAGGGCGGAAAGACCTCCGAATCCAGCACCTCTTTCACACTGACAGGCTCCGCAACGGCCCCCGCCGCCGAATCCGCGGCACAGGGCAGTGTACCCGTTCCCGAAGCACCCAAAGGCCCGCTCAAGATTACATTTCCCTCCAACCCCAACCCAAGCGCCCAGCCGTCGCCTGATGAGATCAAGTCCATTCTGGCGGATGCCGCCAAGTACGCGATGGCTTACCGGGACTCTCTGCCCAACTTCATGTGCGAACAGGTGACCGACCGCTCCGTCAATCTGGGTGGAACCTGGCAATGGGTTCACAAAGACAAGGTCACGGAGCTATTGACCTTTTTTGAGCATCGGGAGAACCGCATCACTCTCGATCAAGAGATCACCAGCGCTACCAACCATGGCGATATGAACAGCACCAAGGCAGTTGACTCCGCCGGCGAGTTTGGCGTGGCTTTATCGGGCCTCTTCCGCCCTGAATCCAAGGCCGCATTCCAGTGGAAGGAGACTGGCTTGCTCGAGGACGGCTCCGTCCAGCTCTTCGATTATCGCGTGGCGCGCGAAAACTCCACCTTCCACCTGCGCGGCAGCAACGTGGATGTCATCACCGTCGGCTACCACGGCCAGGTGATCATCGACAGCGCAACCCGCACGGTTCGCCGCCTCACGCAGATTGTCGATGATGTGCCGCTCAAATTTCCCATACAAGGGGTTTCCACCAGTATTGATTACGATTATGTGGTGATCAACAACCACGACTATATGCTGCCCATCGGCGCTCAGGTCATTACCAAAACCGGCAAGTGGGAGTTGGAGATGAATGAGATCGCCTACCGCGACTTCCACCGCTTCAGCACCACTTCCAAGATCATCTTCGATCCGGATGCGGTGAAGAAGTGAAGTCCAAGGAACATTGAGCGTGGGTGGGCGCTGTTACGCGACACAGGAGAGCGGCGTTTTATTGAACGCGGCCAGGAGGCTTTCAAACTCCTCCAGAGGCAGCGGGCGGCTGGTCAGGTAGCCCTGGAAGGCATGGCAGCCGAGCCGAGCCAGATAGGCGCGCTGCTCTTCCGTTTCCACGCCTTCGGCGATCACCGGCATGCCCATCGCCCTGCCCAGCGAGATGATGGCCTCGGCGATGGCGCCGCTGGAGGCATCGGTCAGAATATCCCGGACGAAGGATCGGTCGATCTTCAACTGGTCCAGCGGCAGGCGCTTCAGGTAGGAAAGCGAGGAGTAGCCGGTGCCGAAGTCATCCAGCGAAAAGCTGATTTCATGGGAGCGCAGGCAGGTCATTTTGTGGACGACCTCCTCGATGTTATCGACCAGCATGCTTTCCGTCAGTTCCAGCTTGAGGTTTCTGGGGTTGGCTCTGGAGCTGTGGAGGGCGTCCAGAACCTGCTGCTCGAACTCCGGCTGACGGAACTGCAGGGCGCAGATATTGACGGCGACGGCCAGAGACGCTGTCTCCGGATTTCCGGCCCAGCGGGCAATCTGCTCGCAGGCCTCCTGCAGCACCCATCTTCCCAGATCGAGGATCAATCCGGTCTCCTCGGCTGGGGCGATGAATACGCTGGGAAGCAGAATGCCGCGCAGCGGATGCTTCCAGCGGGAGAGGGCTTCAGCGCCGGTGATCTTTCCGCGGTTGACCTGCGGCTGATAGTAGAGTACAAACTGCTTCTCGCGAATTGCGCGGCGCAGCTCTTCCTCCAGAACGGCGCGGGCGGAGACGGCCGCCTGCAGGGCCGGGGTGAAGAAGCAGAGCATGTTCCGCCCCGCGGACTTGGCCTGATCCACGGCAATATCGGCCTGCTGCAAGGCCTCCCCAGCCTCCTCCCGGCCTTCGCCCAGAATGGTGATTCCCATGCAACTGGAACTCAGGCATTCGCGGCCATCGAGATGATACGGCTGCGCCAGGAGGGTAATGAGTTTTTCGCCCACCGTGCGGGCTTGCTCGGCGGCGTGCTGGGGCGATTCGCTCAGCTCTTCCAGCATCACGATGAACTCATCTCCGCCGAAGCGGGCCACCAGATCGACCTCGCGGACGCCGGCGGTCAAACGGCGCGCCACCTCCTGCAAGAGCAGGTCGCCGGTGTGATGGCCCATGGTTTCATTCAGCGTCTTCACACTGTCGATATCGACCAGCAAGAGCGCGCATTTCCGGTTGTTGCGGGCGCAGGATGCGAGCGCGGCGCGCAGCCGCTCCAGCAGCAATTGCCGGTTGGGCAGGCGGGTCAATGAATCATAGTTGGCGAGACTTTCTATCTTCTCCCTGGCCGCGATGGCCTCGGTGACATCCCGCGCAATGGTGAGCAGGCAGGCAATACCCTCGATCTCGATGGGGGTAAATGAGGTTCTGCTCCAAATGGGCACACCGTCTTTCTTTTTGAATTGAAGACTGGCATCCCGGACGCTCCCGTGATTGCGAACCTGCTCGAACAGCCAAAGCCGATCCGCCGGATCAGCCCAAATGCCGATCTCCTGCGAAGTACGCCCAATGACCTCTTCGCGCTGATACCCCAGGAGATTGAGGAAGGAATTGTTCACGTCGATGTAGCAACCGTCGCTCATGCGCGAGATGGTGATGCAGTCCAGGCTGGTCTGGAAGACAGTGTGGTACCGCTCTTCGCTCAGGCGCATGGCTTCGGTGGCCGCGGCCATCATCTCGCCGGCGGCTTTGCTGGCTGTCACATCGCGCGTGATCGCCTGAATGCAAGTTACTCCGCCGATCTCAATCAACGAGGCGGATAGCTGCCCCCACAAGAGCTCGCCGGTCTTTTTCCTGAATTGGATTTCCAGCCCTTTGCAGCTCGATTCCCGGCGCAGCGTTTCCAGCAGCCGCTGTCGATCCTCGCTGCTCGCCCAGATGCCCAGTTCCAGCGTACTCCGCCCAATCACTTCTTCGCGCTTGTAATACAAGGAGTCGAGGAAAGCAGTATTGACATCCACAAAAGTGCTGTCGCTCAAGCGGAGGATGCACATGGCGTCAAGGCTGGTCTCGAAGACGGTGCGATAGCGCTCTTCGGTCAGCCGCAGCGCCTCGCCGGCCGCAATCAGGCGCTCCTCGGCTGCCTTGGCCTCGGAGACATCCCTGACCAGCGCCAGATGGCATTGCTGGCCGTCCACTTCAATCACCGAGGAGGACATCCGGCCCCAGAAGAACTCTCCGTTCTTCCTTTTGAACTGGGTCTCATAGTTCTTACAGACAGTGTCTTTGTGCAGAATGCGAACCAGCTCTTCCCGGTCCAATGGATCAGCCCAGATATCCAACTCCCGCGAACTGCGCCCGATCACCTCCTCGCGCTCGAATCCCATGATTTCCACGAATACCTGATTGATGTCGATGTAGACGCCGTCTTGAACGCGGATGATGGCAATGCAATCCGGGCAGGCCTGGAAGACGGTTCGATAACGCCATTCGCTGATCTTGAGGGCCTCGGTCACCGCCTCCAGATGCTTCTCCGCCTGCTTGCGCTGACTGATGTCCTCGACAAAGGCGATGAAGTGTACTGGGCGCCCCTGTCCGTCGCGCAGAGCCGAGATAGTCAGCGCCACCCAGACCCAGTGTCCATCCTTGTGCCGGTAGCGCTTCTCGAAGCAGGCTGATTGCGCCATGCCGCCGGCCATCAGATGCAGCGCCAGCGCGCTCTGAGCCTGATCTTCGGGATGCGTGAATTGCTGGAATTGCTTGCCCGCCAATTCATCCCGTTCATAGCCGAGGATCGCCGCAAAACGCGGATTGCAGAGCAGCCAGCGCCCCTCGGAGGAGGTATGCACAATCCCGATCGCCGCCTGCTCGAAGGTCAGCCGATAGCGCTCCTCGCTGTCCCTCAGTTGCATCTCCATCTGCTTGCGGGCAGTAATGTCGCGCCCATAGACCGAAACTCCCGTGGCGTTCCCATCCACGAAAATGGGGTTGACGGACATTTCATAGATGCGCCCATCCAGGAGGGTGTGCTCGGCGCGGAAGGCACCCTGGGTGAGAGCGCGCTGATAGAACTGCGGCCAGGCCGCGGCCTTTTCCGGCGGCAGCAGCAGCGCCGGATTCATTCCCACAACGACCTGTACGCCAAAGCTGCTTTGAATATAGCGCTCGAAGTTCTTGTTGAAGACCACCATGCGGTAGTCCAGGTCCACGGAACCCCACATGTCTTCGGTGCTATCAATCAAAGCCAGCAGATTGGCTTCCGCATGAGTGCGCATCACCGCTTCAATCCTCTGCCGCCACGCCTCTCTCCACCAGCTCACAGCGGCCCGCAAGATCCCTTAGGATCCTAAGCAGAGTATCGGCTGCAAAGCCGCAACCATTAAAGACATGCGTGATCCTCAAGCGTGGACCGGGAGGTGTACGCCACAGCCGGCCAGGAGGCCGGCGCTACAATTTCATGCGTGGCGGGCCGGCAACGCCGGTGGGGGACTGGAAAGAAACGCTTCAAACTCCTCCAAGGAGAGCGGCGGGCTGAAGAGCGTTCCTTGAAAGGCATGGCAGCCCATCCCGGCCAAAAAGCCGCGCTGCTCTTCGGTTTCCACACCCTCGGCCACCACCGACAACCCCATGGCGCGCCCCAGCGAGAGAATGGTCTGGGCAATCGCCCCGCTGGTCACGTCCACCAGCATATCGCGCACAAAGGCGCGGTCGATCTTCAACTGATCCAGCGGCAGGCGCTTCAAGTAGGCCAGCGAGGAGTAGCCGGTGCCAAAGTCATCCAGGGAGAAGCTCAGCCCATGCGCCTTCAGCGCCGTCATCTTGACGATCACGTCCTCGATATTGTCAACCAGCATGCTTTCGGTCAGCTCCAGCTTGAGATTCCTGGGGTTGGCGCCGCTGCGCTCCAGCACCTTCAGCACGGTTTCCACAAACCCCGTCTGGCGGAACTGCAAGGCGCTGATGTTGACCGCAACCGTCAGATGCGCGGTTGCCTTCCGGCCCGCCCAGGCGGCGATCTGCCGGCAGGCGGCCTCCAGAACCCATTCGCCCAGCGGCAGAATCAGTCCCGTCTCCTCGGCCAGCGGAATGAAGGTGTCTGGCGGCACCATGCCGTTTTTGGGGTGCAGCCAGCGAATCAGCGCCTCGGCGCCGATCAGGCGTCCGCGATTCACCTGCGGCTGGTAATACAGCAGAAACTGCCGGGCCTTGATCGCCTGCCGCATATCCTCTTCCAGCGTGGCCCGCGCATTGACCGCCGACTGCAAGGCTACCGAGAAGAAGCGCATGGTGTCGCGCCCGGCCAGCTTGGCCTGATAGAGCGCAATGTCGGCCTCCTGCATCAGCTCGTCGGCGCTCTGCTGGCCGGCTCCGAAGACCGTAATCCCGATGCTGGCGGTAGTGATGCACTCCCGCCCATCCAACAAGCAGGGCATTCCAATGAAAGCCCGAATCCTCTCCCCCACGGCCTTGCTCTGGGCGGCTGCTTCTTCGGCCCCTTCGCTCAGATCATCCAGCAGCACGGCAAATTCATCGCCCCCCAACCGGCAAACCATGTCGGATGCGCTCGTACAAGAGCAGATGCGCTGCGCAACCTCTTTGAGAAGCAGGTCGCCGGTTTGATGGCTCAGGGTTTCATTCAACGTCTTGAAGTGGTCCAGTTCCACAAACATAAGCGCCTGGAAACGGCCCATGTGGGTTGCGGTCTGAATCTGATTGAGCTTCTCGGTGAGAAAGCGGCGGTTGGGCAAGCTGGTGAGCGAATCATAGAAAGCCAGATTGCGAATGGTGCTCTCCGCCGTCTTCACATGAGTAATATCCCGGGTGACGGAAAGAAGGCACGGTACGCCGTTAATCTCAATCTCCGAGGCCGACTTCTCCCCCCAGACCGTCTCCCCGTTCTTCTTTTTGAATTGCGCCTCTAAACCCCGGCAATGGGCGTTCTGGCGCACCAGTTCCACCATCGCCTGCCGGTCGCGGGCATCCGCCCAGATATTCAACTCCCGCGAAGTCTTGCCAATCACTTCCTCGCGTTCATATCCCAGAATCTCCAGGAAGGCCTGATTGCAGTCAATATAAAGTCCATCGCCAAGGCGGGTGATGCTGATGGCGTCAATGCTGGTCTGGAAGGCGGCCCGGTAGCGCTGTTCGCTCAGCCGCAGAGCCTCGGCCGTCGCCTTGCTTGCGGAGATATCCCGCACCACGATCAGGAAGCTGGGAACGCCCTCCAGATCAATCCGCGACCCGGAAATCATCGCCCAAAACCGTTCTCCGTTCTTCCTTTGAAGAAAGAACTCCATCTCCCGGATAGCGGGTTCATTGTGCAGCCTCTCGACCAGCCTCACTCGATCCCGATGATCGGTCCAGAGGTTGAGTCCCAGGGTGGTTTGTCCCACCACGTCCTCGCGCTCGAAGCCAAACATCCGCAGGTATTCCTGATTGACATCAATGATCCTGCCATCCGCCTCGTGGGTGACGGAGATGGCGTCGATGCTGGTCTGGAAGGCGGTGCGGTAGCGCTGCTCGCTCTCTTGCAGTTGCTTCTCCGCCCGCTTCCGCTCTGTCACGTCGTGAAGGATGGCATACAGCAGCGTGCGTCCGTCCACCTCGAAGGGCGAGGAGTAGACCTCGACATCGCGCTCCTCCCCGTTGGAGCGCCGGATGATGTAGGTGAAGAAGCTGCTCCGGTTGTGGAGCGTCGTCTGCCGGTCGCGCTTCAACTGTTCCGGCGGCGGGGTGTTGATCTGCCAGGTGTGCATGCCGACGAATTGCTCGCGAGGATAGCCGAAAAACTCGCAGGCAGCCTGGTTGGCGGCCACTATCTCGCCCTCCGCGGGCGTCAGCATCATCATCACCGAGCCGTTTTCCTCAAAAAATCTGCGGAAGCGGGATTCGCTCTCCTGCAAAGCCTGGGTGGCTCGGTTCTGCTCGGTGATGTCCTTGCCGAAGACCGAAACGCCAACCGCCTTTCCATCCACCAGGATCGGATTGAGGGAGATCTCCAGCGTGCGCCCATCGAGGGTCTGATATTCCGTCCGGATAGGGCCTTCCCGCAGGGCGCGCGCATAGAGAGAATTCCAAATCTCCGCCTTCTCTGGCGGAAGAACTTCCTCCACACTCATCCCTATCTCAACTTTGGCCGGATAACTTCTCCTGATGTAATCTTTCAGCGCGTGGTTGAAGATGATCTTGCGAAAATCCAGATCCACGGCCCAGATCAGATCCTGGGTGCTTTCAATCAGAGCCAAGAGATTGGCTTCCGTCTTCTTGAGCGCCTCTTCAACTCGCTTATGATCCGTGATGTCCTTTCCAAAGGCGGAGACACCGGTCGTCTCCCCATCCACCACAATCGGACTGAGGGAAAGATCAAGGATTCGCCCATCGATCATCGTGACTTCCGCCCGGAATTTCTCTCCCTTGAGCGCCCGCTCATAAAGTGGCGGCCAGGCGACGGCGCGGGCCGGGGGGAGCAACTCCCGAATACCCATCCCCGGAGCCACCGGCCCGCCAAAATTTCTCTCAAAATGCTCTCGGAAGGCGCGATTGAAGGTAATCAAGCGCAAGCGCGGGTCCACCGACCAGATCAAGTCCTCTGTGCTTTCAATCAAGGCCGACAGATTCGCTTCCGCTTGAATGCGCATTTTCGACCTTTCCTGGCCCGTAAAACGTTTACCAAATCCGTTGAACTACACACAAAATTGCCGCCTGTTCCGCCTCAACCTGCGTAAGACGCGGCATCTTCCTCATTCAATATTTGATTTCATTGCTTAAGAATAAGCTGCTTAGCTCACCTAAAACGTTTAGCATAGAAAATTAACTAAAGTGTACGCCGGAACTCCAGGTTTTTCCAAAGAATTTCATTTTATTTGGCGCCGATTGTCCGCACTGGGAATCCCAGCTTCGTCCTCCCCTAGCCCCTAAACCCCTAGTCCCTGGTCCCCAGTTCCAACGCTCCCGTCAGGCTGGCCACGCGCTCCACGCCGTGCGAGCGGCACCACGACTCCAGCCCCTTGGCCAGCCGCTCCACCGCCCGCGGATCGGCAAAGCTGGCCGTGCCCACCTCGACGGCCGTCGCCCCGGCGAGCAGAAACTCCACCGCATCTTCCGGCGTCACAATGCCGCCCATGCCGATGATGGGAATTTTCACCGCGCGCGCCGTCTCGTAGACCATGCGCAGCGCAATCGGCTTGATCGCCGGACCGGAAAGTCCTCCGGTAATGTTGGCCAGCCGCGGCCGCCGCGTCTCCGCGTCAATCGACATAGCCAGAAAAGTATTTGTCAGGCTGACGGCGTCGGCCCCCGCCTCGGCGGCAATCTTGGCCATATGCGCAATCGAAGTTACATTCGGCGACAGCTTGACGATCAGCGGCCGCGTGCTGGCCCCCTTGGCGCGGGCCACCAGATACTCCAGCTCGACGGGATCGGAGCCGAAGGCCATGCCCCCGGCGTGAACGTTGGGGCAGGAGACATTCAGTTCATAGGCGGCAATCCCCGCCGCCTGGTTGAGCCGCTCGATGACGGCAACGTACTCGCCGACGGTGTAGCCGAAGACGTTGACGATGACGTTGCACGAGGGATAGCGGCTGAGCGGCGGCAGCTTGCGCGCGATGAAATCCTCCACGCCCACATTCTGCAACCCAATGGCATTCAGCATGCCCGCGGCGGTCTGGATGATGCGCGGCGTGCCGTTGCCGGCCATCGGCTGCAGCGAAATGCCCTTGGTGACCAGGCCGCCAATCCGCCCCAGCGCCACGATCTCCTCGAACTCGATGCCATAGCCAAAGGTGCCGCTGGCGGCAAGGATCGGATTGACCAGTTCCAGCCCGGCCAGCTTCACTTTCATCTCGGGTTTCATGCGCGGCTGTCTTCCTTGAACAGGGATCAGGGGTCAGGGATCAGGGATCAGTCAAGACCACAGGTTCATGATACTAGCTTGGCGTAGAAGACACTCCAGAAGCTACGTTGTTTGCGCTTCGGATTGCGCCGTAAAGGTGAACCAGTCGCCGCTGCGCACTGCGCGGCCCAGATCTGCATAGCTCCCGATCCAGATACCGTGGCGTCCATCGTGAAAGAGAATGTCGTTGTCTTTGCGGCCGACCAACTGCCCAGTGTAACTGCGGCCCGGCTGGACACAGGCCAACTCGCGGCACTGCCAATCGTACTTCTGGCGCTCGAAGAATTCAATCGCGTCGGTGAGCTGCCGGCGTTTCGCGGGGTCGGCAAGATCGGTGAGCAGGTGCTCCATCGGGGCGCGGTTCCCAGCGTCAAAGGCAATGCAAGCCACGATCATGCGCTCCTTGCTGGCCAGAGAAAAATCCAGAAAGTGACCGGCTTGCAGGGCAAGGCCTTCCAGAAAGCATTTTTGCGCGCGTCCATTGCCCTCGCGAAAGCTGTGAATATGATTCAGCTCTCCCAGAAGAGCCGCGCCTTTGACCACGAATTGCGCGCGCGTGCTTCCCCGCATAAGGCCGTCCGCCGCCAACCGGTCGAATACGGAATGAAGTTCTGCCTGAATCTTCCGCCAAGGGGTGAAATGCGTTGCGCGGCTGCCTTCGATCTTGGGGGCGTTGATGGTTCGCAGCTCCCCGGCCCAATCATAAACGTCTTGGAAGATGAAACGATGAATAGCCCGGAAGTGCGCGGCGTCGAAGTTGCCGGGAAGCGGGTTTGCGGCTAACTCCAAGAGCCGAAGCCACGTTTGCTCCGCCTCAAAGCCATCCAATTCTTTTTGAGTGGCGAGCCTAGCCTTGTTGCGAAGAATGCCGGTGCGCGGGTCAATGTAGGGATCGTCGAGCATAGGGGCACTCAATTATGCCGCAACAGCCTCGCGCCAACCGCGAATTGCGCTGGAGCATTCCTCGAAATCGATTTCTCCGGAGATGTACCGCTCAGTTAAGGCGAGAAGCCGTTCCGTCGGCTCCAACCCTTCGCTTTGATTGAGGCGAATGGCGCGCTGGACGAAGGCCCGTCTCCGTGCTTGCTCCTCTTGAGAGATCCCCTCTAAAACCAAAGCCGCCATAGCTTCCCCCTCAATCAATTTTACACAAAATGAATAAGAAGATTTCACAGCGCCCCAACAGGGCGCAATTCTCTGCTTGGCAGGCATTCCCCGGGTTGCGCTGCGCTCCACCCGGGGCTATTCTCGCGCCACCCCTTTGGGGTGGATTTTGTCGTGACTCGTTCATTCCTGGCATAACTTGACGCAGCAAGTCACGCTTCTCTTGGTGATCACCAACCACTGCCAACGGACAACTGAGAACTGAAAACTGCCTCTAAAACACTTCCGCCGGCCCTTCCGGCGGCGCCAGGTGCTTGAGCAGGCCCAGTTCGCCGGCCAGCCGCTCCAGGCGCACGCGGACGGCGGCCGAAGGCGCAACCAGCGGCAGCCGCACGGTATCCGTGCAGCGGCCCATCAGCGCCAGCACGGTCTTCACCGGGCAGGGGTTCGAGTCCCAGAAGTTGGCGTCGATCAGCCGCGCATAGCGCCGCTCCAGCTCGCGCGCCTCTTGCCCGTTGCCGCGCAGCGCGGCGTGGATCATGCGCGCCATCTCGGCGGGAATCTCGTTGGCCGCCACGCTGACCAGCCCATGCGCGCCCACCCCAATCGAGGCCAGCGCCAGGTTGTCGTCGCCCGAGAAGACCTTGAAGCCGCGCGGCAGCGAGCGCACCAGTTCGGCGATCTGCGGCAGGCGTCCGCTGGATTCCTTGATGGCCTGGATATTCGGCGCAGCCTCGGCCAAGCGGACGACGGTCTCCGGCTCCAGATTGACGCCGGTGCGGCCGGGAATGTTATAGAGCACCACCGCCAGCGGCGCAACCGCCCGCGCCAGCGCCAGAAAGTGCTGGAACTGGCCCTCCTGCGAGGGCTTGTTGTAGTAGGGATTGGCGCTAAGCACAGCCTCGACGCCGCGAATCTGCTTCAAACGGCTGGCCATCCGCACCAGCGTGCGGGTCGAGTTGTGCGTGCAGCCGGCCCACACCGGCACGCGCCCCGCCGCCGCCTCGGCCACAAGGCAAACCACCCTCAGCCACTCATCCTCGTCCAGCGTGGCTGCCTCGCCGGTGGAGCCGCAGGCCACCAGAAAGTCAATCCCTGATTCGATCTGCCAGTGTACCAGCGCATGAAGCGCCGCCTCATCCACCGATCCATCCGCCCGGAAGGGCGTAACAATAGCCGTACCGCAACCTGTGATTTCCATATTATGAGAGTATACCGAATCGGGAGATGCGGAGCTGCGACTCCGTATAGTTGCGCCGGGTGAGAACTAGCAGCGCCGACCTCCTGGCCGGCTGTAACGTGGACCTCTTGGTCCACGCCGCACTCAACACCACCAGAAAACTCCCTAATTCGCATTCGGCAACGGGCAGGCCTGCCCGCAGGCAAATTTGCCGGCCTCGTCTTCAATCATCGTGGGCGCGGACGAGGGGCGATCCGCCACCGTCGCCTTGGAGAGATCCCAGGAGAGCAGTTGGCCGGTCTCGGCGTTCAAAATCAGCATCGCATTCAGGCTGTCCTTGGGGGTAATAATCTGGTCTCCTACCAGAACCCCTCCGCCGGTCGACTCAAAATAAATGCGATTGAAGGTCTTGCCCGAAGTATCGGAATCCTCGCGGCCCGCCGCGGAGGCAAAGCCGATCACATTCAGCTTTTTCGCCTCCTCCAGCGAAATGTTGACGCCCAAATCCATGCCCTCGGCGGTGACAATCACCCCGTCGCGATGCTTCCCGTCGTCCCCAAAGGGCTGAGCCACTTTGAACCAATAGCGCGCGCGCAGCGTGCCGGTTGCCGTCTTGATGTGAGAGGAGCTGGGAAACCGGCGGTAAAACTCCATCAGTATCTCCGGCGATCCATTCTTTGTGGCAGCTTCCCAAGCCGCAAACTCGCTCATTCCAGTGTGAAAGGAGGCGAACGAACTGGTCTCCGGCGTATCTCCCTGCGCTTCAGCCGCGGGTGTATCCCCTTGTGCATCCGCCGTAGGCGAGGCGGAGTTGGACGGCGCTGCTTTCAAAGGCGCTTCCACGCCGCCCAGCGTGAAGATGACGTTGATGGTGGTCAGCACCCGCACCGGTTCACCCTGCAGCAGATAAGGCTTGTAGCGCCAGGTTTTAACCGCGTCGTAGGCCGCCTGTTGCAGCATCGCGGGGCCGCTGATCACGTGCAGGCCTTCGATGGTTCCCGTCTTCGAGATGGCGGCCTGCAGGACAACCGTTCCACTGACGCGCGCGGCCCTGGCGATGGGCGGATAGACAGGAGCGGTCTTCTCCAGCAGCATTCCCGCAACGACGTTGGGATCGACGCTGATCTGGGCGCTGTTCACACGGGCCGCCCTGCTGAAGACGGTTTGCGCATAAAGACCGGGAAGGAGGAACAGGCATGAAACCAGCGGCGCGCAGACAGAAGGCCGCATCCCGAAGGTCCGAACGCGGCGGAGAATCAGCAAAGACATCGGAACACCTCAAAACGGGGACGTGCCGAGTTTATCAGAAAGCAGATGCGATTGGCGAGAGCATTTTCGTCAGCAAATGCCGTAAGATGGAGATTGGATTGCCCTTGCTTTGGCCCGCGGTTGAGGGGCGCAAGGCTAGGCAATAACCCGCCTATGACAGACTCCGTTGTGAATTCATCCCGATATTACCTCTCCACGCCCATCTACTACGTGAATGCGCGCCCGCACCTGGGCCACGCCTACTCGACCATCGTCTGCGACGCCATCGCGCGCCGCAAACGGGCGCTGGGCATCGAAACATGGTTCCTCACCGGCACCGACGAGCACGGCCAGAAGATCGAGCGCTCCGCCGAAAAGGCCGGCCGCAGCCCGCAGGAGTTTGCCGACGCTATCTCCGGCGAGTTCCGCGGCCTCTGGCAGCAGCTCGGCCTGACCAACGATGACTTCATCCGCACCACCGAGCCGCGCCACAAGCGCGCCGTGCAGCACCTCTTCGCCGAGCTGCGCCGCCGCGGCTTCATCTACAAAGGCTCCTATACCGGCCAGTATTGCGTCAGCGACGAGCTGTACGTCGATGGCCCTCCCGGCGCCGTCTGCCCCGATTGCGGCCGCGTCACGGAAACCGTCAGCGAAGAGAATTACTTCTTCAAGCTCTCCGCCTTTGAGCGCAAGCTGCTGGAGTTCTACGAGGCTAACCCCGGTTTCATGGGACCGGAATCGACGCGACGCGAGGTCGTCTCCTTCGTCCGTGGCGGCTTGCGCGATCTTTCGGTGAGCCGGACGAGTTTTTCCTGGGGCATCCCCGTTCCCGGCGACGAAAAACACGTCATCTACGTCTGGCTCGACGCGCTTGCCAACTACATCACGGCGATGGGCTACGGCTCGGATGATCCCAAAGAGCAGGAGAAATTCAAAAAATTCTGGCCCGCCGACCTGCACCTGATCGGCAAGGAGATCAGCCGCTTTCACTGCGTCTACTGGCCGGCCTTTTTGATGGCCGCCGGCGTTCCTCCGCCCCGCTCCGTCCGCGCCAACGGCTGGCTGCTCTTCGATCAGGGCAAGATGTCCAAGTCGCGCGGGAACATCGTCCGCGCCGAGACCGTTCACACGGTTTTGGGTTCTGATGCGTTGAGGTACTTCCTGCTGCGCGAGATTCCCTTTGGCCAGGACGGCAGTTTTACTTTCGACGCGCTCGTCCAGCGCTACAACGGCGACTTGGCCAACGGCTACGGCAACCTCGTCAGCCGCGTCGTGAACATGGTCCACAAATACTTCGGCGGGGTCTTGCCGGAGGCGGGCGTTCTCACCGCCGCCGAAGATTCCCTGCGTGAGAGCGCCTTGCGCGCCATCGCCGCCTTCGGGCCGGAGTTCGATGCGATGAACTTCTCCGAAGCGCTGAAGGCTCTATGGGTTCTGGTGGCGGAGACCGACGGCTACCTGACCGCCAACGCCCCTTGGAAACGTCCTGAAGGCCGCTCCGAAGCAGAACAAGCGGAGCTTCAAGCCCGTGTGCTGGCCACCGCCGCCGAAGCCATCCGCATCATCACCGCGCTGGTTTATCCCATCCTGCCCGACGCGGCAGCCAAGGTCTGGCTGCAACTCGGCCAGGGCGAAATTCAGGACGCGGCCGCAGGCGCTTTTCTCACCTCGGTTGCATGGGGAGGGTTGAAGGCCGGAACGCACTTCGCCGAGCCGGCCCCGCTCTTCCCCCGCGCCGAAAAAGATGCCGTCGCGCGGATGCAGCAGATCGAGGAAGACAACAACAAGTCCGTCATCGAAGCCGCCGGCGGCACGCCGCCGCAGCCCGCTGAAGTCAAGCCCGCTCCGCAACACATAACCAAGAAAGAAGAAAAGAAGATGGAAGAGAATCCCGTTTCCGTGCCTGAAAACGCTCCCGCCTCAACTCCTGAGCGCGCCCCCGGTCCCTCGCCTTTGGGGATCGGGGAGGTGAAACCCTCCGAAGCCGCAGTCGTCCCACCGCAGGTGGCCGAGCCGCAACATATCAGCATCGACGACGTCATCAAGGTCGATCTCCGCGTGGCGCAAATCCTCGTCGCCGAGCGCGTCCCCAAGGCCGACAAGCTCCTCCGCCTGGAGGTCGATCTAGGCTACGAAAAGCGCCAAATCCTCGCCGGCATCGCCCAATACTACGAGCCGGAAAAGCTCATTGGCCGCAAGATCGTCATCGTCGCCAACCTCGCCCCCCGCAAGATGCGCGGCCTGGAGTCCAACGGCAT
>CAYVGW010000059.1:0-22312 GCA_964450895.1 uncultured Occallatibacter sp. | reverse complement strand
GCTCCAACTGCGACCACGACACCTACAACGTGATTGCCGAAGTGGCTCATCAGCCCGTCACCTTTCTCTGGCACGACTCGGAGGATCTGCAAGGCGTGGACGCCGTACTGGTTCCCGGCGGCTTTGCCTATGGCGATTACCTGCGCACCGGGGCGATTGCCCGCTTTTCCCCGGTGATGCAAGCGGTGAAGAAGTTTGCCGCGGACGGCGGCCTGGTGGCCGGCATCTGCAACGGCTTCCAGATTCTGACCGAGGCTGGCCTGCTACCCGGCGCCTTGATGCGCAACGCCGGACTCAAGTACATCTGCAAGCAGGTTCATCTGCGCGCGGAAACTGCCGATAGTCCCTTCACGAACCAGTTCGCCAAGGGCGAAGTGGCGCAGATGCCGATTGGGCACATGGAGGGCAATTATTTCTGCACGCCGGAGGAACTGGCGCGTCTGGAGGCGGAGGACCGGATCGCCTTCCGCTATGCAACGCCGAAAGGCGAGATTACCGCGGAGGCGAACCCCAACGGCTCGCTGAGCAACATTGCCGGCATCCTCAGCGAGAAGCGAAACGTGCTGGGCATGATGCCCCATCCGGACCGCTCCAGCGAACTGATCCTGGGTTCGCGGGACGGCGTAAAAGTCTTTGCTTCGATGATTGCGGCGCTGGCGGCGAAGTAGCGTGGTTAGCGGAGTGAGCGGGGTTAGCAAAATGACTTGGCCCAACTAGCTCCGCTAACTCCGCTAACACCGCTAGCTCCGCTAACCCCGCTCACCGCTAACTCCGCCCTAGGGAACCTGAAACAGGACTCTCATCATGATCGATATTCATCATCATCTGATCTATGGAGTGGACGACGGCTCGCCCGACCTGGAAACCTCGCTGGCCATGGCGCGCGAGTCGGCGGCCAACGGCGTGACGCACATCGCCTGCACCCCGCACTCCAGCTTTGAGTACCCCTGGAACGCCCCGCTCATCGAAGAGCGCTTTGCCGAGTTGAGCGCCGCACTGCAAGGCGAGATGGAACTCAGCCTGGCCTGCGACTTCCACATGACTGCCGAAAACATCTACGATGCGGCATCCAATCCCTTGCGCTACTCGATCGGCGGCAAGGGCTACCTGATGATCGAATTCTCCAACACCGCGATTCCGCCGCAGATTTCCGACGCCATGTTCATGCTGCAATCGGCCGGGTACACGCTGGTCATCACCCATCCGGAGCGGTATCCGGCGGTGCTGGGCCAGCCGGAGATGCTGGCCGAGTGGATGCGCAATGGCAGCCTGGTGCAGGTGACCTCCGGCTCGCTTTATGGGCGCTTCGGCAAGATGGCCGAGGCCTTTTCCAACGAGCTGCTGGATCGCAACTGGATTCACTTTCTGGCCACGGATGCGCACAACGTCACCTGGCGGCCGCCGCACCTGAAGAAGGGTTACGACTACGTGGCGCATCGGGCCGGCGTGGAGACGGCCGAACGGCTCTGCATGAGCAATCCGCTGGCCGCGGTGAGCGGCGTGCCTTTGCCGGCACAACCTGCTCCCATCGGGCTATGGGAGCGCGTGCCGCTGAAGTTCCATCCCAAGAAGTTCTCCGCCCCGCCCAAAAAGCAATTTCGCGAGGAAGCCGAAGGCGGCGGCTCCGGCAAACCGGGCTTCTTCAAGCGGCTTTTTGGGCGTTAGTGGTGTTCTGTAGCGCCGGTCTCCAGACCGGCTGTCGTGTGGGCGTCCTCGACCACACCCGCTTCATGCCCTGCGGGTCAGCAACGCCGGCGGGGTACTCTACAGCCCCAACCCGCCATCCACGGCTAGCACCTGCCCGGTGATGAAGTGCGGCCCGGCGGCAAAGAAGAGCACCGCTTGCGCCACGTCCTCCACCCGGCCATTACGCCGCATCGGCGTCTTGCGCGCAAAGTGCTCAGCCTGGCCCGCGTCGCTTTCTTCCAGCTCGATCCATCCCGGCGCGACGCAGTTGACGCTGATTTCGGGAGCAAAGGCCTTGGCCATCGACAGGGTCAACGCGTGCAGCGCGGCCTTGGAGGCGCAGTAGTGCGCGTGACCGGCCCAGGCGCGCATCCCGCCCAATGAACCTATATGGATGATCCTGCCTTGGGCAGCGCGCAGATGGGGCAGCGCCTCGCGCGCCACCAGAAACGGCCCGCGCGCGTTGGTCTCGAAGACTGCATCCCACTGGTCGAGGCCGAGCGCGTCGAGGGGAGCGGCGTCGAAGACAGCGGCGTTGTTGACCACGATGTCCAGGCGGCAAAAGCGGTTCACGGCCGCGGCAACGGCTGTTTTGACGGATGATTCCGAACGCACATCGCACGCGACAGCCAGCGCACGGCGGCCTAAAGTCTCGATTGCGCAGACGGTTTCAGCGGCTTCGGCCTGGGAGTTGCGGTAGGTGATCGCTACATCCGCCCCGGCCTGCGCAAGAGCGAGAGCAATTCCCTTCCCCAGGCGCCGCGCGCCGCCGGTGAGGAGGGCCGATTTGCCGAGGAGGGGTTGGCTGTTCAATCGACGGCTCCGCGGGGGCTGATGCCCAAAGCCTAATTAAGGCCATAGAGCGGCACGACTAAAGTCGTGCCCTGTTACAAAGCCTGTTCTTCAATGCGTTCTTTCGCTTCATTTTGGCTGCGTCTGGCTGGGCGGCGCGCTCGGCTGGGCGGCGGGCTTGTCCGCAGGAGCGGCCGGCTTGGGCGCATCGGAATCCTTGCCGCCCTCGCTGGCCTCGGGGTGGTCCTTGTAAATCGAGTACTGCTCGCCGGGGCGCTTCATGCGGACCTCGATGGCCATCTGATCCTTATCGACCTTGTAGTCGTCACCGAAGGTCTGAAAGCCTTTGGCGATGATCTGCATGCGCATGATGCCGCCGATGGGCAGCACGTCAATGAGCGTCTTGCCGTCCTCGTTGGTCTTCAGCTCCATGTTGCCCTTGGAGCGGCCGTTCTCGATGGAGTGAAAGATGACCGAGGCATTCTCGATGGGCTTGCCGTTGCTGTCGCGCAGCACGGTGACCTCGATGCGCGCGGTGGGGGGCGGCATCTTGAATTTGCGTCCGCGCTTGGAGGTTGAGTCTTGTGCGCCGGCAGCGAGTGTGGAAACGATCAGGCCAACGACGGCCACGGCGACGGTGAGGCGATAGAGAGTGCGGCAAACCATGAAGACATTGTAAATGGTTGCCGCGGTTTGGCTCAGCAAAGAGGTCAAATCACTTCCGCGAGCTTGGGATACAGGCCCGCCTGGCTGGTTTGATAGAGACAGAGCAGGCGCTCGCGCATCAGGTAGTACGCGGAAGAGGCCTCCTGGGCATGAAGGGGGAGGGTGAGCTTGTAGCGGCGAAAGAGCCGGGAGGGCAGCATGCTGAACTCGACGCAACGCACGGCGCGGCGCAGCGAGGCCGCATCCAGCCGCATCCGCTCGGTGACGATGACCGCCTCGGTGAAGTTCCAGCGCTGCGCATAGGCGGCCAGCGCCAGCATGATCTCGGCGTTCTCCCGCATTCTTCGTAGACCATCGTAACCGCCGAGGAACTCCCAAATCTCATTGGGTTCCATGTCGAGCTGGGATTTCTGAGGACGCAGGTAATCGGTGGCGACCGCTGACAATTCGACAATATCCAGGCGATAGAGTCCGGCGACAAGCTGCGGCCAGTCGAGGCGGTTGATCTTGCGGGAGGAGCGCCGGTCGGCAATCACCCAGCCGGCGAAGCCGCCGAGGAGTACTCCAAAGATGATTTGTAAGAGCGCTGTAGTCATCCCGAAAAGGTTACTTCAGCGCCTCGACTCTGTCAAGATCATTTTTTACGCGCTGATGCAAGGCCTCGATATAGGCCTGCAACTCGGGAGAGATCGGCCGCCGCGCCGGCTCCTCCCGCCAGAATTGCACGATCCAGTAGATGGTGACCGCAATATAGACAACGATTTTTGTCTCATCCAGCCCTTTGAAGTAATGGTGCGTGCCAAAATAGCACTGCAACCCATTCCCCAAACTCACTGAGACGGACCAGACCGTCCATCCGTTACCTAGCGCCATCACATGATTGCGCCAGCCAAGCCCCAGGCTCTTTGAAGTGCGCGTCACCACGGCGATCAGTTCACAGACCACCAAGCTGGAGAATAACGTCAGGCGAATTTCAAGCCGCCATTGCCAAAGTCCGGCCGGTGGCGAAACCAGCAAAGGCAGTGCGGCAGCGAAGAGGATGCCTGCCCCGCCCCAAAAAATAAACTGTTTTCTGGCATCCTGGAGCCAAGTTCCGGTGGGCCGCAAGACGATGCTAGCGATCTCCCAGATCACTCCAAGCTGCAAGACAAAATCTGCAGCATCCAAATACCAATAGAATTGCTTATATAAACTCAACGAGCCAAACCGAAAAAAAAGATAATCGAGAACTGTCACCGTTGTACCAAAAGCTATATACACCGTAAAGACGGGGAACCCCTTCCACCGGCGACGATAGAGAAGGACGGCCAGCAAAACCGCATCCGCGAAAAAACCAACCGCCCACATGAGATAATCAAACGCCGAAAGATTCATTCCGCCTCGCGGCTTCTATTTTCACCTGCGCAGGCAACTTCCTACAAGGAGAATTAACGGAGCGCGATGACTCCGGGTTCCGCTGGTATCGGTGAAGGAGAGACAGGCACTGCTATAGCGAGAGGAGCGGCGAGGGCGAGGAGGGTGGCGGCGAGAACGAGACGGAGGGACTTTTTCATGGGGTACTCCTTTTCTGGCGCGTATGTGCGCAAGATGAGAGTAACCTCAATTTGACTTTTTTTGTCTGTAGAAAATGAGGCAGAATTGTTCATAAATGAGACAAAACTCTTGCGCAGGCACCTTTTTTACGGTTGTGGTTTTGTAGTATTTTGGATAAGGCGGGGAAGCAAATCAACAATATGCCGAAGTACTGCAAATATGCGTTTAATTATCGATACATATAAAATTAAGGTTCGCAAGAATCGTCCTTCGCTCTATCAAAGTTTATATAAATCGTGAAGACAGGACTCCCCTTCCACCGGCTACGGCAGAGAAGGACGGTCAGCAAAATCGCATTCGTAAAAAAACCGGCCGCCCACAAAATATAGTCCAGCGCCGAAAGGTTCATCTCACCTCGCGGCTCCTATTTTCGCTGTTGCAGGCACTTTCTTACAAGGAGAATTAACGGAGCGCGATGACGCCGGGCTCCGGCTGTATCGGTGAAGGAGTAGCTGGCGCTGCTATGGCGAGAGGGGCGAGGAGGGCGAGGAGGGTGGCGGCGAGGACGATACGGAGGGACTTTTTCATGGGGTACTCCTTTTCTGGCGCATATGTGCGCAAGATGAGCGTAACCATAATTAGCATTTTCTTGTCTGTCGAAAAATGGGGCGAATTGCGCATAACTGAGGTAATACTTTCTTGGATAGTTTCTATTACTGTTAAAAAAATGTTTTGGGTGAGAGGTTTACACCGATTTGCGTCGTTCAATCCGCCTCTTCAAAAAAAATTCATGAAATTGCGATGGAGCGTCAGGGCAGAGCTTAGGGAAGCCCAAACGCTTGCCAAAGAACGCCCGACTTGCTCTGAATGGATTGCGCCTCTTCGCTTATCACCTGGATTGAGGATGCGCCTTTGGATGATAATGATCGGCAAACCCGCGAAGACAATTATGCAAGAGGCTCGGTTTCCCGGCAATTTCGCTGGACGTTCCGAAGGTGATTCTAGAAACAAGCGCCGACCAGGAGGCCGGCGCTACAGTTTCATGCGTGGCGGGTCGGCAACGACGGGGGGGGACTAGAAACCCGGCCCGTCAAAATCTCATGAGCGAATTTTATGAGCGAAGTTCACTCACATTTCATATTTTTTAGCTTGACAAATTTGGCAGGGCTGTCCTATCGTTAGCAATTGGAGGGCGAGAGTGCTAGCAGCGTGCTGGCGGAAGTGCTTGCCCGGGGTTGCCTGCTCGGAGGTTGAGAGCATCAACCCACAGAATCCAAAGTCTTTATCACCAGAAACACCAATCTCGCGGCGGGGATCAACCCTGTCCGCCAGTGAAGGAGAAGCGCAGCAATGGCAGCAGCAACCTCGTTTACACCGCTTCATGACCGCATCCTCGTCCGCCGTCTGGAAGAGGGCGAAACCATCCGCGGGGGCATCATCATCCCCGATAGCGCCAAGGAAAAGCCCCAGGAAGGCGAAGTGATCGCCGTGGGCAAGGGCAAGTCGAATGACGAAGGCAAGGTCTTCCCCCTGGACGTGAAGGCGGGCGACAAGATTCTCTTCGGCAAGTACTCCGGCACCGAGATCAAGATCGACGGCGAAGAGTTCCTCATCATGCGTGAAGAGGAAGTTCTGGGAATCGTAAAGAAGTAGCTGACAGTGGTCAGTGATCAGTGGACAGTGGTCAGAATGCCATCGTCAACTTGTTTCATCCAGACCACTTCGATTTGCAGATGTAAAGCTGAATAACTGAAATCACAGCACTGATCACTGAACACTGTTCACTGATCACTGGAGAGAGAGCAATGGCAAAGCAGATTTTGCACGGTGAGGAATCCCGTCAGGCGATCCTGCGCGGCGTCAACACGCTGGCGGACGCAGTGAAGGCAACGCTCGGCCCCAAGGGCCGCAATGTGGTCATCGAGAAGAAGTTCGGTTCGCCCACCATCACCAAGGACGGCGTGACGGTGGCCAAGGAGATTGAGCTGAAAGATCCGATGGAGAATGTCGGCGCCCAGCTCGTCAAGGAAGTCGCCTCGAAGACCAGCGACGTGGCCGGCGACGGCACCACGACGGCGACGGTTCTGGCGCAGTCGATCTTCCGCGAGGGCGTGAAGACGGTGGCGGCGGGCGCGAACCCGACGGCTCTCAAGCGCGGCATCGACAAGGCCGTGGCGACGATCATCGGCACGCGCGACAAGGAAGGCAATTGGGCCACGACCGGTTCGCTGGGCGCGCTCTCCAAGCCTGTAACCGAGGGAACGGTTGCCCAGGTGGGCGCAATCTCGGCCAACGGCGACCAGGAGATCGGCGACATCATCGCCGATGCCGTGAATCGCGTGGGCAAGGACGGCGTCATCACGATTGAAGAGTCGAAGACGATGCAAACCAGCCTGGAATTGGTCGAGGGCATGCAGTTTGACCGCGGCTATCTCAGCCCCTACTTTGTGACCGACGCCGAGCGGCTGGAAGCGGTTCAGGAAGATCCCTACATTCTGATCTACGAGAAGAAGATCAGCGCGATGAAGGACTTGCTGCCTCTGCTGGAGCAGGTGGCGCGCAGTGGCAAGCCGCTGCTGATCATCGCCGAGGACATTGAGGGCGAGGCGCTGGCGACACTGGTCGTGAACAAGCTGCGCGGCACGCTGAATGTGGCAGCCGTCAAGGCTCCGGGCTTCGGCGACCGTCGCAAGGCGATCCTGGGCGACATTGCCATCCTGACCGGCGGCAAGGCCATCACCGAGGATTTGGGCATCAAGCTGGAAGGCGTGAAGCTCGAGGATCTGGGCAAGGCCAAGCGCGTCACCATCGACAAGGACAATACGACCATCGTGGACGGCGGCGGTCTGGCTTCGGACATCCAAGGCCGGGTCAAGGAGATTCGCGCGCAGATCGAGAAGACCACCTCCGACTACGACAAGGAGAAGCTGCAGGAGCGGCTGGCGAAGCTGGTCGGCGGCGTGGCCATCATCAAGGTGGGCGCGGCGACCGAGACCGAGCTGAAGGAGAAGAAGGCGCGCGTCGAGGATGCGCTGCACGCAACCCGCGCGGCCGTCGAGGAAGGCATCGTCCCGGGCGGCGGCGTGGCGCTGGTTCGCGCCATTCCCTCGGTGGACGCGCTGATCTCCACTCTGGAAGGCGATGAGAAGATCGGCGCGCAGATTGTTCGCCGCTCGCTCGAAGAGCCTCTGCGCCAGATCGTCGCCAATGCCGGCGAAGAGGGCGCGGTGGTGGTAGCCAAGGTTCTGGAGTCCAAGGACGCGCACTACGGCTACAACGCGCAGACTTCGGTCTTCGAGGATCTGGTCAAGGCCGGCGTCATCGATCCGACCAAGGTCACCCGCACGGCCTTGCAGAATGCGGCTTCCATCGCCGGATTGCTGCTGACCACCGAAGCGCTGATCGCCGAAATTCCGGAACCCAAGGCGGCTCCGGCCGGCGGCGGGCACGGCGGCGGCATGGAAGGCATGTACTAAGGCAGGGGTCAGGGATCAGTGGACAGTTGACTATGGATAGTAGACAGTTGACTGTCCACTGTGGACTGTTGACTGTCCGCGCCGTAGGCGCAGTGGTTATTAGCCCCGCGTTTCAACGCGGGGTGAGCATAACCAACAAAACTGTGAGTCCCGTAGGGACGATGCGAAATCCTCGCCACTGATTCTGCATTCTGTTGGATTGACAATGACAAGTAAAAAGCCCTCAGCTTCGGCTGGGGGCTTTTTGTGTGCCTTTTGCTGGGTTCGCTCAGGCGCACACACTTTCTCAGTACGCCGGAGCGTCCAACCTTCAAGGCCTGGTCAATCAACCGCTTGCGTGGCTAAGAGCTAAGCACGGCGGCGTTGGCGGAGCCAATAGAGACCGTGGAGGAGACAGTGGCCGGAGCGGCTTGCGCGCGCATGGGGCGCAGCCAGCCGGCGGAGAGCCAGGAGCGCGGGATCGAGAACTCCGACCAGCCGCAGTCCAGGCAGACCCGCACATCCGGCGAGGGGTTCATCGGAGGGTGGCTGAGGGTGCGATGACAGTTGCGATAGAGACGAATCTCGGCGGGCACAACGAACAAGGAAGACGACTGGCACTTTGGGCAGATCATTGAGACTCCTTGGGAAAGTGGTGCAAGGCAATACAAGAACGACAATTTGGTGAATAAAGACAACTCTAATCTTGTTGGCCCTAGATTTTCAAGAGTTTTTTGACGAAAAAATTGCAAAATGCGTATTTTTGTACGGTTATGCTCATTATTTTTGATTCATTTCACCGCTAATTTACGCAATCTAAAAATTTGGTGCGGGGCAGGAGAACGAAGAATGGTTAGGAACTCATTTTGGAAGGGCCATGGCCGGGATCTCATCTTTGACTGCGGTGAAGCGTGTAGCGTGGACCGGGAGGTCCACGCTACAGCCGGCCAGGAGGCCGGCGCTACGGATGACGGGCTTTGGTCCACTCGATACGCAGGCCGGCGCGCAGGTTGAAGGGCAGGCTGGGGTAACCGATGGGGGCAATGTGGCGGCTGTCGGTCAGGTTCTCCGCTTGGGCGTAGACCTTCAACCAGTTGAGGAGGTTGTAGCTGCCGCCCAGGTCGAGCTTGGCGTAGCCCCAGTCGAGGTTGCGGTTGGGCAGCAGCAGCGTGTTGCCGCCATTTTGGTCCGAGTAAGGCAGAAACGTGGAATCGTCGCTGCGGCTGGCAAAGGCCGAAGTGAAGACTCCAGTGATCTTGCCGCTGGTGTAGCTGGCAGTAAAGAAACCGGTGTGCGGCGGACGGCGGAAGGGGCGAGCGCCCACCAGCGGCGTTGTACTTCCCAGGGCAATTCCGTTGTAGCTGAAGCCATAGCCCGCCAGCAGCGCCTCGTTGTCGCCGGAGAAGGAGCGCTGCACGACCGCGTCGAGATAGGTGTAGCCGCCGCGGAAAAAGAGGCCCTTGCCGATGCCGCTCTCGAGGGTGACTTCAATGCCTTGCGCGCGGAAGGCCTGGGTATTGGACATGAGGTCAAATGCGCCGCTTGAATTGACGATTGCTTTCAGAGTGTTCAACTGAGCGGCTGAGTAGTCTGGAAAAAGCAGGTTCAGGTAGCTGGCTCCGACCGACTCAAGCTCTTTGCCGAATTCGTTGTGGAAGTAGCTGGCCCGGAAGGTCAGGTGCTGCCCCAGAAAGGCTTGCTCCACTCCTGCCTCGTAGCTGCGCGTCGTAGGCGCGGCCAAGGGCGTTACGTGGAACTCCTGAATCACGGTCTGCTCGTTGGCGTTTTGCAAAATCTCGTAAAGCGAACCGAATTTATCGGTCAGCTTCGGCTCACGCACGGCGTCGCCGAAGTTGCCGAAGATCCGGGTTCCGTTGAAGTGGCCTTGCCGTGGACGCAATACGTAGTAAGATAGTCCCGCGTTCGACGTGGTCTGCGTGCCAAACAGAGAGTAGTGTTCCAGGCTTCCGCCCAGATGATAGTAAAAACGGCGTTTGAAGTCACCCTGCACGGCGGCCAGATAGTCATAGTTGGTGCGCGAATCCGCGTCGTTGATGGCGTATGTGTTCACGGCGTCCCAATACGAGTTGTAGACCTCGATCCCGCGCTCATTCTCGAAGTGAAAGCCGATCAGGCCTGCCAGATGGGGCGTGAAACGGTAATCGCCTTGATAGACCAGTTCATCGCGGTTATTCACCAGCGTGGTGCCGTTCGTAGTGGTGCCATCGAGTTCGGCTTGGCCCGTGGCCGAGTAGCCGTTGGCGCCGGTAATGACTACCGTCTGGCCGAAATAGGCGGAATCGCCATGGCCGTCGTAGTTATTGACCAGTTCGCCAGAAGGCGACCACTGATTGGTTTCTTCCCGCTTGCGCGTCGCGCCGTAGCGCAACAGATTGTGGAAGGAAGCCGTGGTCTGGTTGTCGAGGGAGCCGCTGAGGAACAGATCCTGATCCTTCTGGGTGGCGTTGTCGGCCACATGATAAAAATCCCAGGCATTGGGTTCGCCGCTGGCGTCCACGCCATAATGCAGCGTGGCGCGCAGTTGCGTGCTGCCGCTGAGCTGGTAGCCGAGATTGGCCGCGGTCGTGGCCACATGGTACTCGTCGTTGGGCAGATCGTTGGCGGTTTGCAGCCAACTGAAGGCGCCCAGGTAATCCAGCTTGCCGCGCGCACCGGCCACCTCCAGCTCTTCGCGCCCGGTGGTCAGGTTGCCGCCATCGGCCTGGAGGAGAATCGACGGAAAGCTGGTGGTGCCGCGCGGGGTGGTCAGGCTGATGACGCCGCTGCCCGCATCCGCGCCGTAAAGGCTGGAGTCAGGACCGCGAAAGACTTCGGCGCGCTCGACAGCCGTGGTCGAAAGCGGGCCGAAGTCAAAGTTTCCGCCCATATCGTCGACGCTCACCCCATCGAGGAGAATCTTGTTGGCGTCGGAGTTGCCGCCACGGATAAAGAGCGAGGTCTGCGCGCCCATCTGGCCGTCTTGCACCACGGTCGCGCCCGGCATCAGCCGCAGCGCACTGGTCAGGTCGTCGCGCAGCGCCAGGTCCAGAGGCCCCAGAACGCTGGTGGCCTCGCTGGTTTGCGCCTGCGGGGTGGGCGTTCCGGTGGCCGTCACGACGATGGATTCGCGCACCCAGGCCGGCTCCAGCACCAGGTTGCGCTCCACCGAGTCGAGCTTACCGGCGTAGAAACTGGGCGTCTCCAACTGGCGAAAGCTGGCCGAAGAGACTGCGAGAAAGAAATGGCCCTCGACGCCAGTAAGAATCTGAAAGCTGCCGTCCGCGGCGGTGACGGCGGAGCCGGCGTTCTGGCCACCGCTGATTAAAACCACTTGCGCGCCGACCACCTTGGCGCCGCTGGTGTCGGTGACCACACCGCGAATGGAGGCCGCGGGACAGACAGAGGCCGTGCAAACAAGCAGAAAAAGCGCAAGAACGCGGGGCAGCGTGCGCGGGGCAAGCCAGCGCAGGAAAAATGACAAACAAACAGGCATGAAAACTCCTTCGTTCCCCTCGGAACGCAAGCGGGTTGGGGGCGCGAGGACCGGTCTCCTGACTTGCGCCTTCTCCAGCCGCCTTCCCACGGACCCATCCTCAGAATAGTCCGCAGTGGCTTACTTGGGGCTTGAAACCCTGGCTGAATCCCGCCCGCAGCCAAAAGACGAGGCGCGGAACGGGGGCGCTTACAGTTGCGGGGCAGTGGCGGAGTTTCACCGCCTTCCCGAGCATCCTGGCGATTGCCGTGATCAATTGCGCGGCTCCACGTGGGAGCAGCATCTACAGCATGGAAACGACTTCCATCTCATCAACATTTATAAACGGCAAGAGGCCAAAAGTCAAAGCGGCGGAAGTCGCACTAGTCATAGCCCCTAGGTTCTCCACCCGAAAACTACCAGGAATACCATGGCAGCCTACCAATAGCGGATAGCGACAACTGCCGGACTGGTTGGAATATCGTTTACAACCTTCGTCTGCAAGACGAATTCCATATTCTTGGATGCCCAGTCCTTGGGCGCGGATTTGAGTAGATCCGCTAGTGCTTGAGCGGAGGTGATGAATTCGGCGGCTGCTTGCGTGCCGCATTGAGTGACGCCTGCTATTGCGATGAGGGGCTCTCCGGTTTTCGAGTGAGGGAGGCGGGCAACCAGGGCGAAATCCACCAGGACTTTCCCATCCAGAGAACTGACAGGACGCCATGGACGGGTGTCACTCACTCGATCCTTAATTGTATGGTCAACCTCAAATACGTAGGGGAGATCACCGGTCATTTGCAGGGTCCAACCATTGTTGAATGCGCCGATCAGGACAGCGGGGGATAGGCGAAGATCGCCGAATGCGACGTCCTCTCCCGAACGCAGATCGAAGCTGCGATTGAATCTGGTCAGGAGCGAAGCCACATTGACGTTGGCTGCAACATCCCCGAGCGTCACGAACGAGCTGTTCATTTCAAGCAGGTCTCCAGGCCCGAATTTCTGATCTTGTGTGAGCGGAGGGAGGAATTCGCGTCCCAGCTTGTCCAGATCACCCAAGTGATGCGTGGCGCGATAACGCTGAATCAGATCGGGGCTTGGCATATAGACAGCGTTGGCCCCGGTGTAGATCAAGACGGGTTTGGATGTCTCCAGCAGCGGAGACCAGAATTGCTGGACAGGCCCCAGCGGCCGATCAATGTATGCCACTGAGGCGGCGAGCGCCATGAAAGCGGCAAATCCAAGAAACCACCACTTTTTTGAATTCAGGTTAGCCCTACCAGCGCTGCTGGAGCTTGTCAGTGGCGCCAATGGTACAGGGTCCGGCTCAGGAGCCGGAAGCGAAGCATGGACTGAAGGGAGTTCGGGCATCCCCGGTTCCCTGGCAAGCGACTTGGATGATTCGGAAAACGAAGCGTGGTAGGAGCCTGGACTGACCTCAATCCGAATCGAATAGACTTGGCCCTCGTCCATGTAGTACTGGGCGAGCCTCTTCCTGACCTCGGCCGCGCGACCACGAACAATGGGGTCTTCATTGGTGTCGTAGTCGAGAGGACGGCCAAATACCTCCGCACCGATAATGCGCTCCTTCAGAAGTTCGGCGTGCCCAGCCAGGGAATGGTCGACGATGTACTGCAGCAGTTGTTGGGACTGCTTACTGGAACGAAATGGGGTACTCTTGAGAATCTCCGAGAGAGCTTTCTGAATCTTTGCCGCGCCCTCTTCTTGAGAGCCAGTCGCCAGTTCCCGGTTATCAGTAACTTTAACGATATTTTCCATCACTCTCCCCAACGAAAATGGTGCTAGCACAGTACTGTACTCCCTGATGGAATGCTCTGACAAGGGCAGAAATACACCCGAACGCTCTCGAACAGTACCGTACAGTACGTTGTCATCCAATGCGCCGGACTCGTTATCTCATGGGTGTTGTTCGGGTAATACAAGTTGGCCTTCCGAGCGTGCTACGGGGAAGCTGGCTGGCCAACCAGTCCATTCGGTGCGACCCAAAGGCTCCGGCTCGCCGCTAGAAGGCGCCCGGGTCAGCCAGGTAACGGGAACAGCAGGAAAAATCTTAGGAGGCAGCATGACCAGGTGTAGCATGACAAGATTGCGTTTTGTACGCATAGCGGTCCTGATGGCCATCACGGCCCTTGGACTGTCCTTCTCTCCAGCGCTCCACGCTCAGTCATTGAGTTCAACGGCGGCATTGTCGGGCGCGGTCTCCGACCCATCCGGGGCCAGGATTCCAAAAGCCACAATCAAACTTACAGATTCCGAAAAAGGAATCTCGCGCACCGCCACGGCCGGTGCGGCAGGCGATTTTTCTTTCGCTTTGCTGCCGGTTGGAAACTATACTCTTGAGGCAAGCGCTTCGGGCTTCAAAACATCCAAGCAGTCAGGGATCATTCTCAATGTCGGCGACTCGCTTAGCTTGAATATCAGTTTGACCATCGGAGCTTCCGAGCAGGTCACGGTGACCGAATCAGGGCCTTTGCTTCAAACCGAAGACGCCAACGTCAGTACGGAGATAGCCTCCAAGCAAGTTGAGGAATTGCCGCTCAATGTCAGGAATGTGATCGGCTTGGTGATGTTGAACTCTTCGGTGAACAACCAGGTCCAGCAGCAGAATCTGACGGCGGGCGGCCAGGACGATACGGCCGACCAGGATGAGTCCTTCCTGAGCTTTGGCGGCGGCTACTTCGGAACCACGGCCTGGCTTCTGGATGGCGGCTGGAATGTGGCCGCCGGCTGGGGCGGGTCTGTTTATGTGCCCGCGGTGGACGACGTTCAGGAATTCAAGGTCACGAACAACTCGTTTTCGGCTCAGTACGGATGGAGCACCGGCAATGTGATCAACATGGTCACCAAATCCGGCACCAACGAATTCCATATCGTGGCGGACGAATATCTTCGCAATCCCAAGCTGGACGCCAACACCTACCTCAATAAAATGGAGCACCAGCCCTGGACTGGAGACCATCGCAATCAGTTCGGCATTGCCGTCGGTGGTCCGGTGTATATCCCAGGCATTTACAAGCAACGCAACAAGACCTTCTTCTTCGCGAATTACGAGGGCTTGCGGCTCAGCAATGCCGGCGCCTATGGACCGGGCGTTATGCCTACCACAGCCCAGGAGGGGGGGGATTTTTCGACGGCTCTCACGACGAATAAGATTGGCACGGATTGCTTGGGCAGAGAGATCTATGCCGGCGAAATCTTTGATCCCTCCACCACACGGCAACCGGGTGGCGCGTGCGGGACAACCTGGGTTCGCGATCCCTTCACGAACAACAAAATCGGTACGGGAGGGTCAGGGACGGTTGACGCGCTGGCGAAAACCCTTGCCTCAGGGAACTACTGGCCGGCGCCGAACACTACAAACGCTCTCAACTGGTATGGCTCGGCCGTAGCACCATCGGCCTCCAACGAGTACGGAATTCGCATCGACCAGAACTTCGGCGCCAACACCCGCATCTACGGGCGCTGGTCGAATAAGCACGAGTCTAAAAACGGTGCTCCAGACTATTACGGAGCCAGCGATCCCGCTGGACCGGGCGATACGAATCCTGACAACCGGTACAGCATCGCTTTGGGCCTCTCGCAGGTCTTTTCGTCCACCTTCGTGATGAACGCCAACGTGACCTACAACCGATGGGTTGAGGGGAACGACGTGCAAGGCGCCGGATTCAAGGATTCCACGCTTGGCTTGGCTCCCATCCTCGACGCGTATAGCCCCGAGTTTCCGGAGGTCAGCTTTGCCAACGGCAACTATGAACCGTTGGGGCCCATCAGCGGCAACGGCGTAATGACCACGGCCAACGATGTGGGCACGGTTAGTCTGGACTTCAACAAGACGCTTGGAGCGCAATCAATATCGTTCGGGTATATGGGCGTTCTGACCCAGCTCTTCGGCGGCAGGGTTGCTCCCGTGACATTCAACTTCTCCAGCAACCAGACGGCAGGCTTCAACGCGGCAGGGAACCTGGTATCCGGCACCGGAGATGCCTTCGCTTCCTTCATGGCGGGCGCGGGCAACGGCGGCTCCGCCGGGTTCAATGCATTGCCGGCGACATCGTACGAGATGCATGGAGTGTACCTTCAGGACGATTGGAAGGTGAGCCGGAAGTTGACCTTGAACCTGGGCTTCCGCTACGAGATGCAGACTCCGTTCACGGAGCGGCACAACTGGCAAGCGGCCTTTGATTTCTCCGCCCTCAATCCGATCTCGGCCTCTGGATATCCGGCTTATGGAGCAATCACCTACAACACTCCAAGTCACCGCAATCTCTATCAGTACAATTGGGGCGACGCGGCTCCGCGCGTGGGATTCGCGTATACCGCTATGCCCAAGCTGGTTATCCGCGGCGGCTTTGGCCTGTATTACTCGAGGAACTTCCTCCCCTATGGGGGAATACCGGCCCCGGGCTTTTCTTCATCGACGGCATGGATACCCATGGCCCCCAACGGATTCCAGGTCCAGACGCCGCTCGCCCAAGCTTTCGCTTCCGATAGCGACATTCTGCCGGTTACCGGGAACGCGTTGCAAGGCTTGACGAACGTCGGTCAGTCGGGCGGCGGAGTTAATTCAGTCCGTCCCGATCCCCGCGTCAAACAGTATTCGGTGGGATTCCAATACGCCATCACCCCCAACGATATGCTGGATGTCAACTATGTAGGTAACCTCGGAACGCGCATCCTGCTCGGAGGCATGAACTACGGCCAACTGAATCCGAGTCACCTCGCGCTGGGCGAAACGGCGCTGACCGCCTCGGTGGCCAATCCGTTTGCAAGCACCTTGAGCAAACTTGGGCTTCCCGCCATGAACTGCCAAAATTCGGATGGGACGCTTCCGGCAGCCCAACTGATGGAACCGTATCCGGAGTTCTGCGGAGGCGCTGTTGCCCAACAAGAGCCGTTGGGCATCTCCAGATATGATTCGTTGCAGGTGGCCTATAATCACCGCCTCACGCAGGGCCTGATCTTCACGGCCTCCTACACCTACTCAAAGTTCCTCGGCGATGCCGGCGACGCGATAGGCTGGGCCAATATCAACAGCGGCGGCGGCTCCATCCGCAACTACTATGACTTGAAAGCGGATCGCACCGTTGACGCGACGGATGTCCCGCAGTCTCTTGTGATGAACTATGTCTACGAGCTGCCGGTTGGGAGAGGCAAGAAACTCGGCGGCAACATGAACAGCATAGCGAATGAGGCCGTGGGCGGTTGGCAGCTCTCCGGAATCACCCACTGGCAGAAGGGCTTCCCGCTATCGATCAGTAGCGGAGGACAAAATCCGGCAAGTCTTTGGGGCGGAAATCAACATGCAACCTTCACTGGAAGCAGTTTAGCGCCCGACTCCTCCGCCGTATGCACCGCCGCCGGGAAAAGATGCATCTTCAGCCAGGCGGCCTTTGTGGCGACGCCTGGATTACCGGCAGGGCCGGCGACCGCTGCGCAGATAACGGCGGCATTTGGCAATGTCCCCCGCTTCCTCTCCAAGCTCCGGGCTCCCGGTTACGTTGACGAGGATCTGGGAATTCAAAAGTGGTTCAACATCCCGGCGAAATTCCGCTTGCAGTTCACCGCGCAGTTGTTCAACGCCTTCAACCACGCCAACTTCACTTCACCCGATGTTGGCATAGGGGATACCCTCTCAATGGGCACATGTGGTGGTAATACCGTGGCAGCGAGACAGGTTCAGTTGGCGATCAAGCTGGTTCGGTAGTATCTCACTATGCACAAAACCATCCTTGCTCTCTGCCTGGCGCTTGCGTTCGCAAATTCAGCCGTGAACGCAGTCGCCAGAGCGGAAGAACCCACTCCGACTCTTCAATCCCTTCTGGCTGAGGCACGTGAGGCTCAGTCCAGAAGGGACTTTAGCGCCGCCGCGGAGTTATACCGCAAGGCTGTCAAACTTGAGCCTTCCGTCGCGGAACTGTGGGCCAATCTCGGGTTGATGGATCACGAATTGGGGAAGACAGAAGAAGCAATCCACTGCTTCAAAGCAGCAATCAAGCTCAATGCGTCTTTGTTTGTCCCTCAGTTGTTTTTGGGCATTGAATATCTTGGGATCAAGAACGCCGAGGCGGCGATTCCCTTCCTTGAGAAGGCTGAAAAGCTCGATCCCCAGGACTTGCAGGCTGCGCTAACCCTTGGGAAGGCTTTTGAAGCGACCAATCATGCCGAGCGCGCCGCTGACGCTTTTTCTCGGGCCACGGCATTGGCGCCGAAGGACGGCAGTATTTGGCTGAGCCTGGGAACAGCCTATCTGCAGCAGGTGGAGGACGATGCACGAATCATGGCCTCCGAGCATGACAATTCGGCCTATTTCAAGCTGGGGGCGGCAGAATCCTTCGCGGAAGAGAGGGAACTGATTCAAGCCGAGGAAGCATTCAAGGCTGCTATTGCCTCCGGTTCACCCGCGCCTTGCGCACACGCGGAGTATGGGATCACGCTGCTTCGATTGAAGAGAATCAAGGAAGCGCGCGAGCAATTCGATCTTGAAAGACTCGCCGTTACTCATTGTGGATTGACTCCGCTCGGAGCCGCCCTGATGGAAGTTGCTGATGGACATCTCGATGCCGCGCTCCAAGGTCTGACTTCGATTGCGTCCGCCGATCCCGTATTTGTTGAGTTGAACCTGCCGCAGTTTCACGATGCTGTAGCCCAAGGTCAGGCAAAGCAATTGATCGAGTCAGTTCAATCGCGGCAGAGTTCAGGCGCGTTGAAGCCGGAAATAGCTTCGCTCTTAGAGAAGGCTTTTCTTTCGGAGGACGCGCCGGCCGCGTTGAGTTTCAGCGAGGAGGCCCGGCCTTCGGGGACAGGAGCGCCCACGGCGCGGGCCCAGCGCTTTTTCACGGAGGGTAAATATGCAAAGTGCAGCCAGGCATTGAAGCCGTCCCTGCGCGCACTGGGAGGCAGCCAGCTTCAGCTTCTGGCGCCGTGTTCCTTCTATTCGGGCGATTTTCGAACCGCTTCGAGCGCGGCGCAACGCCTCAAGTCGAATGTGTCAACGCGGGCACAGGGCTTGTATTGGGAGAGCAAGGCAGATCAAAAGCTGGCGATTGCGGCCTTGACGCGCGCCGGTGAAATCGATGCCGGCTCCCCGCGCATGCATGTTTTGCTTGGAGATGTCTTCCGGCAAAAGCGCATGTGGTATGACGCGGAAGAGGAGTACAGGAAGGCCGCCGCCCTTGATCCCAAAAATCGCGCTGCCAACATCAGCTTGGCGATTGTACTTTTTGCCGAATTGAAGGACGGCGAAGCGTACGTTCTCGACCGCGCCCTCCTGGCGGAAGATCCAAACGATCCCGAGGCAAATCTCCTGGCGGGCGAGATCCTTGTCCAACAAAACCGCTATGCGGAAGCTGAGCCGTATCTATCCAACTGCAAGAACCTCAAGCCGGAATTCCGGCCTCGTTTGCACGCCCTTTTGGGACGGGTATATGCAGAGTCAGGCCGGATTTCAGAAGCAATCCAGGAGTACAAAGCAGGACTTTCAACCGACGAGGACGGAAGCCTTCATTACCAGCTTGCCCGCCTTTACCAGAAGACCGGCGACAAGAACGCAGCAGACGAGGCTTTCAAGGAATCAAGACGTCTGAGCCGTCAGCGGAATGAACGCGGCCACATTCTGCCCGGGCATAACGAGACTGATTCAAGCTATCCATAGCGATTTCCGGCATCTGATCGCATTGCGAGATCAGGCCGGTATCGAAAAACCCAAGGTGTTGGCGTCCGCCACAACCGGCGACTTGCACCCCAACGCGAATTCTCAGGTTGATTTCGCCTCCGAACTTTTATCAGGAGCCATCATCATGCACGCTGCATCTTCAAACAATCTTCTTCTTGCGACCTCCCTCTTCGTTGCTCTCTTCCTCTCCGCCACGGCTCGCAGTGGCGCTCAGTCCATTGAGCAAACCGCCAATGGAGCGATTGTGCATTTGAAATCCGGCCTGGTTCATGTCGAAATCTGTTCCGAAAGCGTGGTCCATATCCTCGCCAGCACAGCGGCCGCGCCGGTCAAGCCGGCGGTTCCCGCGGTCATCCGGCCATGCGAAGGCGCGAAATTCACGACTTTGCCGGATACCTCGGCTTTCCGCATTCAGACCAGCAAATTAAGAATTGAGATAGCCAAGGATTCGGGGCGTGTCCGCTTTCTATCCTCCGATGGGAGCAGCATCCTCGGCGAGGAACGGCGGCAAGGCCATCCTGTTGCGCTGACAGGCATAGAGGGTCCAGCGCTTGGCGTTGAGCAGCAATTTCAATTGTCCCCCGACGAAACGCTCTACGGATTGGGGCAGCATCAGGAGGGATTCTTTAACCTGCGCAACATTCCAGTCCGGCTCCTGCAAGCAAACACCAATATCGCTATTCCATTTCTTGTTTCATCCAAGGGATACGGCCTTTTATGGAACAACGCAGCGCTGACGGATTTCAATCCGACGGAAGAAGTGATTCCGCTGGACAATACAGGCGCGGGCAGCTTCCGCACGGCGCAAGAAGGAGAATATGGATTTCTGTTGAGTGGCAATTACAAATACGCACTGCGGCTGTCGATCAATGACGCGCAGATTATCGACATCAAGAATATGTGGGTTCCCGGTTCGGCCAGCGGAAAGATTCACCTGGCTGCAAATACGACCTATCATGTGATGACTGAAACGGGAGGCGATGCAAAGCTCTCCGTGCGCGCTCCATCGGAGACGATGGCCTTTCGTTCTGAAATGGGGGAGGCCGTTGATTATTACTTTCTTTATGGACCGGAGCCAAACCGGGTGATTGCTCAGTACCGGGAGTTCACGGGCGCTGCTCCGCTTCTGCCGCGGTGGGCATACGGATTTTGGCAGTGCCGGGAGCGCTATGGGAGCCAGCAGCAGATTCTCGATACGGCCGCCGAATTTCGCAAACGGAAGATTCCGGTCGATGTGCTGGTGCAGGATTGGCGGTATTGGGGAAAGTATGGCTGGAATGCGATGCGCTTTGACGAGAGCGACTATCCGGATCCAGCGGCGATGATGTCCTCCCTGCACAGCCAGAATCTTCACCTGGTTATTTCAGTATGGCCGAAGTTCGGAGTTGAGACAGAAGTAAACCACGAGATGGAAAAGGATCATCTTCTTCTTACCAGCGTAGCCGCCACGGGAGAACCGGGCGAGTCGAAGGAGAGTGAGAGCTGGGCGGATCTATTCAATCCGAAGGCCCAAAAAGCATTTTGGGCAGACATTGAACGTACTTTGTTCGCTGCGGGGATAGATGGGTGGTGGCTCGACGCTTCAGAACCTGAGGGCGATCCGCTCAAAAGCGATCAGACCTTCCTGGGGCCGGGAAAGGCCGTTCGCAACGCATACCCCCTTTTTGAAACTTCCGCGGTGTACGACGGACAAAGGGCTGCCAATCCAAACAAGAGGGTTGTGATCCTGTCGCGGTCCGCGTTTACCGGACAGCAGCGCAATGGCTCCATCTCCTGGTCTGGCGATGTCTCAGGTAACTGGGAGACATTGCGCCGGCAGATTCCGGCGGGCCTCAGTTTTGGAATCTCCGGCTTACCCTATTGGACAACGGACATCGGCGGATTTTTCCGTCCAAAGGATCAGTACACATCGAAGGATTACCATGAACTGCTCGTCCGATGGTTTCAATTCGGAGCTTTCAGCCCGATCTTTCGCATTCACGGCTATCAATCCGAAACCGAAATGTGGAAGTATGGTCCCGAAGTGGAGAAGATACTGATTCAATACGATCAACTTCGTTACCGGCTGCTTCCTTACATTTACTCCTCCGCCTGGGCAGTTACCAGCCGTGGCGAATCCCTTATGAACGCTCTGCCGGTAATGTACCCAAATGATCCGGCATTGCGCGAGATCAAAGATCAATTCCTCTTCGGTGATTCGCTTTTGGTAAATCCTGTAACAGAACCCAATGCGATTGCCCGCAAGGTTGTCTTGCCGTCTGGTGATAACTGGGTTGATTTCTGGACAGGGCAGGAATTTCCAGGAGGCCGCGCCATCCAGTCGGATGCGCCCCTCGACCGGATTCCAATTCTGGTAAAGCAAGGCAGTATTGTTCCTATCGGCCCAATCGTTCAGTCCGCCTCCGATCCGGATGAACCGCTGGAGATTCGTATCTACGGCGGCAAGGATGCCGGCTTTCTCTTGTACGATGACAGCGGAGACGGTTATGCGTACGAGCACGGCGTGAAGGCAACGGTTCAGTTCCACTGGGATGAGCGCAAAAAAATGCTGACGATTGGGGATCGATCGGGAACCTTCCCTGGAATGCAAATAAAATGCACTTTTCAAATTGTTCTGGTCAAACCGGGGCAAGGCGTGGGGATCGGTTCAGATTCAGAAACCAATCGCACAGTAACCTACCTGGGGCATCGGATCAGAATCAATCTGAGGTAGGCACACTGGAGCGGTTCTCCAATGGCTGTTCTCCAAAATGGTTGCCCTCCACGATAGGCGCCGGAACTTTTGTGCGATTCTGCAATTTTGCAAATTGCTGATTTTATGGTGACCCCGGGAAGACTCGAACTTCCGACACGCAGTTTAGGAAACTGCTGCTCTATCCACCTGAGCTACGGGGCCCGGAAAGAACAGTATCAACAGGGTAGCATCCGCGAGGTTCCTGGCGCCAGTTCTCGCTGCTGAAGCGGCACGGGCAATCGCATTTGAACTTCGCCACACGCCTATCATTCTCGCGATACTCA
>CAYVGW010000058.1:0-22785 GCA_964450895.1 uncultured Occallatibacter sp. | reverse complement strand
GCTGAGGTTTAGAGTATCCCAGGTGCCCAAAGGCGAGGCACCTGGGCCACCCAGCCTAGATTCCGCGAACGACTGAATCACGCGGTCACGACACTAATTCGCCAGGATCGGAATGGACGGCCCCTCAACGAGCGGCTTGACGACCGGGCTGTCTGTCTTTTCGTAGGCGATCATGCCGGCGGTGATCTCTTCCTGGGCGATGCGGCAGGGCTTGTTGGATTGGGTGGGGATGAGGGCGTGGGAGCCGCTCTGCAACTGGCGGGCGCGGCGGGCGGCCACCATCACTTTGCGGTAGTTTGAATCGAAGCCGGTTTCAATCGTCATCGGAATCCTCCTCAAAGGGCAGTTCCTGCTGTCCGGGATGGCCGATACGAAAGGCCTCCAGGAACGGCTTGAGCCGCTCCTGCGAGTTCACTTGCAGGCAGGTGGCGGCGACCTCCAACGTTCTTTCCGCGCGGATGGCGATTGGCTCGCCGTTGCGATAGAAGCGCTCCGCTCGCACAATGGCCTCCAATTGCGCCACCGCCCGGTCCAAAACATCGTTGACTAGAATATAGCCGTATTCTTTGTAATTCTCAATCTCCTTGCGGGCCTCGCTGAGGCGGCGCTGGACCTCGGCCTCGTCCTGAACGCCCTCGGCGCGGCTGCGATTGCGCAGGCGGGTGCGCAGAATCTGAGGGTTGGGCGGCATGACAAAGATGCTGACCGCCTCCGGCATCTTGGCGCGCACCTGGGCCGCACCCTGCACGTCGATGTCCATGACCAGGTCGTGGCCGGCGAGGCGGGCCTCTTCGAGGGCGGAGCGCGGCGTTCCGTAGAGGGCTTTGCCGAAGACCTCGGCGTGCTCCAGGAACTCGTCGGCGGCCAGCATCCGCTCGAAGACCTCGCGGGTGGTGAAGTGGTACTCGCGCCCGTCCTGCTCCGAGCCGCGCGGGGCGCGGGTGGTCCAGGAGACGGAGAACTCGATGCCCGTCAACTGCTTGCGCACCTCGTTGACGAGAGTGCTTTTGCCCGAGCCCGAAGGCGCTGAAATGATAAAAAGTATTCCGGCCATGCTGCGTTTTTCCTCAGGAAACCTGTCTAGACTTCATCGGTTTTAATGGATCAGACAGTAGCCTATCTGCTTACATTTTCGAGATTTCGACTTCAGCATCCATTTCCAATACAAACTTCGCATGCAACGCATTGAGCTTCAAAGCCATCTGCTCGACTTGATCCTCTTTCAGATCTAATGATACCGATTGACCTTCGAGTACAGCGTCCGTAATTTCCTTCGCTTGGGATAGAGAGTATTCAAGATCATTCCGTAAGAGCTTGGTAAGACCGACTTTATCAAATCCGACATTCCAGCCAGAAAGAATCAACTTTCTCATCAATTGTCCTCAATGTTGGCTATTCTATTACAATCGGGAGTCCCCGAAACTTTGCTGGAGTGACAGCAGCAGTTTGGCATTTCCGGAAGTCATTTCCGGTTTAGATTTTTCCATTCTTCCCGCAAACGCATTGGAAAGGTGAGGTTCATAAGCGCCGTCCCTACAGGACTCCGGTTGAATGGTGGGGGCGCTCACCCAGCGCTGAAGCGCTGGGCTAATAACCGCTGCGCCTACGGCGCGGACATTGCCGGGAGATATTTATTCCAAATTCTGAATCTGTTCGCGGGCCTTTTCGATCTCGGCTTTCATGGCCAGGCCCAGTTCGGTGATGCGGGTTCCTTTGCCGCCCGCGCCGCCGGTTTTGGAGAGGAGGGTGTTGGCCTCGCGGTTCATCTCTTGCAGGAGGAAGTCGAGCTTTTTGCCGAGTTCGCCGCCGGTGGAGAGCAGCTCGCGGAAGTGGCCGATGTGGGTGGTCATGCGCTCCAGCTCCTCACTGACGTCGCTACGCTCGACCATGACGGCAACCTCTTCCAAGAGGCGCTGGCGGTTGAACTCCGGGCCGACGGCGACCTCCAGGCGCTCGGCGAGGCGGGCTTGATAGCGCTCTTCCACCTCGGAGCGCATGGCCGCTACGCCCTCGGTGGCCTCGGCGAGGCGGTCGAGCGTGCCGTGCAGAATGGCCGCCAGCGCTTCGCCCTCGCGGGCGCGCATCTGCTTCAACTCGTCAAGCAGCGGAGCTATCTGCCGCAGCACGGATTCAGCGAGCGCGGCCTGGTCCTCGTCGCTGTTGGAGCGGTTGTCGCTTTGCAAGGCTCCGGGGAGGCGGAGAACGGCGTTCAGGTCAGGTTCGCCGGAGAGGTCATGTTCGGCGCGGGCGGCGGTAAAGGCGGCCAGATAGGCGGCGACCAGTTCGCGGTTGTAGCCGGCGGTGGTTTGGCTGCTGCGATCAATGGAGAGCGTCAGATCGACGTGGCCGCGGACGAGCGAATCCTTGAGGGCCTTGCGCAACTCCATCTCCAGCGCGTCCAGACCGGAGGGCAGGCGCAGTTGCACGTCGAGGAAGCGGTGGTTGACGCTCTTGAGGCTGAGCGTGCAGTTGAGCTGGCCGCCGTTGGGCAGGTGTACGCCAAACTGCGCGCGCGCGAAGCCGGTCATGGAGTAGATTGGCATATTTCGTCCTTTGCCCTGAGAATCTGATTTTACAGGGGCTAAAGCCCCAGGTTATTTTGGTTGCCTTTTTCGGCCCGACTCAAGTCGTGCCCTTGTTACAAAACCTGCTTGCCAAAACGATTTTTCGTTGCTATAAATTCGTGCCCTGTTACAAAGCCAAAGTAAATGCTTTCAGGATGAACATTACAGTCCTAACATTTGACTGTATGATTTGTCATCTCTCCAGCAAGCGCGGGCGAGGACGCCCGCACTACAGCCGACCTGGAGGTCGGCGCTACATTTTTGATCGGCGCTACATTTTTGATCGGCGCTACATTCCTGATCCCTGATCCCTGACCTCTGATCCCAGTGTCTCCGGCACATCCATGAACTGAAGCTGATAAAGGCGTTGGTAGGTCGGCGAGGTGGTCAGCAGTTCCTCATGGGGTCCGATGGCGGTGATGCGGCCGTCTTCGAGGACGGCGATGCGGTTGGCGCGGCGGATGGTTCCCAGGCGATGAGCGATGACCAGCACGGTGCGGTTCTGCATCAGGTTGGCGAGCGCGGACTGGACGAGCGATTCGCTCTCGGCGTCGAGCGAGCTGGTGGCTTCGTCCAGGATCAGGATGGGCGCATTCTTCAAGATGGCGCGGGCGATGGAGAGGCGCTGTTTTTCGCCGCCGGAGAGGCGGAAGCCTTTTTCGCCGATGACCGTGTCATAGCCTTGCGGCATACGCACGATGAAGTCGTGAGCCAATGCGGCGCGGGCAGCCTCTTCCACGCGGTCGAAGTGAATCTCCGGCTGGCCGTAAGCGATGTTGTTGCGGACCGTGTCGTTGAAGAGGATGGTCTCTTGCGTGACCTGGGCGACTTGGCGGCGGAGCGAGCCGAGGGTCATCTCGCGCAGGTCATGGCCGTCGATGAGGATGCGTCCGCTGCTGACGTCAAAGAAGCGGGGAATCAGGCTGGCCATGGTGGATTTGCCGGCGCCGCTGGGGCCTACCAGCGCGACGACCTCGCCGGTGCGCAGCTCCAGATCGACGTTATGCAGGATTTGGTGCTCGCCCTCTTCGGTGGAGTAGGAGAAGCCGACATTCTCAAAGCAGACGGAGTTTTTGAAGGGCTTCATGGCGGCGGCGTGGGGACGTTCTTTTACGTCGTCCTCGGCGTCGAAGAAGCTGAAGATGGAGGCCGAGGCGCCCATGGCCTGCTGGAAGCTGTTATAGAAATAAGCGGATTTGCGCACCGGGTCGTAGAGCTTGAAGAGCAGGACGATGAAGGCGGCGAATGCGCCCATGGTCATGTGGCCATGGAGAATCTCGTTGCGTCCGATGAAGAGGAACATGGCGATGGCGACGGCGCCGATGGAGTCCATCAAGGGCGAAGAGATGGATTGGATGCGCACGTTGCGCAGATTGGCGCGGAAGAGGCGCTTGGCGGCTTTTTGGAAGCGCAGGATCTCCCACAGTTCGGTGTTGAAGGCCTTGACGATGCGATTGCCGGTCACTGTTTCATGGAGGATGTTTTGAATCTCGGCGAGCTTGTCCTGGCCGGAGCGGGTACGGGTGCGCACTTCGCGGCCGATTTTACGCGCCGAGGTGACGACCACGGGAATAAACAGAAGCAACGCCCAACTGAGGTAGCCGCCGTACTTGATGACGAAGAACAGGCCAACGATGAAGGTGAAAAACTGCTGAAGGAATTCGCCGATGACCGAGCTGAGGGCGAACTGCACGCGGTCCACGTCGTTGATGAGCGTGGAGAGGATGGTGCCGGTGGCGTGCTTGTGGAAGAAGCTGGAGGAGCGGCGCAGGGTGGCTTCGTACAGGTGGTTGCGCAGATCGGTGATGGTGCCGAAGCCGGCGTAGTTGACCAGGTAGGTTCCGAGGTAGTCGCAGATGCCTTTCAGCAGGGTGGAGATGACCAGCGCGAAGGCCACCACATTCCATGCGTTGTGCATGTGTACGAACGGGGGAAGCAATTGCCGCAAGTCGAAAGTCCATTGGGATTTGGGAATGCCGAGCAGAATGGGGCCTTCGGGGGCATCGGGCCGGAGAACCTGGTCGAAGATGGGCTGGAAGAGCAGAACGCGGAAGGTGTCGAGCGCGCCGACCATGGCCAGCAACAACACGCCCGGCAGCCATTGCAATGTGAAGGGCAGGCCGAAGCGCAGGAGGCGGAGGAGGTTTTTCATGCCGGAGTGACCGCCGTGCGGGCTAGAGAGTCCATGGCTGGATTATATCCGGTGGGCGGGTTGGAATTTTGCGCGGCTGGGCGGAGGCTGGGTGATTTGGTGGTTGCTCGCGCACAAGCGCGGACGAGGACGTCCGCGCGACAGCCGGTCTGGAGACCGGCGCTACACCGGGCAGGACGATTTAGAATGGGGAGTGACAGAATCTTGCGCCGGCTGGTCCGGCCGGAAGGCACGCTCTCCTTATGCATCGCTGGTCAAAGCTGTTCATTCCCACTCTTCGCGAGGCCCCGGCAGACGCCGAAGTGGCCAGCCACCGCTTTCTCGTTCGCTCCGGCTATATCCGCCAGATGGGCGCGGGGCTGTATAACTACCTCTTTCTGGCGCAGCGCTCGATCAACAAGATCATCGCCATTGTGCGCGAAGAGATGGACCAGATCGGCCAGGAGTTTTTTCTGCCCGCGCTGCTGCCTAAAGAGCCGTGGGAGCAGAGCGGCCGCTGGACGGGCATGGGCGACAATATGTTCCGCCTGAAAGACCGCAAGGGCGCGGACTTGTGCCTGGGCATGACGCACGAAGAGATCATGACGGTGATTGCGCGCGGCGAACTGCGCAGCTACAAGCAGTTGCCGCAGATTTGGTACCAGATTCAGACCAAGTTCCGCGACGAGCCGAGGCCGAAGTCGGGCCTGCTGCGCGTGCGGCAGTTCACGATGAAGGACGCGTATTCGTTCGACATCGACAAGGCTGGGCTGGACAAGAGCTTCGAGCTGCATGACGCGACGTACCGCAAGATTTTCTCGCGCTGCGGGCTGAAGTTTGTCGCCGTCGAGGCGGATTCCGGGTCGATGGGCGGCTCGCAGTCGCAGGAGTTCATGTGCTACACCGACGCGGGCGAGGATCTGATTGCTAGCTGCCCGGTCTGCGGCTATGCGGCGAATACGGAAAAGGCGACGTCAAAGCTGGAGCCGGTGGTGGAGCTTGAACCGACCGGCGATGGAACGCCGGAAGAGATTCACACGCCGGGGATGGGCGCAATTGCCGACATCGCGGCCTTCCTGAAGATGTCTCCTGCCAATGACATTAAATGCGTTGCGGTCATGGTGAATCGCGGATCGATCGTCGATGGCAATCTTAATTGGACTCCTGTCGCCGCATTTTTGCGTGGTGACCATTCAGTTAACGAGACAAAATTATTGTCGATTGTTGGCGCAAGTGAATTGCGTCCAATGGTTACTGAAGAGTTGGAACAATATTTCCATGGTCCTGCAGGATTTCTTGGTCCAATTGGCCTAAAACCTCATCGATTGGTGATCTTGGAATTTGGAACTCGAAACTTCACGGGAGGGGATTTAGTCGTCCTTGTTGATCATTCGCTCGAAGGCCGCAAGAACATGGTCGCTGGTGCGAACAAGCTCGATTACCACTACCGCAATGTCACACCGGGTTCAGATCACTTCAAGTGGACTCTGGCCGCAGATATTCGCACGGTAAACGAGGGCGAGGCTTGCCCGAAAGATGGCTGTGACGGCAAGCTGGTAGTGGGCAAGGCGGTTGAGATTGGGCACATCTTCAAGCTGGGCTACAAGTATTCGGAGTCGATGGGCGCGCGGGTGCTGGACCCGAACGGCAAGGAAGTGACGCCGATCATGGGCAGCTACGGCATCGGCATCGAACGGATTTTGACGGCGGCGATTGAGCAGTCGAACGACAAGAACGGCTTCTGGCTGCCGGCTTCGATTGCGCCGTTTACGGTTGTGGTCACGGTGACGAATATGGGTGACGCGTTGCTGAAGGAGGCGGGCGAAAAGCTGGCCGCGGAGCTGGAAGCCGCGGGCCTCGATGTGCTGCTGGATGACAGAGACGAGCGAGCCGGCGTCAAATTCAAGGATGCGGATCTGATCGGCATTCCCTATCGCGTGAACGTCGGCAAGAAGGCCGCCGAGGGCAAGGTGGAGCTGGTTACGCGCTCGACTTCAACCAGCGTGGATGTGGAGTTGAGCGAGGTGGTGAAGCTGGTGAAAGAGCGGGTGGCGGAAGATGGGCTGCTGGGAGCGGTTGGAGCGTAGTTGAAGTTTGTTGAAGGAATGTAAGAGTGGAACCGCAGGTCCTTCGACTCCGTTTGCCGCAAAGAACGCGGCAAACTTCGCTCAGGATGACAGTTTTTTTGTAAATTGACTTTTGATTTGCGAAAGTAGTTCGAACTGTTTACTGTTTTCTGTCTACTGACCACTGTTTCAAGGAGCATGAATGGCGCTGAAGATCAGGTTTCAAAAGCCGGCTGGGAAGCACCCCTTTTTGTCGCTGCTTTTGCGCGTGGGGCTTGCTGGGTTTTTGGCCTGCACACTTGTTTTTATTGCTGTTTTCAGCTACTTTTACATCACCTACGGGCGCATTCTGGACGAGCGGCTGAAATCGCCGGTCTTCGCCAGCACGGCCAAGATCTACGCCGCGCCGCGCGAGGTGCGGCCCGGACAGAAGCTTTCCGTCAAGCTAATCGGCGAGGAGCTGCGGCAGGCCGGCTACTCGGCGGACGGCGCGTCGGAACTCTCCCAGCTCGGCACTTATAAAGAGGGCGCGCAGACGATCACCGTGCGCCCCGGCCCACAGTCCTACCACGCACCGGACTCAGCCACCATCCACGTCAGCGGGGGCGTTGTGCAGTCCATCGCCGACGAGCATGGACAGGGGCTATCCAGCTATGAGCTGGAGCCGTTGCTGATAACCGGCTTGAGCGACGATGCGAATCGCACCAAGCGCCGTTTGCTGGCCTATAGCGAGATTCCGCAGAATGTGGTGAATGCCGTTCTGGCCATCGAAGACCGTCGGTTCTTCGAGCACGGCGGGGTCAACTACTTTTCGATGATGGGCTGGGCGTGGCATGATCTGGTCCGGGATCGCAAGCATCGCGGCGGCGCCTCGACGCTGACCATGCAGTTGGCCAAGTTGCTCTTCCTTTCCGATAACGGCACTTACAAATACAAGTTCATTCAGATCACCGTGGCCTTCCAGCTTGAACATCGCTACAACAAGGAACAGATCTTCGAGATGTACGCCAACCAGATTCCGCTGGGGCAGCGCGGCAGCTTTTCGATCGACGGCTTTGGCGAGGCCTCGCAGGTGTACTTCGGCAAGGAAGTGAGCAAGCTGGATCTGGCGGAGTGCGCTTTTTTGGCGGGGATGATTCAGCGGCCCAGCTACTTCAATCCCTTCCACCATCCGGAGCGCACCATCGAGCGGCGCAACCTGGTGCTGGATTCGATGGTGGAGACGGGGGCGATTACCAAAGAACAATCTGAAACCGCCAAGGCCGAGCCGCTCCGGCTGACGCCGCAGAGCGTGGACGCCAGCGAGGCGCCGTACTTTGTGGACCTGGTGCATGAGCAGTTGGTGCAAAAGCTGGGCGAGCGGGACTTCAACCGCGAGGGGCTGCGCATCTACACCTCGCTCGATCCCGACTTGCAGCGCGAGGCGACGGCGGCCGTCGATTCCACCATGCATGTGGTGGACGAGCAGGTGGATAAGCTGCACGCCAAGGCGAAGAAACGCGGCGAGAGGTACGATTATCCGCAGGTGGCGCTGATTGCGCTTGATCCGCACACCGGGCAGGTGTTGGCGCTGGTGGGCGGGCGCAGCTACGGCGGCTCGCAGTTGAATCATGCCGTGGCCAAGCGGCCCACCGGCTCGATCTTCAAGCCGTTTGTCTACGCGACGGCCTTTGCAGGGGCAGCGGACGGCACGATGCTGCCGGGGCAGACCAAGCTCTTTTCGCCGATCACGATGCTGAAGGATGAGCAGACCACTTACGGCGAGGGCACGCCTTACGCGTATACGCCGAAGAACTTCGAGGGCGAATACCACGGCGAGGTAACGGCGCGCTACGCGCTGATGCGCTCGCTGAACAACGCGACAATTGGGCTGGCCTCGCTGGTGGGCTTTGATCGCGTCGTCCAGGTAGCGCGCTCGGCTGGGATCAAGAGCGTGCAGCCAACGCCGTCGATGGCCATCGGCTCCTACGACGCCACGCCGCTGGATATGGCCGGCGCGTACACGGTCTTTGCCAATGGCGGCTTGCATATCGATCCCTGGATGCTGGCCAGCATTCGCACCTCGACGGGCGACGTGATCAACGACTACTCGCCCGACTCGAAGCAGGTTCTGGACCCGCGCGTCGCCTATCTAACCGTCAGTCTGCTGGAGAACGTGCTGCACAGCGACCCGACCGGAAGCGGCACCGGCGCGGGGGTGCGCAATATGGGCTTCCATGCCCCCGCCGCAGGCAAGACCGGCACAGATCACGACGCATGGTTTGCCGGCTTCACCACGAATCTGCTGTGCATCGTCTGGGTGGGTAACGACGATTATACCGACATCAAGATCGAAGGCGCCCACGCCGCGGCGCCCATCTGGGCGGAGTTCATGAAGCGGGCCGTCGAACTGCCGCAGTACTCGGACACCAACGAATTCACCGTGCCGGAGGGCGTGGAGATTGTGCAGATCGACAGCGCAACCAACCTGCGCAGCGATGAAAGCTGTCCGGCGGCCACGATCCAAGCCGCCTTCCTGGCCGGCACCGCCCCCACCGAGACCTGCGACCACCCCGCAGAGCATCGTAATTTGTTGCAAAAGATCTTTGGGCTGGGCAAGAACTAACCACTGACCGCGCTGGTTTGCAGCTTCGTTTATCGATTCTCGCTACAATAGAGCTGTGAGCAAAAACTTCTTCCCCGCACCGCCCACTGTCGGCTTCATCTCGCTCGGCTGCCCCAAAAACCTTGTGGACTCCGAGGTGATGATGGGCCTGCTGGATCGCGCTGGAGCGCGGCTGACCGCTCATCCCGAAGAGGCCGAAATCCTCGTCGTCAATACCTGTTCTTTCATTGACACGGCCAAACAGGAGTCGATCGACACAATTCTGGAGATGGCGCGGCACAAGGCCACGGGCCGGGCGCGCAAGCTGATCGTCGCCGGCTGCCTGGTGGAGCGCTACCGCGAGGAAATTCAGAAGAGTATTCCGGAGGTGGACGCGGTTGTCGGCACCGGCGAGCTGGATGCAATTCTGGAGGCTGCGGGTTTGCAGGCTCCCGTCGCCGCAACTTCGCATTTCAACATCCTCAGCGGAGGCACCCACGCAGAAATCCACCACGGCCAGGAATCCCTTTCCGGCACGCATCAGCAGTCATCGTCCCGCGCGGAAGGCAAAGCGCGCGAACAGCAGGGCCGCTTCCGCCGCGACGATTGGCAGGGCGCGGCTGTTCACGTGCCAACATACCTTTATGATGAAAACACCCCGCGGGTGTTGACCACCCCGAAATCTTCGGCGTATATAAAGATCGCCGAGGGCTGCGACCATCCATGCAGTTTCTGTGTCATTCCCAACCTGCGCGGCAAATTCCGCTCGCGGCGCTTTGAGTCGGTGGTCGCCGAGGCGCGGCAGCTTGTGGAGCGCGGGGTGCAAGAAATTACGCTAATCGGCCAGGACACCACCTGCTACGGCGAAGACCTGGGCCTCAAGGACGGACTGGCGCAACTGCTTGACGCGCTGGCCCAGATCGATGGTTTGCGCTGGCTGCGCTTCTTTTATGCCTACCCCAATCGCATCACCGGGCGCTTGCTGGAGACCATCGCCAAGCACGACAATATTTGCAAATATCTGGACCTGCCCTTGCAGCACGCCTCGCCGGAGGTTTTGAAGCGCATGAAGCGCGGCGGCGGCCCGGAGATCTTCCTCAAGACCCTGGAAAAAGTCCGCGCAACCATCCCCGGCGTCGTTCTGCGCACCTCTTTTATTGTCGGCTTTCCCGGCGAAACTGCCGAAGAGATGAGCATTCTCGAAGAGTTCGTCAAAGAGGCGAAGTTTGACTGGCTGGGCGTCTTCAATTACTCGGATGAAGAAGGCTCCGGCGCCTATGCGCTCAACGGCAAGCTCCCCAGGCGCACCATCGAAGCCCGCAAGCGCAAGCTGATGAAGCTCCAACAGGCGATCAGCAAGCGCGCCAAGCAGCAGTGGGTGGGCCGGGAGCTGGTGGTGCTGGCCGAAGGCGAAAGCGAAGAGACGCCGCTGCTCTGGGAGGGGCGCACCGAGTTTCACGCCCCGGAGATCGACGGCAAGTTGTACATCAACGACTTCGGCGAGTTGCCCGAGCTGGAGCAGGGCCGCTTCTATCGAGCCCAGATCACCGAGGCCCACGACTACGACGTGATTGCGCGGATTCTCTCCGGGCCGTTCTAGGTCCATGACCGGAAGAAGATGTTCTATCGAATAAGCGAAGGTGGGCCAGGAGGCCCACAGTACAGCCGGCCGGGAGGCCGGCGCTACATTTCGAGGCGGTACATATTTGTATGCTCAAAGACCAAGTGGAGAAGTGAATGAGTGAAAGAGAGAAATACGGCACAATTCTTGCTTCACTCCTTCACTGATTCACTTCTTCACTTCGCCGCGTTGGACGCAACTCAATGGATCATATTGATGGTTTCCTGGGTGATGGTGTCGAAGGTAGTCACCGCCTTGGAGTTAGCCTCGAAGGCGCGCTGGGCGACGATCAGATCGGAGAACTCGGCCGAGATATTGACGTTAGAAGCCTCCAGAGACGAGCCTTCCAGGGTGCCCAATCCGCCGCTGCCCGCCACGCCGACTGTGGCAAGGCCAGAAGCGGTGGTTGTCTGAAATTCGGTTGACCCCACATCGGCCAGACCTTGAAGATTGGCCATCGAGGCCAGACCGATCTGGCCGACAATCTGTTGTTGCCCATTCGAGTAGTCCGCGGTGATGGTGCCGCTGGAGCCGATAGTGAAGCTCTGGTAGGAGCCGCTGGTATAGCCGTTCTGGCTTTGCGCAGATTGCGTGGAGGCAGAGGCGGTCTGGCTGATCTCCGCCTTCCCGGTTGTGCCATAGAGACCCCAGTTCATATTCATCACCGCCGCACTGTCCGAGAGCCCGGAAAAGGTGATGTTGTTGATATTGGTTGTCGGATTCACCAGATTGCCGTTCGCATCAAAGGTCAGCGTACCGGCAGAGCTGGTCGATCCAACTGGATCCTGAATCACGCTTCCCGCCGTTGAGAGGTTGGCGCCGGTGATGGAAAGCTGCCCGCCCGCCGTGGAGGAGACCGTTACGCCAGCTATGCCCGCCGTGGTCAGCGCCGTATTCAGGTCGTTCACGTATTGCGCCAGTGATTCGCCCAGGGTGACAGTTGGCGCATTGGTCGTCGCCGTTGTGCCGGTTGCGGTCAAGCCGGTAATGGTTAGGTTGGTTTTGGGATCGACCGTGGCGATGGAGTTGCCGCTGGTTCCGAAGTTGTAGTTGATGGTGGTGGTTGTCAGAACCTGATTCGCGGTTCCGGCGGTTTTGAGGTATTCTGCCGGTCCTTGGATCGACAATTGTCCGCCATTCACCTTGATTGAAACACCGTTTGCGCTGGTGTCAATGCCGGCATTGGTTAGCGCGGTAGTCAGATCAGCGGCATATTTGGCAACGCTCTCACCGGCGGTGACCGCTGGAGCAACCGTAATTGCCGTCGGCGGCGTGCCGGTTGTCGTTGGACCGACGATCGTCAGAGCGGTTGTTGGATCGACGGTGGCGCTCGATCCAAAGTCGTAGGTAATCGTGGTATCCGCCAGCCCCTGGTTGACGCTGCCGGTGGTCGAGAAGTTGGCGCCCACAATGGAAAGCTGCCCATTGGTGGACGACGCCGTGGTGTTGATGATGCCTGCCGTCGTGATCGCCGAGTTCAGCGCCGTGGCATATTGCGCCACCGTCTCGCCTGCCGTCACGGTCGGCGCGGTAATGATCGCCGTCGCGCCGGTCGATGTCTGCCCGGTAATCTTCAAAGTGGTCGTTGGATCAACCGTGGAATTGGTTTGAAATGTGTAGTTGTTGGTGGTTCCCAGCATATTCTGGCTGACGGTGCCGGCAATCGTCGCCGTATCGGGTCCGGTGATCGACAAAGTTCCGCCCGAAACGGAGACGGTAATGCCCGTGATCTTAGCCGCCGCCAGCGCAGTTTGCACATCCGCTTGATATTGCGCCACTGATTCGCCGCTGGGATTGGATGGCGTCACGGTGATGGTCGTCGTCGTGCCGGCTGTGGTCGGCGCGGTGATGGTCAGGGTGGTGGCGGGCGCAACCGTGGCCAGTGTGGTCATTCCGGTATTCGGATCGGTGTAGGAGCCAAAATCAAAGCTGCTCTGGGCTCCGGTGAACTCCTGTTTCACCGTGCCGGTGATGGACATATTGGAAGGCCCGGTGATGGACAGAACGCCGCTGGTTCCGGTCACCGTTACATCGGTGATGCCCGCGGTCGTCAATGCGGTTTGAAGATTGGCGGCATAGTTTGCAACCGTCTGGGTGGTGGTAAATGCGGGTACGGAGACCGTAGTCCCGCCTTCGGTAACCGCCAAGGTCGAGTTGGGAGAGACAGTGGCCAGCGTGTTGTTGCTGGTGACAAAGTTGTAGTTGGTAGTTGTCAGATCCAGATCCTGCGCCACTGCGCCGCTGGTGGTGATGCTGCTGGGTCCAGTGATCGTCAGCTTGCCGGTGGCGGCATTGGCCGTCGCCGTCACTCCGGCGATATCCGCGTTCGCAAGCTCCTGCGTCAGGGCGGCGGCGTACTGCGTTACCGTTTCACCCGCGGTGACCGTTGGCAAGGCAGTCGTTCCAATGGCGCCGGCGGTGGTCGGGCCGGTGATCTTCAGATTCGATGTGGTGGAAACCGTTCCCGTCGCGCCAAAGTCATACACGAGATTGGTTGCATTGAAATTCTGCACCAGATTGCCGGTGATGGACACAGCCCCGTTCGCTGATGGTCCTGTGATCGACAACTGCCCGTTGGCAGCCGTGACCGTCACGCCCCCGTAGGCGGGCGTGGTTTGCGCCGCTGCTGTCAAAGCGGCTTGCAGAGCGGTGGCATAGGCCGCCAGCGTCATGCTGTTGGCGGAGGTTACGGAGACGGGGGTGGCATTTCCTACGGCAATCGCCAGGGTGGTTGGCGTCGCAACACCGGTCGTTGGACCGACCAGAGCTTGCGTGCCATTGCTGGTGACCAGGTTGTAGTTGGTCGTTGCCTCGGATACATCCTGCTGCACTCCGGCGGTGGTGTTCGGGTTCTGGATCGCCAGAGCTACGCCATTGGTATTTCCCGTGATCGTCAACGTGCCATTGGTATTCGTGCCCCCCACGCCGTCCACGCCTACAGCCGTCGCGGCGATAGCCCCCGGAACCGCGGCGGCCAGCCGCGTATTGACGTAAGTCGCAAAATTGGCGGCTGTCATGTCGGTAGCGGGCGTGATGGTGACACTATTCGTACCATCCGTGAGTTCAAGAACCGTACCGGCACTAACCATGCCGGTGGGAGAAAGCGTATATGAGATTGCCACTGGCGGTCCGGCATTTGTCGTGGCCGGCAGGGTGCTGTTGCTGGTCGAAGCCACGGTGGCGGTGGCCGCGGGCAGAATGTCGCTGGTCGCGGAGATAGTGGCTGCGGCAGAGCTGAGCGTGGTGGTGCTGGAGGAGGCAGGAGTTAAAGCCGCCGGCGGAAGCGTGACCGTGGAAGCGGTGGTGATCGGACTGGTCGGCGAGACAGAACTGGGGATTGTGGTTCCGAGAATGTCCTGATTGACATACCCGGCCACGGTCATCGAAGTCGGTCCGGTAATCGACAGCACGCCGTTGGTCCCCGTGACCGTCACGCCGGTGACTTTGGCCGTGGCCAACTGAGATTGGATGTCCGTGACATAAGTGGCCAGCGACTCGCCCGCGGGGTTGGAGAGCGTGATGGCCACGGGCGTGGAGACGCCGGAGGTATTGGGCGCGGTGATGGTCAGGCTGGTGGAGGAATCGATCCCGGCCAGTGTGGTTGTTTTAGTTGCCGGATCGGTGTACGAACCTAATGCGTACTTGATCTGGGTTCCCGTGAAATTCTGCACCAGATTGCCACCGATCACCACCGGTCCGGTGATCTGCAACTGACTTGCATTTAGCGGATTGACCCGAACGGTTACACCGGAGGCGGCAGGCGCTCCCACGGCAGCTTGCAGATCTGTTGCATATTGCGCCAGCGATTCATTCGCCAAAACGGGCGCGGAGATCACCGGGCCATTACCGACCTGTATATTCAAACTCGTTGCAGGAGAAACCTGGGCCAGCACGCCATTGCTGGTGGTGAGGTTGAAGTTGGTTGTCGTGTTTAAGACATCCTGTGTCATCGTGCCGCTAGTGGCGTAGCTGCCCGTCGTTCCGCTGATGGTGATGGTGTTGTTGGCGGCGGTAATCGTGATGCCGGAGGCTGCGCCGCCTACCGCGGCTTGCAGAGCCGCCGCATAGGTCGTCAGCGATTCGCCGGCCGTGGGTGTCGGGACTGTGGTCGCATTGCCGGGCGTCGTGAACTGCAAGGTCGATCCGACGCCCGCCGTTCCGGTTGCGGCAAAGGTGTAGGTGGTCGCGGTCGTGCCTGGAGTTGTGGTGGTGTCCACCGTCACCGTCACTGCCGGATTGGTTGTGGGTGCGGCAACTGCCGCGGCGGAAGCCAGAATGGGACTGGTCGAAGTCATCACTGGGGTCGCCGCGCTGACTGGATCGGCAACCGTCGTCGCGGGTTCCGCGACCGTCGTCGCGGCAGTCACCGAAGTGGCCACCGGCGTGGCCGCCGTCACGGCCATCGTTGTCGCCGCCGGAGCTGTCGCCGCCGCCGCCGTCAAAGTATCCGGCAGCGTGATCGCATAACTCCACTTGTTGTTGCCCAGGTTGGTATAGGTCACCGTGGCTTCGTAACTTTTGCCCAGCGAGTCGTAGACCTGCACCTGGCCGCTGGCCGTTGCACCGATGGCCGACGCAGAGTTCAGATTCTGCGTCAGGCTAAAGCTGGTGGTGGCCGAGGGCTGCATGACCTGTCCGGTGGGGATGTTCAGATCGGCCAGGCCGTTGCTGGTGTTGATGACCCCGTTGGTCGCCAGATAGCCCATCACCGCCTGGCCTTGTGTACTCTCCAGCGTGCCGGTGGAACCTACCTGGAAGTTGCCGTCGCGGGTATAAAGCTGGCTGCCATTGCCGGCATCCAGCACAAAGAAGCCGGTTCCGTCGATGGCCGCATCCGTCGCCACTCCGGTCGAGGAGATCGAGCCGCTGGTGAAATCGGTGCTGTTCGAGGCCACCTGCACGCCCGTTCCAACCTGAATCTCATCGCCCGATCCGGTAGTCCCCACCTGCTGGTAAAACAGGTCGCTGAAGTTGGTCGTCTGCGTTTTGAAGCCCGTCGTGTTCATATTCGACAGGTTGTTGGCAATGGTATTCAGCGCCGTCGAATCGGCGTTGAGACCGCTGAGTGGAATATAGAAACTGGGCATGGTGATTCTCCTCTGAACTGCAACTGAATGCGGCGCGGGCCTCCAAGGCCAGCGGTTGTTAAGGTCGTATCGGGCGGCTTGCTGCCCGGCGAAACGCTATTGCACGCGCGCCCGTCCGCTCAGAGACTGAGCCACGGCCTGGGCCGATTGGTTGACTGCGGGAAGACTGAGATTGCCGGGAGCCAGCTTGGCCGCAGCCGCGCTGATGGCGTCGGGAACGGTGGTCGAGGCGCTGGAGGCAGCCGGTTGCACCTGCGCGCTTGCGCCGGTCAGGCTGCTGCTTGCGCCGACAACACTGGGTTTCGTGCCGCTGCTGGTTGTACTGCTGGCCGGAGCAAGGTCGGTCGTCAGCGTCTGGTTGATCGAGATCAACTGCTCCAGGCTGTTCACATTCACCAACTGATTGATGTACTCGTTCGGATCAGTGGTGGCGGTCGGATCCTGGTTCTCCATCTCCGTCACCAGCAGCGTAAGAAAGTCATTGGACGAGATCGTCGCCGCGGAACTGCTCGTGCTACTGGAACTGCTGGCGCCGCTTGGCGCCGCCATCGGCTTTGCGCTTGTGCCCGCAAGAGCCTGCGCCGCCGTCGTGTGAGGATTCAAAACTCCTGAAATTGCCGCCATGTTGCCTCCCTGCTCTTCTCGCTTTCGATCCTTCCGTTTAGCCCCGGGCCCAAAGGCCAGCCTCTCTTCAGGTGCATCAATGCCCCTGCTCCCTCCAAATCGTCATTCGCATCCTTCAGGCCATCACCGAAATGTGGCCGCCTACCCACTGCGCCCGTGGCGCGCTCTCCTCCGATCCTGCCGTCCAGACCGGCAGCGGCAAAGCTGGCTCGGAGAGCGCCGCGCGGCTGGAAGGCAAACTGGAGGCTGCATTCGCACTCTGCGCCGCCGATTGCCCTGCCTGCTCTCCCGTGCCCTGCTGCAATCCCCCGCCGGAGCCGCTGTCGCTGGTGAATCCCGTATTGCTGCCGCCAGCCGTGCTCAGCGTCAGCGTCTCGACCGGCGTATGGTGTTCGGCCAGAAAGGCATTCAACCCCGCCATATGGCCGCTCAGCGCCTGCGCCGCGTCCGTTGACCCAGCCACCAACTGGGCATGAATCCCGCTCCCGCTCGCATCGGCCCGCACCCCAACCCAGCCCAACTCCGGATCCTGGAAGCCTGCCTCGGCCTGTTGCGCGCCGGTGTGAATCCAGGCCGGCCGCCCCGGCGCCGCCGTTGCATCCAAGACCGCGAAGGTCTCGGCGGATTCCACTGCCGCGCTGGGCTTGCTCTCCGCCTCGTGGGTCGCTCCAACCCCCTGCATTCCCTCCAGCGCCCGCGCAACCGCAGAGGCATCGGCGACCGGGCTAGAAGACTCGGCGGCAACCATTGGCCCGCCTGTCAGAACCGCATTCGAGACGTTGGCCTTCAGCGCCGTCCGCGACACGCCGCTCACTGCCGTCTTTCCGCTACTAATGGCCGCCGGCTTTGCGGCAATCGGCAATGAGGCCGAGCTGGCGCCGCTCGCCGGTGCCGGAGCGCCAGCCGCCGTGGCCAGCGGGTTGAGAACGCTTGTGAGCGTCGATGCCTGAGGTGCATCCTTTGTTTGGGACTCCATGGGGACCGCAACTGGATCTTGTCCCAATGCCGATGCTGACGATACAACTCTTTCTGAATAAACTATTTCTGCCGGATTAAGAGTTTCCGCCAGAGGGAGGCCTGGGATGGGATGCGGAGTCGCCTGATTGGCGGTTTGTGCAGTCACGGATTGAGAGTGAGCCAGCGGACTGACCGAAGCCGGGCTCTTCGCTTCGTTTCGAGCCGTCCTCGGAGCCGCTGTCGGCATGGAGGCCGCGCTCTGGCTGGCTTCGACCATCGTGTCCTGTTTCAACGGGAAGGCCGTGGAGTCCTTCGCCGGCACGGTGCCTGCAACCCCTTGAGAATCAATGGGAACCGGTATCACTTTCTGCGCTGTGCTTGGCTCCGAATCGGCTATTCTATCCTTCTTGGAGTCCGTCCCAAGTTGAGAGTCCGTCCCAAGCGCTTGACTCTGAAGCGAACTCGGCTCCCCTCTCACAGGCTGTTGACTCTGAAGCGGACTCGGCTTCTCTGTAAAGCTCTCACTCGGATGCCGGTCCACCACCGTGTTGGGAGCCGGTTTTACCGTTGCGGCATCCGCCGGAGCCGTGCTCGGAGTTGTGTTCAGAGTTGCGTTCGGGATTGCGTCTGCACTTTCAGCAGCCTTCCGCGGCACGCTCCCATTGGATTCGGCGGCCTGAACCTCCAGCGAATCGGGAGCCGCCGTTTGAACAGACGGCGAGCGGTAAGCCGGCATGAACTGCTGATCCTCTTGAATCGCACTGCTTTGAGTGGGGACAGGCCTCACCGTCGATGCCGTCAACGCACTCTGCTCCGTATCTGTTTCCTGGACGGCACTCTGGCTCGGCTCAACCACCGGAGTCGTCTCCGGGCTAGGCAAAGCCATTGAGGCTGCATTCAGGTGGGAAACAACCACCGAAGCTGAATTCGCGCGAGACGGCAGGCTCCCGCTCTGATCCTGAGTTGCAGCCAAACTGTGGACCTGCTTCGGAATCACTGCCGCCGTCAGAGACCCGTCCTGCGCTGCATCCGCTGCCAAAGCCACACTCCGGCTCGGCTCAACCTCCGCCGCGGCACTCTGGCTTGGAGAAATCATTGGAGCCGGATTGAATGGTGGAACGGCCCCTGTGGCCGGCTTCGATGCGTAGGCCAATGGCTCCGCCGGGGACTCGCTCTCCGCCACGCTCTGCCGGCCGGTCCGCTCCGTGTTGAAGGCCGAAGAGAGATTTAGGCGCATTGAAACCGTGGGAGCAGGACTCTGGCTGAGTGGAATCGCAGAAGCCGCATTTAATTCTGGAAGGGACGAAGAGGCTGGATTTGGATCGGCTGCGGTGGTCTGAGTTGGGAATCCGGCCTCCGTAATGCCGGGAGCCGCACTCCGTCTTTCTGCTGAACTCTGAGGATTGCTCTGCCCCTGATCGACCGGCTGAATCTCACTCTGATTGGACTGCGCCACCGGCGCTGTACGCGGAGCCGATGGTTCCGTTGTAACCAGACTGTTGTTTGCAGTAAAGCCTGGAGCCGGAGCTTGCTCGGTCTCCGTCGCGGTCGCGGACGGGGGAAGCTGCGTGGGAGCGATAGCCCGCGCGGAATCCGAAACAGAACCGGATTTCAGCGCAACATTCAAAGTTTGCGGAGGTGCTTTAACGGGATTTTGGCTGGAAACCAGCAGTCGGCCAGACGAGGCTGAATCAACCATCGCTCCACTGGCGGCGAGCGGCATCTTCGCCTGCGATACATTCTTTCCGGTGTCCGGCAATTCGGTTGCATGGAGAACATCTTGGGATGAATCGCTTTGTTTTGAAGCCGTCAAGCTGGAAGCGGCCAAAGGACGCTCCTGTTGCACGGACGCTCCATTCATCTCGGTGGATGGCTGTGCGGCGCTCTCCGTCGCCGTTCTCGATCCGCCAGAGGCCTCGGAGCGGGGCAGAGGGCCTGGCGCAGCAGCCGTGGTTTGGACAACCGCCGAGGCCACCGGCGGATTGGCCAGCGCGAAGGCGGTCTGCGCGGGCTGGGCCGCACCTTCCGAACTCATGGAAACCGGGCGGATAGCGGCAGGCGCTGGCTCAATTTGAGGGGAAGTCACCGGGGCCGCCGCGAGAGTCGCCGACTGAATCTCGGCGAGCATCCAAGCCGGTTGAATCAGAGGGACGTAATTCGTCTTCTGCGAAGTTGCCGAGGAGTTGTTCGCAGATTTCGACTCCGTTTTCTTTTCCTCTGATTGCGCGGATTTCGAACTGGATTTCAACTCCGCTGAAACCGTTACCACGCCCCGAGGGCTTGCAGCCGCCGGAAGTTCTGCCTGAGCAGAAGTTAACCTTTCTTTGCCCATTCCTCCTTTTTCTACCGGCAATCCCGGTTGCGGGCGCGCAGCCGTGTTTGCCGTCTGCGCGGCTTTCGCCGGAGGGGAGCTTTCCGCACTCACGCCTGGACTGGAAGCCGGAATCAATGCGGAGGTCAACGATGAACTCGCACCACGGGTTAGCTCCGCGGTCGAGTCAGAAACCGGCCCCAAAGCCGTCAGCAGCGACTGCCAGCCGGTGCGAAAGTCCTGCCCTGCGGGGGCTGGCGATGCAAAGGAGATGGACGTTGCAGCCCCCGCAGCCTGAAGGCTGGAAGCCGCAACTTGAGCCTTGCCCAAGCCTAGCGTGTGGGTTGTGCCCGATCCAATCTCGATTCCCGCGGCAGCATTCATGCAGAAAGAGAAAGCAGACAGTGTGCCAAAGCGCGACAGAAGCGGGTTAGAGCATTGTCAGGAATGGAACCTGCCCTCCCATTTCAGGAAGCCGTCAGTTGGCTGCGCGAATTCCCCCTAAAGTTTTTTGGGCGCGTTCCAATTTACTCCGTCAGGCAACGTCGGAAATGAACGAGCAGGGTCAATATTCACTCTGGAGGAGTGGTTTGAGAATTGCCCAGGGCAAGCGCGGCGCAGCCCTGGGAAAGAGGCCAAAATCGATCAAGCCCTGTAAGGACGCTGCGAAACCTGCATTTTCATTCAACGGCGCTTTCCCGGTACTGCCGTGCGCTGTACCAGTCGTCAAGCGATTGCTGGCCGCGCCGGTCGGCCTCGATGGCCTCTCGCGCTTCGGTCTCCTCGATCAGCGTCTCGGCCTGACGGCGTTCCACCCTTTTTATCAGGAACTCCTGGCGGCGCGCGGCCACTTCCTCTTGCTTGGCGTCGATTCTAGGCCCAAGCGCAATCACATGGAGGCCGCCTGAGCGCGTCTCTTCCAGGCCCGCCAGCCGGTCCAGCATCTGGTTGTTCCGGGCACTGGCCTCGACCAGCCTTCGTCCCTGGCGCTCCCGCTCGAAGGCCGCCGCGAGTGTGCGTTCCAGGCGGTGCAGTTCGCCTGTAGCCGACTCCAGGGCCAGCCGGTTCTGTTCTTCTTCCAGCTCCCGGATGCGCAACAGGCGGCGCAAGGCGCGCGAGACAGCCATGATTAAACCTCCGCGGCCAGTTGAGCCAGCCGGCGCACGCATTCGTTGAAATGCACCTGCTCGCGCGAATCCTGTGTCATGAACGCCCGCATCGCCCCCCGCGCGCGTAACGCACGGTCCAGATCCGGGTCCGACCCGGGCTTGTAGGCTCCGATGCGCACCAGATCCTCGCTGCGGTGGTAGACGGCCAGCAGCTTGCGCAGCAGCGCCGCCTGCTCGCGATGCGCCGGCTGGGTCACCGCCGGCATCAGTCTACTAATCGAGTCCAACAACTCGATGGGCGGATACCAGCCCTCGGCCGCCAGCATCCGCGAAAGCACCACGTGGCCGTCCAGCAGCGAGCGGACCGCATCCACCAGCGGATCTTGCTGGTCGTCGCCCTCCATCAAGACTGTATAAAAGGCGGTGATCGACCCCACGCGGAACTGCCCGGTGCGTTCGACCAGCTTGGCCAGCCGGGTAAAGACCGAGGGCGTATATCCTTTATTGGTAGGCGGTTCGCCGGCCGCAAGGCCGATCTCCCGCGCGGCCATCGCAAAGCGCGTCAGCGAGTCCAGCACCAGCAGCACATGCTTGCCCTGGGCGGCAAAGAACTCGGCAATCGTAGTCGCCGCCAAGGCCGCCCTCATGCGCAGCAGCGGCGACTGATCGGAGGTGGAAACCACCACCACGGAGCGCGCCCGGCCCGCCGCGCCCAGCGAATCCTGTAGAAATTCAACGACTTCCCTGCCCCGCTCGCCCACCAGCCCGACCACCGTCACATCCGCCTCGGTGTTGCGGGTCATCATGCCGATCAGCGTGCTTTTGCCCACCCCGGAGCCGCCGAAGATGCCCACCCGCTGCCCACGGCCCACGGTCAGCAGCGCATCCAGAACGCGAATTCCCGTGCCGAGCGGCGTTTGGATCGGCACGCGGTCCAGCGGATGCCGCACTGCCCCGTCCAAAGGCAGCCTCTGCGCGACGGGCGGACGCGGACCCTCGTCGATGGGTTCGCCCAGAGCATTCAGAACCCTGCCCAGCAGCGCCGGACCCACCTCGATCTCCGGAGTGACGCCCAGAGCCTCGACGCGATTTCCGTAGCGAATGCCCTCGGTGCTTTCGACCGGCATCGACAGCACATTCGAGCCGCGAAAGCCAATCACCTCCGCCAGATGCGCGCGGCCCTGCTGATCCTGAATCGCGCAGCATTCGCCCACCGAGGCCAGCGGACCCGACGACTCAATGGTCTGCCCCACCGATTCCAGCACCTGCCCGCGCCAGCGCCAGGGCTGTCCGCGCTCCATGGATTTGAAGTAATGTTCCAGAATCTGCGTCATCCGTGGATCTCCCGGCCAGCACCCACCAGTTCCCCTGCCTCGTCTTTGGCTGCCTCCGGCTTGGAGGCGGAGGAGCGCCCTCCACCGGCGCGATCAAAGAAGCCGCGCTCGATCTCGCCCAGTTGCGAGCGAATCCCCAAGTCCACTGTGCCCATCTCGGTTTCGATCCCGCAATCGCCCAACCGCATCCCCTCGCCCGCCAGAACTGTCGGCTTGACCGCCAGATTGGGCAGCAAGGCAACGGCCTCGGTCCAAAGATCGAGTTCCGCCGGGGGCACGCGCAGCCGCACCTGGGTCGAGCCGGAGAGCTGGCCCAGGGCCACGCGTACCGCACCGGTCAAAAGCAGCGGGTCCATCTGCGCCTCGCGCCGCAGAATGCGCGCCGCCACGGCCAGCG
>CAYVGW010000057.1:0-22968 GCA_964450895.1 uncultured Occallatibacter sp. | reverse complement strand
CTCCTTCTCTTGAATGGGTACACGGAATCGCCGCGCCAGCTTCCAGGAAAGCGACGCCAGCGTGGAATAAAGATCTTCGTTATGCACAATGATGCCTTCCGGCAGCTTGAGCTTGACTGGAGCAAAGTTCCAAATCGCCTGAATGCCGCCCTTCACCATCTCGTCGGCCACGGCCTGCGCCACATGCGCCGGCGTGGTGATGATCCCCAGATGAATGCTCATGCGCGGCGCAAGGTCGGCCAGTTTGTCCAGTGAGAGAACAGCCTTCTCGTGAATCCATTGGCCAATTTTCGCGGGGTCGGTGTCGAAGGCCGCCACAATCTTCAGGCCGAATTGCGTGAAGCGTTCGTGGCCCAAGAGCGCCGTGCCCAGATTGCCCACCCCCACCAGAAAGGCCTCGTTCACGTTGTTCCAGCCCAGAAAGCTTTCGATGGCCAGGATCAATTCTGGGACCGAGTAGCCGGTCTTGGGCTTGCCGATGATGCCGGTGTATTGCAGGTCTTTGCGCACCTGCACCGGAACCAGCCCCAGGTCCTGGCCAATCACGCTGCAAGAGATTCGGCTGATCCCCTTGGCTTCCAGTTCCACCAGATAATGGTGGTACTGAGGCAGGCGTCGCAGGCTCGGCTGCGGAATCGACGGCGTTTCAGTCCGCCGGATCAGCAACGCATTCGATAAATTCATATCGATAACCATATACCGAGTTTAAGGAAACCGCGATTTGCAGTCCGTGACAGCGGTCACGATCTTAAAATGCCGTACCATAAAACGGTACAGATGGCCATGTATTGATTTGCAGGATCTGTTGCGCGGATGGGATGGCGGAGGGCGCTACACATGTTGATGAGCAGGCTATGGAACGGGGCAGGCAAAAAAATCGCTGCTCAACCTTGCGTGCGAATCGCCGCTCCAAGCGCGGCGGCAACGTCTTCTTGCTGGCTAAGCGTGATGCGGTTGAAGAAAGGCAGCGCCAGCGTACGCTGGGCAATCGACTCGGTAATCGGCAGCGAAATCGCGCTTCCGCCCGAGTGCGCGCGCCAGGCCGGCTGCAGGTGGATCGGCGCAAAGTAGCGTCCGCTGGCGATGCCGCGCTGGGCGAGCGCCGCTTGCACTTGGTCGCGGTTCACCGCTTCCGGCAGGCGCACGACGTAAACGAACCAACTGATTGCGCGGTCTGGCAGCGTGATCGGCGGCCGCTCCAACGCTGGAATCTCCTGGAGCAGCGCGTCATAATGATTGGCCGCGGCGCGGCGCAGGGCGAGCATCTCCTCCAAGCGGCTCAACTGCACGCGGCCCAGCGCGCAGGCCAGCTCGGAGAGCCGGTAGTTGTAGCCGGTCTCCACCAGGTCAAGCCACTCGCCGCTGGCCGAGCGCCCTTGATTGCGCAGGCTGCGCAGCCGCGCCGCGAGCTTGCAATCGCGCGCCAGCACCGCGCCGCCTTCGCCGGTGGTCATCTGCTTGTTGGGATAAAAGCCAAAGACGGCCAGGTCGCCGAAGCTGCCCGCGCGCCGGCCCTGAAACTCCGCGCCAATGGCCTCGCAGGCGTCCTCGATCACCGCCAGATGATGGCGGCGCGCGATCTCCGTGAGCGCATCCATCTGCGCCGGAACGCCGAAGGTGTGGACGACGAGAAGGGCGCGCGTGCGCGGCGTGATGGCCCGCTCGACGGCTGCGGGATCAAGGTTCAGCGTCACCGGATCGATCTCCGCAAAGACCGGCGTGGCGCGCAGTTGCAGAACCGCGTTGGCCACGGCGACAAAGGCGAAGGAGGGCACGATCACCTCGTCGCCCGCGCCGATGCCCAAGGCAAGCAGAGCCAGATGCAGTCCAGCGGTTCCGGAGCTGACCGCCAGAGCGACCGGCACGGAGTGATAGGCGGCCAGCGCGGCTTCAAAGGCCGTAAGCTCCGGACCAAGGCTCAGTTGCGGCGTGCGCAAAACAGCCGTGACCGCATCGATCTCGGCCTGCGTAATGTCCGGGGCTGACAATGGGATGCGCAAGGTCATGTCTGCTCCGGATTGTGTTCTGCGGGCAGCGGAGCGGGCTGCTTGATGAGCAAGCCGTTGAGCGGCACGCTCGTCAGAATGCGCGTAATCGTCTTGGCGGCGCTTCCGTCGCCGTAAGGGTTCGCCATGCCGCGTAGAGAGTTGCGAAACGCCGGCTCAAGCGCACGCGCGATGGCCGCGAGGATTGCGTTGGTCTCAGCAGGAGCGTCGATCACGTTGGCGGCGCGCTCGCGTCCTTGCTGCCGCATTCCCACATTCACTACGGGCAGTGCGAAAGAGGCCGCTTCCATGATGCCGCTCGACGAGTTGCCGATCATCGCGTCCACCTGGCCGAGCAGGCTCCAGTACGTCACGGCGTCCAGGTTGACGAAGATGTGTGTACGTGGCCGCGTGGCTGCCAAACTGCGTGTGCGTTCAATGAGCGCGTAGCTCCCGGCGTCGGCATTGGGGTAAACGAAGATGAGCTGTCCCGGCGCGTGCGCCAGCGCGCCGAAGAGAGCGTCAGCCTCAGCGTTGGTATCGCGCAGGATGGTCACCGGATGCCATGCGGTAAGTAATGTAGGCGTTGTAAGCGAAAAGCTCAGCTTGGCTTCCAGCTCCTGACGGCTCAATAGTGTCGAGCGCCGCAGGTGGTCGAGCGAGGGCGCTCCTGCGTGATGCACGCGCCACGCCTCCTCGCCCATCGCGATGACGCGGCGGCGGGCGGTAGGCGTAGAGGTGAAGTGAATGTGCGCCATCTTGGTGAGCGCGTTGCGCACCTGGTCGTCGATGGCGCCTTGGCTGATCTCGCCGCCTTCTATGTGCGCGATAGGAATTCGCAGCGCCAGCGCAACCGACGCGGGGGCCAGCATCTCATAGCGGTCGGCGATCAGCAGCAGCAGATCGGGCCGCCATGCGGTGAGCGCGTCTGCCAGGCCCAGGATCGCGATGCCGATGGTCTTGGCCATGCCGGTGTCCGTGTCTGAACTGAGCAGGCACTCAATGCGCGCGCGGATCGGAAAGCCGTCGTGTTCAATTTCGCGGATTGTCGAACCGAACTCCGGCGAGAGATGCGCCCCGAGCGTGAAGACGCCCAGTTCCACGCCGGGATGCGCGGCCAGCTCGCGCAGCGGCCAGTAGAGATGGCTGTAGTCGGCGCGCGAGGTGGTGACCACGGCGATGCGGCGCTTGCGGGCTTCGGCGGGCTGGTTCACAGTTGCAGTATAAATTGCGCGGCTGCAACAAAGGACTTGCGCAAGAAGTCAATCAATCAGTCGATGCCATGCAGCCGTCTGCTCGCATACACTGGAAGGTTCCGCGGATTTTGGAGTCTCCGGCCGCGCTGAGGAAGAAGATGATGAGAATGACCGGGTCACTGGCCCTTGCACTTTTGATTGCAACCACAGCGGGCGCGCAGCAGCGCTATGACGCCGAGGCGGTGCGTCTGAACAATCGCGGCGCGGCCGAGATGAGCCAGCAGTTCACGGATCGCGCGGCGGCCTCCTTTGCCGAGGCCCTCAAGCAAGACCCCAGGCTGGCGCAGGCGGCCATCAACGAGGGCATTGCGCTGCTCTATCTGCAAAAGCCGGCGGACGCGGAGAAGTTTTTTCAGCAGGCCCTCGCGCTGGACCCGGCGAGCGCGCAGGCCTGGTACAACATGGGCTTGGCGCGTCATGCGGCCAATGAAGTGGAGCCGGCGCTGGCCAGCTTTCAGCAGGCTGTCAAACTCGATCCGGCGGACGCGGACTCCGTTTATTACGAGGGCGTTTGCTACCAGGAGTTGAAGGATTTCGACAAGGCCATTGACCTCTTTCGCAAGGCGCTCACCATCAATCCACTGCACGCCTCGGCGGAGTTCCAACTGGCGCGCTCGCTGCAACGGCTGGGCCAGAAAGATGAGGCGGGCGAGGCCTTCAAGCGCTTCAAGCACCTGACGGAGAGCAAGATCGGCGCGCCCATCGGGCTGGCTTACGGCGAGCAAGGGCATTACTCCACAGTGCTGCCGGTTGAAGAGCATGAGGCCGGGAAGAAGCCGATGATTCCGGTGAAGCTGGTGGCGGAGGTTCTGGGTTCCCAGGTCTCAAAGTCGAGACCTGGGGCACCCGGACGAAACACAGGTCCTTCGACTCCGCTTCGCTCCGCTCAGGATGACAAGGGGGTTGGTTTGTCGAGCGCATGGACGACGACCGGCGGCGCGTGCATGATGGATGTGACAGGTTCCGGCAGCATGGATCTTGTGCTGATGCAATCGGGTGCGCGGGCGATTCGCGTGCTGCACAACAAGGGCAATGGCAGCTATGAAGAGTTCGATGCCGCGGCGGCGGGGCTGACGGTTTCAGGTCATGCAGTGGCTTGCGCCGTGGGTGATTACGACGGCGATGGGTTGAATGATCTGGCCGTCGCGCTGGACGATGCGGTGCTGCTCTTCCGCAATTTGGGCAAAGGCAAGTTTGAGAACGTGACGGCTGAAGCTGGGCTGAAGCCGATGAACCGGCCGAGTGGCATTACATTTATTGATTATGACCATGATGGCGATCTGGATCTGTTCATCACAGGTGCGTATCTCAAAGCAGGTGAACAATCGAACGTATTGTGGCGCAACAACGGCAATAAAACATTTACTGAATGGACCGGGCCATTGGGGTTGGAGGGAAAAGAATTTACGAATACGCAATCAGCGATTTTGACCGATTTCAACAACGATCGAGCGGTTGATATTGCTATTGCTGGAGATATGGAAGCTCCTGTTCTCTTTGTGAATCCGCGGGAGGGCAAGTATCCTTCTCAAGCACTTTATGGATTTAGCCAGCTTTCTAGTGAGTGGACGTCTTTGACGAATCGAAAGAATGCTGACAGAATTCCCGTTGCAACTATAGGCCTCGCAGTCCTCGACTACAACAAAGACGGCTGGATGGACATTGCCGTCACACACGCGTGGAAACCCGGGGTAACACTATGGCGGAATACCGTAGGGCCGAATCACATCGGTCGCCAATTCGAGCGTGTCGAGTTGCCGGTGAAAGATGCTTTAGGCGGCTGGGGCGTGACGGCTGTCGATATTGATAATGACGGCTGGATCGATCTTGCGGCGGTTCTCGAAACCAAGGCTGGACCGTGCGTAAAAGTCTTTCGCAATCGTGGCGACGGCAGCTTTGAAGATGTGAGCGTGGCGCTTGGTCTGGACAAGGTGAAGCTCATCGCGCCGCGCGGATTGATTGCCGTCGAGGACAATGGCGCGGCGGATTTGATTGTGACGCAGTTGAATGCGCCGCCGGTGCTACTGAGGAATGTGGGCGGCAACAAGAATCATTCGGTGCGCCTGGACCTGACCGGCTTTGCCGACAATAAAACGGCGCTGGGCGCGAAGGTGGAAATCTTTGCGCAAGGCCATTGGCAGAAGTGGGAGTTGGCCGGAGCGTCGGGCTATCAGACGCAAGGGCCGCCGCAGATTTTGGTTGGCCTGGGCGACGCCGACCACATCGATCTGCTGCGCATTCTGTGGCCCACGGGCGTGCTGCAAGACGAGATTGATCTGCCGCGCACGCCGGTGATTACGATGAAAGAAGCGGATCGGCGCGGCAGTTCGTGCCCGGTTCTCTTCGCGTGGAACGGGCACAAATACAAGCTGGTGACAGACGTGATTGGCGCGGCGGTGGTGGGCCATTGGTTCACGCCCACGCGACGCAACACGCCAAGGCCCGGCGAGTGGATCAAAGTAGACGGCGACGCGTTGGCGCCGGTCAATGGCAAGATGAGCCTGCGCTTCATCGAGCCGATGGAAGAAGTGAATTACATCGATCAGTTACGGCTGCTTGCTGTCGATCATCCGGAGAATGTCGAGGTCAATCCCGACGAACGCTTCCTCGACGATCCGCCCTTTGCAACAGGGCGCGTGGTGGCTTCAGAAGGCGCGTGGCTGCCGGTCGGCGCGTGGGATGGCGATGGGCGCGATGTGCTCGAAGCGTTGAGCCGCCGCGATCACAAATTCGCCAGCGGCTTCGCGGCGACGCCGTACGATGGCTTCGCCAATCTCCATGCTCTCACGCTGGATTTAGGCGAGGTGAAGCAAGGCGCTCCGCTGCGTTTGCTGATGACCGGTTACGTGAATTATTTCAGCGCGACTTCGCTGTACGCCGCGTGGCAAGCGGGCATGAAGCCGGTTTCGCCGTACGTGGAAGCGCAGATGCCCGATGGCTCGTGGCATCGCATCGCCGAGGATGCGGGCTTTCCCGCTGGATTGGAGCGCACGATTGTTGTTGATCTCACGGGCAAGCTGCCGGCCGGCGCGCGGCGCATTCGCCTGATGAGCAATCTGGAAATTTTCTGGGACCAAGTGCTCATCGATCAGAGCGCGAATGAGGAAGCAACAACAGCGGAGCTTCCGCTCTCGCATGCAACGCTGCACTTCCGCGGCTATCCGAAGCAGATTGGTGGCGCAAGCCCCGGCGATCTGGATTACGATTATGACCGTGTGAGTTTGACGGGACCGTTCCAGCATCAGCGCGGCAACTACACGCACATGGGCGACGTGACTGCGCTGCTTACAAACATCAGCGACCGCTACGTGATCTTCGGCAGCGGCGAAGAGATTGCAGCGGAGTTCGATGCAACGCGGCTGCCCGCGCTGCCCGCGCACTGGAAGCGCGATTACTTCTTCTACGCGGATGGATTTGTGAAGGACATGGATTGGTGGGATGCTTCACCGTTCACCGTGGCGCAACTGCCCTTCCACGCGATGAGCGCCTATCCGTATCCGGCGAACGAGAAATTTCCGCAGGATGCGCAGTCGCTTGACTACCAGTTGAATTGGAATGATCGCTTCGACTCAGGCGAGCCGGTGCGTTCCTATCGTTTTGACTACAAGGCCATGCCGTCCACTCCGGCAGAAGACACGGTGACGCATCCATGAGCGGCCTTGTTTTGCAATCAGCAGTGAAGCAGATGGAGCTTCTGCGCTCCGGCGAAATCTCCGTTGCAGAGTTGGCCGAAGCGCACATCCAGCAGATCGAGCGGTTGAATCCGCAACTCAACGCCTTCGCCGACTTCGATGCGGATCGTGTGCGCGCCGAGGCGCGGCGGCTGGATGCGCAGACGGAATCGCGCGGTCCATTGCATGGGCTTCCCGTCACAGTGAAGTCTTCGATTGCTACGGCGGGTTATCGTTGCGAGATCGGCAGCCAGCTTCATGAGGGCGACGTGCCACGTGAAGATGCGGTGGTGGTTGCGCGGCTGCGCGCGGCGGGCGCGTTGATTCTGGGCACGACGAATTGCCCGGAGTTTCTGATGGCTTACGAGACGGTGAATCTGCTGCATGGGCGCACGAACAATCCGTGGGATTTGCAGCGCACTCCGGGCGGATCGAGCGGCGGCGAATCGGCGGCGATTGCGGCGGGTCTCTCGGCTGCGGGGCTGGGCAGCGACAGCGGCGGCTCAGTGCGCGTGCCGGCGCACTTCACCGGCATCTGCTCGCTGAAACCCACGCCGGGGCGCATTCCCGGCCGCGGCCACCTGCCTCCCTGCGTCGGGCCTTTCTCTACGCTAGGCGCGATTGGGCCGATGGCGCGCACGATGGCTGATGTGACGCTTATGTTTCGCTCACTCGCGGGGCAAGATCCGCACGATCCAGTGAGTCCGCCGATTGCGTTGCGTTCGCCCTCTGCGCAGGAGTTGCGCGGGAACACAATTGGCTTTTTCGAGGATGATGGGCTGATCCCCGTCACTCCAGAGACGCGCGCGGCGGTGCAGGCGGCGGCGGCGGCGTTGCGCGATGCAGGCTTTCGCGTCGAGCCTTTCAGGCCGCGCACGCTGGAGTTGCTGCGGCAGTTGTGGAACAAGTTTTTTGTGCAGTGCGGAGCGATGTTTTATGCGCCCGCGATTCGCGGACGGGAGCATCAGCTCAGCCCTCTCTTCAGCGAATTTCTCAGCTTCAGCGAGGCCCTGCCGCCGCTGACCGCGCAGCAATTGCTGGACGCATGGGCGGAGCTGGATTTGATTCGAGCGAAGACGCTTGAGGCGATGAGCGAACATCCAGTGCTGCTCTGCCCGGTGGCTAGCATTCCCGCCTTCCGTCACGGCGAGCGCGAGTGGACCATGGATGGGCGCGTTGTCGAATATCTGGATGCGGTGCGTTATACGCAGTGGTTCAATGCATTGGCCGCTCCAGCGGCTGTGATTCCCGTGGGTCAATCGGCGGAGGGTTTGCCGATTGGCGTGCAGATTGTGGCGCGGCCTTATGAAGACGAGACGGCGCTGGGCGTTGCGGCGGTGGTGGACGCGGCCTTCGGCTACCGTCCGCCGCCGATGGCCTTGTGATAAAGCTATTGTTCACCATATTTTTCGCCCAATCTCTTCCAATGCGGTTTTTTCCTCTCCACCTTTTGATGGATGCGCTCGCCGGTCGATTCCAGTAGCCTGAATCTTCCTCAGAACGGAGCGCGCAAGGTGCGTTTAGATTGGCTCAATCAATTCGCCGAAAGCCCTGACGCTCTGAAGAGCGCGAGTTGCCCGCAGACGGTGGTGACGGTGCTGGAGATGGAGATCGGCGGCGGCGAGTTCGTCACCATGGCCGGACCTTGCTCGGTGGAGACGGAGCCTCAGTTGATGGCCACCGCTCATCACGTGCGCCAAGCAGGAGCGCGCATTCTTCGCGGCGGCGCATTCAAGCCGCGCAGTTCTCCCTATGCGTTTCAAGGGCTTGGCCTGGAAGGCCTGAAGATGCTGGCGCATGCGCGCCGCGAGACCGGCCTGGCCATTGTGACGGAGGTGATGTCGGAAGACGACGTTCCGATGGTGGCCGAGTACGCCGACATTCTGCAGATTGGTTCCCGCAACATGGAGAATGTTGCGCTGCTGGAAGCGGCTGCGCGCTCAGGCCGTCCGCTGCTGCTGAAGCGCGGGCTGGTGGCCACCATTGCCGACTGGCTGCGTTCCGCGCAGGTGGTTCTTGATTACGGCAACCCCAACGTCATTCTCTGCGAACGCGGCATCCGCACCTTTGAAACAGCCACGCGCAATACCTTCGATGTTGCGGCGATCGCGCTGCTCAAGCAAATCTCGCATCTGCCGGTGATTGCCGATCCAAGCCATGCGACCGGCGTACGCGCTCTGGTTCCGGCAATGGCGTGCGTGGCTGTGGCCGCGGGCGCGGACGGCATGATCGTCGAAGTGCATCCTGACCCCGCCAAGGCGTGGAGCGATGGAGAGCAATCGCTGGACTTTGCCGGCTTCGGCGCGATGATGGCCGCGATAAATCCCTATATTGAACTGCGCGAGATTGAGTCGCGCGGCCTCAAGCGCCGGGCATCACTGCACGAGGCGGATGCGTTGCAACTGGCAGGAGCGGCGCAATGAATTCTGCTCTCAGAGTGCTTTGGATTGGCGCATCGATTTCTCTGCTCATCCCCCTCTGCGCATTTACGCCCAACGCTGCGCAAAGCTCCCGCGCGGCATTCAGAGCAGACTTCATCGTCACCTCTGCGCCTGTATATGTGCCGCTTGCGGAGTTGCGCGGGCAGGAGCGGTTTCCTGAAGGAGCGCAGTTGCTGCTGGTGCATGACGGTAAAGCAGAGCCGCTTGTGAAAGGCTTTGCGGCGACCGCGGATGCGTGCGTTTCCTTTGACGGCAAGATGGTGCTTTTCGCGGGCAAGCAGGTTGCGAACGATCCGTGGCAGATTTGGGAGTTGATGCTCGCTGACCACTCCGTGCGCAAGGTGATTACAACCGCGACAGATGCCGAGCGCCCGCTCTATTTGCCCGCGGGGCGGATGGTCTGGGCCGAGCGCGAGCCTTGGGGCTTTCAATTGAACTCCGCTGAAGACGGCCATGCTCCCAAGGCAATTCAATTGAATCCGACGGCCGGTCCGGGCGTGCTGCCGCTGACCTATATGCAGGCCAGCGTATTTCCCGCGGATGTGCTGGCGGACGGGCGCATTTTATTTGAAGCGGGATTTCCACTGGGCACGGGCACAACGCCGGAGTTGTATTTGGTGTACGCAGATGGTTCGGGCGTGGAGTCGTATCGCTGCGATCACGGCAGAGCGCGCTGGGGAGGAAGGCAGTTGGCTTCGGGTGACGTGCTCTTCACGCACGGAACAACGCTGGCTCGCTTCACTTCTCCGTTGGCGACAGAGGCCGCGGTCGCCGCGCCACATGCGGAGTACGCGGGTGCGATTGCCGAGACCGCTTCGGGCGCATGGCTCGTGAGCGCGCGGGCCGCGGCGGGCGCGCACTACGCGATTCAATTATGGAAGCCTGGTTCTGCCTCGCTGCAATCAATCCTTTCTGTCAGCGGCCAAAATCTCGTTGATCCGGTTTTGATCGCGCCGCGCTCGACGCCCAATCGCCACCCCTCCGGATTGCATGATTGGAATTACGCCAACATGATGGCGCTTGATGCGCGTCAATCGCGTGCGGGCGATCTGAAGATTGCGCCGGCAAGTGTGCGCCTGGAGACGATGGACGCGCAGGGGCATAGAGTCGTTACAGGCACTGCGCCGGTGGAGAGCGACGGTTCATTTTTTGTGAAGACGCCCGCCGACAAGCCCATTCGCTTTGCTCTGCTGGATGCGAAGGGAGCTGTCCTGCGCCAGGAACACGGATGGTTTTGGATTCGCCGCGGAGAGCAGCGCATCTGTGCCGGCTGCCACACCGGGCCGGAGCGCTCATCGGAAAATCGAATGCCCGTCGTGCTGTTGCACACTACAACGCCGTTCGATCTTACCGGCGCGAAAGATGCAGGCGCGGCGCAGCAGAAATCGCCCGGAGGCAATTGAAATGAATTTTCGTTTTCTTTTTTTCTTTGGCGCTGTTTCTGTAGCTGCTGCGCAAACTGCTCTTCCTGTTCCTGCCGCGCCGAAGGCGCAGTTGGCCTCACCGCGGGCGGCGCAGGCGCCGGTCATTCGCTTTGAAGATGGGAGCGGCAAGGCAGGTATCAATTTCACGCACAGCTTCGGCTCGGCGCAGTTGGGATCGCTGCTCGAAGGCACCGGCGCAGGCTGCATCTGGTTTGACTACGACAACTCCGGACGCCAATCGCTCTATGTGGTCAACGGGCGGCCGCTGGACGACTCGATGCATCCCTATCCGTTGAAAGAGAAGCCCGCCACGCCGCCGCACAATCATCTCTATCGCAACAACGGCAACGGGACTTTCACCGATGTAACGGAGAAGTCGGGCCTTGATCCGGAAATGTATTCCGTGGCCGTGACGGCGGCTGATTATGACAACGATGGCTTCGTCGATCTGCTGGTCACCGGCTACGGCAAGACGATTCTCTATCACAACGACGGCAATGGCCACTTCACCGACGTCACCAAAAAGGCCGGCATTCATGTGGACGGATGGGCGATCAGCTCCACGTGGCTCGATTACGACAAGGACGGATGCGTTGACCTTTTCGTGGGCCGCTATGTGAAATTCGATCCCAAGTATCGCGCCTATTATGCCGCCGACAATTATCCTGGGCCGCTTGATTATGAGGGCGAGACCAACAAGCTCTATCACAATAATTGCGACGGAACTTTCTCCGATGTCAGCGAAAAGTCGGGCATCAGCGCTTACGTGGGACGCACCATGGGCGTAACCGCGGCGGACTTTGACAATGACGGATGGGATGATATTTACGTCGCCAACGATCGCACGGAAAATTTTCTTTTTCACAATAAACATGATGGAACTTTTGAGGAAATCGCCAACGAAACAGGCACGGCCTTCGGGCAGAATGGCGAATCCACTTCGTCAATGGGCCCCGTATTCGCTGATCTTGAAGGGCGCGGCGTTCTTGATCTTTGGGTGACCGACGGCCACTACAACCGCCTCTTGCACAACACGGGCAAGATGGTTTTTGAAGACATCGGCGCGCAGACCGGCGTCTCGCAGACCAACGCGCAATACGTCAGTTGGGGCACCGGTATTTACGACTTCGACAACGATGGCCTGCTCGACATACTCATCTTTCACGGCGGTCTGATTCATCTGATTCCGCAGGAGCACACACTCTTTCGCGGACTGGGCGACGGTAAGTTCGCCGATGTTTCGCGCGACGCTGGGCCGGTGATGAGCGAGCGCATCACGGCGCGCGGCGCATGCTTTGCCGATTACATGAACGACGGCAAAATGGATGCGTTTGTCGTGAATCTCGGCGGCAAGGGAACGCTTCTGCACAACGTCTCCACCGACACCGGGCACTGGACCGGCATCAAGCTGATTGGCACAAAGAGCAATCGCGACGGCATCGGCGCGAAGGTTGAAGTCTTGGCGGCGGGCAAGCGCCACACCGCGGAACGCGTTGCTGGCTCCGGCTATCTCTCGCAGGACGACAGCCGTTTGCACTTCGGGCTTGGCGCCGCAACCACCATTGACAAGATCATCGTACATTGGCCCAGCGGAATCGAGCAGACGCTGGCAGCGCAGCCGGTGGATCGCGTTCTCACCGTGCAAGAGCCTGGAGAAAGGAAGCAGAGGTGAGCGAGCGCTTCCAAATTGCGGCGGGGGCGTGGATCGCGGCTTTGGCTGCGATGTCGATGGCGATTGCCTTCCCGGCAGAACGTTTGGTGCGTGCGGCTGAGACTGAATCCGCGAGCGGCGCTCTGGGTTACGCATCCCCGCTTGAGGTTCTGCCCTCTCCCGACGGCGCGCGGCTCTATGTGCTTTGTCAGCAGAGCGAAGATGTCAGAGTTCTGAATGCGTCCACCTACGCGGTCATCAAGACCATCCCTGTGGGCCGCGTGCCGCGCGGGATTTCGCTTTCGCCGGACGGAACGCAGTTGTTTGTCACCAACACCTGGGAAGACACGCTATCGGTGATCGACACGCGCGCGCTGGCTGTGACGGCTACCTGGCCGGTGGGCGCGGAGCCTTCGAGTGTACTCGAGGACCGCGGCGGCAAGCGGCTCTTCGTGGCCAATCGCATCAGCAATGATGTGGCTGTGCTCAATGCGCAGACTGGGGCGGAAGAGAAACGTTTGCTGGCTGGGCGGGGCGCCAGTTATCTCGCGCAATCGCCGGACGGTAGCAAGCTATACGTTACGCACGTGTATCCCAATGCAGCGCGCACCCGGACTGGAATGGAAAACCGCATGACGCCGGAATCGGAGATTACGGTAATCGATGTGGCGCGCGCGGTGGTGGTTGATCGCATGCCGCTGCACGCGGCCGCTGGCGTTTTTCATATTGCATTTTCCGCCGATGGACACCTGGGTGTTGTGGCCGAGTATCATCCGAAAAATATGATTCCTCTGGCGCATCTGGAACATGGCGGATACTTCACCGATACCATTACTCTGTTCGGCGCGGATGTAGGCCAGCCGGTCGAGATTCCTCTGGATGAGCTGGAGCGTTATGCATCGCGGCCCTTCGGCGTGGCGATTGCGCCGGACAAATCGCGCATCTACATCAGTTGCGAAGGCTCGGAGATTGTCACCGTTCTGGATGTGCCCCGGCTTTTGCGCTTTCTTCATGCGCGGCGCCGCCCGCAATCCGGTTCTTTTGCCTACGATCTTTCGGCCAGCGCAAACTACGTGGCGGCGCGGGTTTCCGTGGGGCACGATCCGCGCGGCATCGCGCTGAGCCGCGATGGACGCAGGCTCTTTGTCGCCAATCGCCTGGAAGACACCATCAGCGTGATCGATACACGCAGCAATCAAGTGACCGCCACAATACCAATGGCAGGGCCGAAGAAAATCACTCCGATCCGCCACGGCGAGCAGACCTTCTACACCTCGCGCTACTCGTTTCAGGGGCAGATCGGCTGCGCGAACTGCCACATCGATTCAACTTTCGACGGCATCACATGGAACTTGGAACCGGATGGTTTTGGCCGCAACACCGTGGACAACAAAATGCTTGAAGGCCTCAAAGATACCGAACCCTATAAGTGGAACGGCGGCAATCCCAACATACCGACCGAGTGCGGACCGCGCACCGAGAAGTACTTTTGGCGCTCGGAGAACTACGACAGCCTCACCCTCGCTGACTTGACTGTTTATATGCGCAGCATCGCGCCGCGGCCCAATCGCTGGAAGCTTCCTGGCCGCGAGCAAACTCCCGCGCAGGAGCGCGGCCAAGCGCTCTTCGAGCGGTCCGTGGACAAGTTCGGAAAGCCGATCGACGAATACAACCGCTGCTCCTATTGCCACAGCGGCCCCAAGGGAACCAACCAGAAACTCTTCGACGTGGGCACTCGCAAGCCAAATGACAACTACACGCTTTTGAAATCGGCGCCGCTCACCAATATCGCGCTGACCGCGCCTTACCTGCATGACGGCTCCGCGCAAACACTCGAAGAGATTTGGACGGTCTACAATCCCGATGACAAGCATGGCCGTACGAACGATCTGACCAAAGATGAACTCAACGATCTGATCGAGTACCTGAGGACGCGATGATGATGACAGACATGAAGAGGCTCATGATTTGCGCAGCGCTTGCGACCGTCGCGCCCCTCGCCTGTGTCGCGCAAACGAGGGCGATTGGCACACACGAACCTCTTGCCGCAACGCGGGCATCAGCGCAGGCAGCGCCTGCAACATCGCAACTGCCGCGCTTTCGCTTTGAGAACTTCACTACTGCGAACGGCTTGCCTGACAATCACGTTTACTCAGTTCTAGTAGACGGAGAGCGCATCTGGGCAGGCACGGACAATGGCCTTGCTTTGTACGAGAATCACGCGTGGAAGACCTACACAACCAAGGATGGCTTGGCGCATCGCGCGGTACTCTCACTGGCGCTGGACAAAAATACCGGTGATGTGTGGGCTGGGACGATGGGCGGACTCAGCCGTATCTCAGGCGGGCGCATTGACAGCTATACGCAACTGAACTCCGGACTGAGCAACGATGTGGTTTACGGAGTCAGCGTGGAGGGCGAGAATGTGTGGGTGGCCACGGCCGCCGGCGGATGCAAGCTGAATACGCGCACCGGCCAATGGATGCTCTACAACGAGCGCAACACGCCGATGATCGAGATCTGGGTTTATGGCGTCTCCGCCGCGCCCGACAAGGTCTACTTTGCGGTGTGGGGCAGCGGACTGCTTGAGTACACGCAGAAGACCGGTCGCTGGGACAAGTATGAAGATCCAGACGGGGAAAACGAGATCGTGCTCTTCAAGGATCAAGGCTTGATTCATGAGATTGTCACTTCTGTCAGCTATGTAGACAGCATTGTGTGGGCGGCAACGTACTTCGGTGCCAGCCGCTATGATGGCCGCTATTGGCACAACTTTCTGACCAAAGACAGCGGACTTCCCTCGAACTTCATCAACTCTCTCAAGGGCGTGGACGCCAATCGCGCCTGGTTCTGCACAGACAAAGGACTGGCATACTACGACGGCGTGAATTGGGCTGTCTATCGTCCTTCGTTGAAAGACGGCAAGCCGGAGATGACGGTGCGCGATGCGGCGGGCAAGGTAACGCCGGTGGCCGTCACCACGGCGCCGGCGCACAACTACATTCTCGGCATCGATTTCCAAGGCAGCGATATCTGGGTCGCCACAGCCAAGGGATTGAGCCACGGAATTCGACAAAACCAATAAGGACACAAGGAGCTTTCATCATGAATGCATTTGCAGAAATTCTGGAGACCATCGCGACAACACCGGCGCACACGCCCATCGAGCGGCGCGCCATCACTAACCACGGCGTTCTCAACGAAGCCTTTCACTACGCCAAGCCCAGTTCATTCTCGCGCGGCATTCGTCTTGACCTGAACGGCATTGCAGTTCTGATCATCTCCGGAACCGCGTCTATAGACGAGAACGGCGTGAGCGTACACATCGGCGATTTTCCCGCGCAGCTCAAGCGCACCTTTGCCAACATCACCGGCTTGCTGGAGAGCGAGGGCGCAACGTGGAAAGACATTGTGAAGACCAGTTGCTATCTGCGCGACATTGACCGCGACTACGATGTCTTCAACAAGATTCGCACCGCGTTCTACAAGGAGCAGGGGCTAGACCCGGTGCCCGCGTCCATTGGCATTCAGGCGCATCTCTGCCGTCCCGAACTGCTGGTTGAGATTGAAGCTCTTGCTATTTTCCGCACGGATCAAGTTGCATCCAGCAAGGAGTAGATGTTATGCGCAAGGGATGGTTGACAGTTGCATTTTGCGCGCTTGCCCCGATCCTCGCCGCGCAACAGGCGCAAAAGGATTCGAGCCAGTATTCTACGCAGGATTCGCGGTTGGCGGAAGAGAATGCGAAGCCGGCGCGGGTTACGGGCAGGGGCAATTGCGCGTGCGGCGCGCACCCGCCGAGTCCGCCGCGCGATCGCGTTGTCGCGCCCTATGCGGGCGAACCTGCCGATCTGAGTCCCTATGCGAAGTTTGCCGCGCCCTACGACTTTAACTACACTCACCCCAACATATACTCCGGCGCGGGCCGCGACATTCCCGATCCGAAAGATGTGAAGGAAGTGCGCATCGGTTTCTTTGGGCCGGTCGCGCCCAATCCAGAATCTGTCTTCGGCGTGCGGATGTTGCATGGCGCGCAGTTGGCCGTGGAAGAAGCCAATGCGCACGGCGGCTACGGAGGCAAGCCCTTCAAGCTGATGCTGCACAACGATTATGACAATTGGCAGGCTAAGGCGGTTTACGGCGAGGACCGCCCCACTGATCCCGCGATCTGGGGTTCAGCGTCGAATGAAACCGTGAAGATGGTTTACGATGATCAGGACTGGGCGATCTTCGGATCGATTAGTTCCGAGTCAACGCACATCGCGCTGCGCGTTGCATTGCGCGCCGAGATTCCCATCGTCAATTCGGCCTCCACCGATCCGACGATTCCGGAGACTTACATTCCGTGGTTCTTCACAGACCTGCAAGATGATCGCGTGCAAAGCTACACGCTGGCTCGTCACATCTTCACGGAACTCGGCCTCAAGCGTGTAGCGCTTCTCCGTGTAAACAGCCGCTATGGACGTTTCGGCGTTGCGAAGTTTCGCACGGCGGCGCTGCGTCTGGGCCATCCATTAGTCATAGAGCAAAAATATCTTCCCGGCGATACGGATTTCACCAAGCAGTTGCAGGTGATTCGCTCCTCGCGCGCCGACGCAATTGTTCTGTGGGCCGACGAAACGCAAGCTGCAACAATTCTGAAAGAGATGCGCGCAGCGGGAATGAAGCAGCGCGTCTTTGGCGCCTATCGCACGCTGGGGCCGGAGTTGCTGGCGCAAGCCGGCGATGCGGCCGAGGGCTTTGAAGCAGTCTTCCCCTACGATCCGACGCGCAACGATCCGAAATGGATCGACTTCAACACGAGATTTGAAGTGCGCTTCCACGAAAAGCCAGAGCAGTTTGCCTCGCTGGCCTATGACGCGATGAACGCACTGCTGGACTCTATCTGCAAGGCGGGACTCAATCGCGCTCGCATTCACGATGCACTAGCCGACATTGATGAATACGACGGCGTCACCGGACACATGATCTTCGATCCAAATCAGAAGAATGTGGCTCCCATGTATCTTGGCGCCGTGCATAACGGAGCAATCACCTATCGCCTTGCGACGATGGAGAAGTCACCTGCGGTGAGGCAGACTCCTCTCGCTGAACAGGTGCCTTATGCGCGTGTTGGCGAAGATGGAGTGGATTACTTCGGGCCGCATCACCGAGATCAAGCAGGACCCATTCGCGTAGTGCTTTTTGGACCGCGCGCAGATGAGGTCGCGCATTCGCCGGAGATGCAGGCAGCGCTCGCGGCGAACGCAAAGAGTTGGACGATACTCCCAGTGGCGAGTGATCAAAATTGGGGCGCGGCTTCAACGCAATTGGTTCACGCGCTGATGGATGAGCACGCTCTCGCAATCATTGCGTTGGACCGCGACGCAGCGCACTTGGCAGAGCAACTGGCGCTCAAGGCCTTTGTTCCGGTGATTGCCATAAGCAGCGACAAGAAGCTGACCTCGACAAATGTGCCGTGGATCTTTCGCTTGCCTGCTGCGACCACTCCAGCAGCGGCGCTCAGCCTGCTGCAAGCTGCTGCCGCAAAGAGCGGCGCAAATGCAGAGCGGTTGCGGGATGCGCTGGCTTCCGGAGAGACCATCGCGGGAGTTGCATTTATGCAAACCGGCGAACCTCGCTCTGAGAATTGATTTCTACTTTCCGATCAACTCATAAGGAATGCCGAAGCGTCCAATCTGAATCAAGGCTTTCTCCGCGGGAGGCCAGATGTGCAGACTCTCCACGCGGGCTTGGCCGGCGATCAGGTGCGCATCCGTGGAACCTACCGGCGTGCCTGTTGCCGCCTCATAAAAATGCACGCTCAAGGCATCTCCCGATTGCGCCCGTGTCCATCCGAAGACATACTCTCCGGGCTTGAGCGCGACACTGCCAACCCGCACTGGAGTCTGCACAATCAGATAGTGCGAGTACTTGCCTTCGGCGGAGTAGCCGGCGGTCAGCAGCACCACTCCGGCGATGGTTCGGCCGTGTGAATTCACGATGCCGGAAGCGGTGCGCATCTCTGTTTCAATGTGTTCTTTCTCCACCTGTGCGCGCGCCGGCAGCAGCGAGGCAAGCTCCGCATCGGTGGCTTGACGCCATGTGGTTTTTTGCGCGTACAACAGCGGGCAAATCAGCAGAAAACAAATTGCGAACTGAAAAAATCTCTTCATGGCATCGGCTTTCTGAGGGATTCGAGGGTAACGATCCCGCGCTGAATCGCTGCCGTCGCCGCTTGCGTGCGGTCGGTCACGCCCAGCTTGCTGAGCAGGTTATTGATGTGCGTCTTCACCGTGGCTTCAGAAATTTCCAGCTCGACGGCGATGTCTTTGTTGCTCTTTCCATGCACAATCTGTTCGAGCACATCGAACTCGCGCGGCGTCAGCTCTTCCGTGCCCATGCGCTCGGCCAGCCGCTGCGCAATCGCCGGAGGAATGTGCGATTTACCTGCATGAACCGTGCGGATCGTCGCAATCAACTCATCCGTGGTCATGCCCTTCAGCAGATACGCGCGCGCGCCGGCTTGCAGGGCGCGATAGATGTCTTCATCGCCGTCATACGTGGTCAGCACGATGAAGCGCGCCTGGGGCGTCTCCATGCGAATGCGCTCGATGACTTCCACGCCGCTGAGGCGCGGCAGTCGCAGATCGATCAAGGCAATATCCGGTAGATGCTTGCGAAACTGCGCGATCGCTTCCACGCCATCCGCGGCCTCGCCCACCACCTCCAAGCCATCGACGACATTCAGCAGCGCAACCAGTCCCTGTCGCACAACGTGATGGTCTTCGATGACCAGCACGCGAATTGATTCATTGCTCAATGTGGCTCCTTCGTTGATTCTCCCGTTTCTCTTGCCATCGTTGCGCGCAGCCTGACGGTAGTTCCATCTCCAGGCTCGCTCGTCACTTCAAGCGTTCCGCCAATCGACGCCGCGCGCTCTCGCATTCCCGTCAATCCATAGTGGCCATGCGGAGATTTCGCTTGCTCGTTCACTGCAAAGCCCCGCCCATCATCGCGCACTTCCAGGGCAATTTCCTCCGGCCCGTACTCCAGTTGAACAAACAAATGCCGCGCCGCGGCGTGCTTCTTCACATTATGAATCGCCTCTTGCGCCACGCGCAGAAATTCGCGCTCCGTCTCATGAAGCATCGGCCGGTATGCACCGAAGAGGCTGAAACTGGCATCCAATCCGTGCCCGCCCTCAGACTCCACAATGCGCCGCAAGCGAACCGGCAGCGTGGTCTCGCCTGAATCCTGCGAACGCAGCGCCCAGATCGATTGCCGCGCCTCGTTCAGCCCTTCGCGCACATAGCCGCGCGTCAGATCCAAGTGCTTGGCCGCGGCCTCTGCTTTGTTGTGGCGCAGCAATTCGCTCAGTACTTCGAGTTGCACGGAGATGCCTACGTAGCCCTGAGCCAGCGTGTCGTGAATCTCGCGCGCAATGCGATTGCGCTCGCCCAGCACGGCGCGGAACTCACCCTCTGCGCGGCGCAAACGAAGTCGTAACAGCAGCGCAAGGATACACACTAGAGCGGCAAGCAACAGCGCATAAAACCACAGCGTCTGATAGAAATGCGGTCGCAGTTCGAAAGTGAGCGCAGCGCCATCAGTATTCCACAAGCCGTCGTTGTTGGCTGCTTGCACGCGAAAGGTGTAGCGCCCTGGGCGGATGTTCGTATAGTATGCAGAACGCCGCGCGCCGGCTTCCGTCCAACCGCGATCCAGGCCCTCCAGCATATAGCGGTAGCGCACCTTCTGCGGAGCGCTGAAGCTCAATCCCGCATAGTCGAATTGAAAATGAACATGACCGGCTTCAATGCGCAACGCAGAGTCCGCCGCACGCAGTGCTTGTGCAACATCGTCCACGGCAAAGCGCTCCAGCGCCACCGGCGGCGGAACAGTGTTCACTGGAAAGTGCGCCGGGTCCACTTCGACGAGGCCCTTGGGCGTGGCGAACCACAGCAGCCCGTCGCGTGAGCGCCATGCAGATGGATGGCTATTGGTGGCAGTCTCGCGGCTGCGCAGTCCGTCCGCCGCGCCGAATTCAATCCAATGCGAACAACTCGTCATCTGCATTCCATCGCAATCGCAGCGCGCAATCCCATCGCCCGTGGCGAACCACAGATGGCCGCCACTGTCATCGAGAATGGCGTGAATGCTGGTTTGGTTCAAGCCGCCGCTGCTTTGCGCGGTGAAGCGCTGCCCGTCCCACAGATTCCATCCGTGATCTTGCGTGCCAACCAGCAGCGTCCCATTCGCGCGCGGCAGCAGCGCCGTGATCACGTTGCTGGAAAGCCCATTGGTTGTTGCGTAATTCACAATCCTTCCGCTGCTCAAGCGCGAAAGCCCGGCCAGCGTGGCCACCCAAAGATCGCCATGAGAATCGCGCGCCATTGCGCCCACCAGATCGCTGCCCAGGCCGTTGGCGTGTGTGAAGGTCTCCATGCGCGCGCTGGAAAGCGAACCATTCTTCAAGCCCGTCCAATGCGTCAGCCCGCGCCGCGTGCCGATCCACAACGAGCCATCCGCGTCGGCCAGCAGCGAGCGAATGAAATCATCCGGCAATCCATCGGCCGAGGTGAAGGCGTCAACTTTGCCCGCGCGAATGCGGTTGAGCCCGTCCGGCGTGCCCACCCAGAGATCGCCGTTCGGCGCGGCGGAAAGAGCCAGAATCACATCGCTCAACAAGCCATTGCTTACACTGTAACTCTTGACGACATTCTTCCCATCGGGACTCTGTCGCAGCGCATTCAATCCGGAGCCGCTTGTGCCAACCCACAGCGTACCCGCGGTGTCCTCCACTACGGCGGTCGTTGCGTCCGAAGAAAGCCCCTCGCGCGCGCCGAGCGAACGGAAGCGCTGATCGCGCAGAATGTGCAGGCCGCCGGTCTCGGTTCCCACCCAGAGATTGCCTTCGTGGTCTTCCATGATGGAAAGCACGGAAGCCGTGGCCAGCGCATCGGTGACCGGCAGTAGTTGAATTTTCCCGTTGGTCCACCGCGCCAAGCCATTGTTCGTGCCAATCCACAGCGAACCTTCGCGGTCGGCAATGATCGTCTGAATTCGATCACCTGGGAGATCGCGCCCCGATGTCAGCCGAACATCTTGCTGGTGATCACCTGAGATCCTGATAAAACGCTTGCCTGCCGCAGCATAATCGCCATTCGAAAAGCTCGCGGCGTATTCAATAAGGCCAGCGGGATCACAAACCCAACACGTATCGACCATTTCATTCCATCCACCTTGCTCGTACCAAGCCGCACTGGAGAGATGTTCGATAGCCAGGCCTCCGGCGTGATCGGAAACAATTACGGTCCCTGGGTTCACTGCCTCACCCACGTTTGCGTTGACAAAGTGATTGCCGTCAAGGCGAACCAATTTCTGACCGGTCCAGGCCCACACAATTCCGTCTGAAGTCTGTGCCAACCCAGAAATCGCATCTCCCGGCAGTCCATCCTTGGCCGTAAACGCCGTAACCGCCTCATCCTTCCACCGTGCCAGCCCCTCGCTGGTTCCGATCCAGAGCGCGCCGTCGTGGGTCTCCAGCAGGCAGCGCACATCGCTTCCGGGCAGGGCGGGCGTCGAATTCTTGTCGAAGACGGCGAAGCTGTTGCCGTCAAAGCGCACCAGCCCCACCTCGGTTCCCAGCCAGATGTATCCATCCCGCGTCTGCACGAGCGCTTGGACGGTATTCTGCGGCAGGCCGTTCTCCATGCCCCACGATTGGCGTCCGTAGCTGGCCAACGGCGTGGTTGGCTCCAGCGCGCAGGCGGCAAGCGCGCCGCTCAACAGGCAGACGGCTGTCAGCAGGGCGCGGAGAAGGAGGCGGATTCCAGGTTTGAAGGCTGAGGCGAAAATCGGACTTTTGGGCGATTCTGAAGGAAAGCATCCCGCAGGGGCTGAAGCCCATCCTTTATTATCAACTTTTTGCGGCCCGACTAAAGTCGTGCCCTTGTTACAAAACAGCCTCTTCCCGAGTTTTTTCGCAGCCTGTAAAGCCCACATTTTTTTTAAACCGCTTACGGCACGACTAAAGTCGTGCCCTTTCAAAGCGAAGCGTTTTTCCGCAGCCAAAAGATCCACTGCCGGCGATTTCACAGCCGGTGTTTCCGCCGCATCCATCGAAGTGGAGTGATGGAGGGGCATGGGTTTGTGTGGAAGAAGCTCCAAGCCGTTTTCCTCTACGCGAAAGCCGCGCATCTCCACAGTAATTGGTTGAAGCGGCATTTTGCAGGATCAAAAGCAGAGTATCGCAGCGCCTCCGGCTTCGCTCTCCACCTATCGATGGAGGGCAGGCTCATTCAATTGGCTCAAGACATAGGCCCCGCCTGCCGATACTCTGAACAGGTCAAAGAGCTTGTCTCCTCAATGGCCTCCCAAGTTTCACTCACGGGCGGCTGCCTACTCATGGGGCAGCCGCCCCTTTATTTTCTATAGCATCTCTCCTGTTGCCATAGAGTGCAGCGTGGACCGGGAGGTCCACGCCACAGCCGACCGGGAGGTCGGCGCTACTCATGCCTTTCGGAGAGATGCTATGAAAATCAATCGCTCTCATCCC
>CAYVGW010000056.1:1722-23237 GCA_964450895.1 uncultured Occallatibacter sp. | reverse complement strand
AGAAGATGGCCATGGGCGCCTCCAGAACCAGCAGCCAGCGCCAGGGAAATTGCAGGAAGCGCAGCTCAGGCAGCAGATTCCAAACGGCGTGCGAGAGCGGAAACTGGAGAAAAAGCACGGCCAAGGGGATGAGCGCCAGCGGCAGCCAGAGGCGGGAGCGGAGATTGCGCCCTTGCGGAAAGACGCCCCGCAGCCAACCGGCCAGCATTCCAACCAGCGCCACGGCGAGCATCCCGACAACGATAAAGGAAGCCTGGCGCAGCACCACGTCGTGATCCGCGAGGATCGGGTCGGCGTGCTGGGCGAAGAGCCAACTGTTTTCCAGCGTCTGGCCGGGGTCACGGGTGACTTGCAGAATGTCCACCCAGCGCTGCTCCCAGGTGGCGGGCAGCAGATAGGCGGCGATCACGCCCATCCCCAGCACGCCGCCCACGAAGGCGCGCAGCACGGGCGCCCAGGAGCGCTCGGTGGCAGCCAGCGTGAGCGCCACGGAGGCCAGCAGGTAGCCGGCCATCACGCCGACGGTGGGGTTGGAGAGCCAGCAGCCGGCGAAGGCCACGGCGAGCGGCACGGCGGAGCCGTCCAGCGCGCGCCGCCAGGTTGGGCCAGCTAAAAATCTCCAAAAACTGTCATCCTGAGCGAAGCGCAGCGGAGTCGAAGGACCTGCGTCTTCGTCGGGTGCCCCATCCATGCCGCGTTCTTTGCGGAAAGGGTGGGATGGAGGACGTTCGCGTATCATAAACAGCAGCACGAGCGGAATCCAGAAGCCGCCGGCAAACTCGGCAAAGGCCGAGCGCTCGTAGGCGTTGAAGAGCGCATAGCCGGAAAAAAGCGCCGCGCAGCCGGCCAGCGTGGCCGCGCCGTCGTCCAGCATCAGCCGAGCCAGCGCTCGCGTGGCAAGCCCCGTCCCTGCAAGGCAGAGAAAGACCATCGTGACCGGCACAATCGTCCAGGGCAGGATGGAACCCAGCGCCGCGCCCAGCATCCAGGTCAGCGGCGGATAAAAGATGAAGCGCGGCTCGCCTGCGCCGTAGTTGGCGATTGCGTCCCAGCGAGGGTACAGAATCCCCTCCCGCCAACTGGCGGCGCAGTCGAACCACGAGGCTAGATGGAAGTTGAAGTCGTGCCCGCAGGAAGGCCCATGCACCACCTGCGGCGCAACGGCCACAGCCGCCGCCAACAGGATCACGGCGGGGCCGATGAGGCGGCGAAAGCTGGATGGACTCCCAGGTCTCAAAATCGAGACCTGGGGCACCCGATCATCCATTGCCCCCTGATCGACCCCTGATCCCTGGTCCCTGTTCCCTGATCCCTGCTTTTTCATGGCAACAGCCTCAACGTATGCCGCGTCTCTTTTGCCACCGCTGACGCGCTGAACGGCAGCGCGAAGGTCGTCCCGCCGTAGTAGTCGTTCCACTGGTCGCGGAAGTACGGCGAGTACGGATTGCCGCTCTCGCCCAGCACAATGTTCTCCGTAGAGCCGTCCACGTTGCTCCAATCCATCGTGAAGCGCTGCGAGGGGCCGAAGTCGCGGCCCACCTGCTTGACGGTAAGGGTATCGCCGCTCAGAGGCTGCGCTCCGGTTCCGGCGATGCGCCCCACCAGCGGCAGAAAGCGCGCCAGCGGATGCTCGATATCAACCACGTGCCAGCTTCCATAACTCCAGCGAGCCACATCCGCCGGAGCCTTGCCGTCCTTCATCCCCGCGCGCACCGCGTCGGTCAGCAGCTCATCCCAGTTCTTGGAACCGGATGGAAGCCAATCCGCGCCGCCGTGCATGATGATCTCTTCCTCGGCGAAGTTGGACTCGGACCACTGATAGTATTTGGCCTCCTCGCCCAGCTTGGGCTTGAGAATCAGCGGCCAAAAAGCATAGCGCGCCTTGGTCACAATCGACGCGGCAGCGGAATCGGTCGTGAGCCGCCCATCCCAGGAGCGCATCAGGTCGGCGGCCTTCTTCAGCCGGTCGTCCGCGCTCGGCGTGTGGTCGATGGCGTAGGCAAAGCGATGGCCCAGCTCCTGATCGGCCTCGCTGTAAATGTCCGTCTGCGCGGCCAGCATATCGGCGGGCGTCAGATGGTCGCGCCCATCCAGCAGCTTGTAGATGCGCTCGGCGCGGTAGGGCTCGGCCCATTCACTGGTCAGCGGAATCGGCGCATGATCAGCAGTAACACGCGAGTTTGCCGTGGCAAGAAATCCTGAAGGCGGGTCGAAGGCGTGTGGCATAAGGTCGAAGGGAAGATAGCTTCCCGGAGCAAGACCGGGATCGGCCCATTCATTCGTACCAATGCGTGTATCCAGATTTCCATGGTGAAAGGGGATCACATTGCCGAGAAACGGAATCGGCACCTTGCCAATCGCGTGATAGCCAATATGCCCCTGATCGTCGGAGTAGACCACATTCAGCGTCGGCCAGCTCCACTGCTTCAGCGCGGCGGAAAACTCCGTCCAGTTCGACGCCACATTGAGCTGGTAGAGTTGCAGCCCGCTCAGCGCTGGATCGTAGAGTGTCCACTTCAGCGCGATCGGCCGCTTCTCGTGGACAAACATAGGATTCAGCAGCGGCCCATGATCGGTGAATTGCACATCCACGGCTACGTCCCTGCCGCCGCGCACCTTGATGATCTCGTGATCCACGGCGAGCGGCTTCCAACTGCCGTCATTCGCCTGGAAGTTGCCCTTGCCGTCCAGCGCCTCCAGGTACAAGTCCTGCACATCGGCGTAGAGCGCGGTAAAGCCCCAGGCCACGTGCTCGTTGTGCCCCGCGATGACAAACGGCATTCCTGGCAGCGTAACACCTGTTGCGTGAAAACCGGGGGCGGCGTGATAGCCAGGAGCCTTCAGGTCGGCGGTGTACCAGATATTCGGCTCTGTCAGCCCCAGGTGCATATCGTTGGCCAGCAGCGGCTTTCCGCTGGCCGTGTGTACGCCCGCCACCACCCAGTTGTTGGAGCCGACAGCGCAGCCCATACACGCGGGCAGCCCAAGCAGAGCGTGCAACGCCTGCGGGTCTTCAATCTCATCCAGCCTACCGCTCTCTGGGTGCCCCATCCTCGCCGCGTTTTTGTTTTTGCGGCTAGGGTGGGTTCCCTCGAACCGGCCTTGCCCATCAGGCTTTGAGCTGGCAGAACTCCGATCATCCTCCTCATCGTCATCGCTGGCCGGAGGCGGCGCGGGCTGGGGCTGCGTCAGGTCCACCCGCACGCCGGTCGGCGGATGATCGCGCCACGAGCCGACCGGGTAAAGATCGCTCTCCAGCTTCGGATTGTTGAAATGATCCAGCTTGGCCGCGACATACTCCCGCATCAGCTTCGTATCCCAATGCGTGTCCAACGTCTGCGCCATCATCAAGCCGATGCTCACCGAGTCCGCGCCGCTCCACGGCCTGGGCCGATAGCCGAGCAGCCGAAACTCCGGCGGCAGCGCGGCCTGATTTTGCGTCATGTAAAGATTCACGCCGCGCGCGTAAGCCTCGAAGCGGGCGCGATCCGCGGCGGGCAAGTGCGCATAGACCCGCTGCGCCGTATTGCGGAACTGCTGCACCCGCTGCGCCCGGTCGTGCGCCACCATCGACGCGCCCATCACCTCCGCCAGCTCGCCATTCGAGTTGCGCCGCAACAGGTCCATCTGCCAGAGCCGGTCCTGCGCCGTCACGTAGCCCTGCGCGGTGAAGAGGTCGCTTTCGTTGGCCGCCTCAATGTGCGGCACGCCATGCGCGTCGCGGCGCACGGTCACCGGCGCGGAAAGCCCTGCCACGTGCAAATCGCCGTCCAATTGCGGCAATGCTGTCCGCGCCGCTGCGCGCAGCCACAGCACGCCCGCCACAAGCAGCACAGCCAGCAGGCCGCCCGCGCAGTAGAGCAGAATCCGCGGCCATCCGCGCTTGCGCCGGCGCTTGGCCAAAGAGGGGAGCTTGGGATCGATGGATGAGTCTGTCATGAGTCCACTCCAGAATAACGCCGCGTCCACTGCCGACCGGATAAAATGAATATTGCACCTATTTTGTCATCCTGAGTTTTAATGGATCTGTCATCCTGAGCGGAGCGAAGCGGAGTCGAAGGACCTGCGGTTGTTCTTCTCTTCATCAGCCCAACTCTCCGAGGTCATCATGCAATTTCTGGTTTTAGGCAAAGGAAAGACCGGCAGCCTGGTCGCCGAGATCGCCCGCGAGCGCGGCCACGCCGTCACCGCCCTCGACATCCATGAGAATCGCGACGCCGCTGCCCTCACCGCCGCCGCCCTCGCCGGCATCGACGCGGTCATCGACTTCACCGCGCCGGAAGCCGCGGTCGCGAACATCACCGCCGTCCTCACCCACGGCGGACGCATCGTCGTCGGCACCACCGGCTGGTACGCGGCCCTGGACGCGATGAAAAAGCTCGCCGGCGAACACGGCGGCGCGCTGCTCTACGGCACCAACTTCTCCATCGGCGTACAGAAGCTCTTCCGCCTCACCGCCGCGCTCGCCCAGCTTGACGGCTACAAATTCTCCATCAGCGAAACGCACCACACCACCAAGCTCGACGCGCCCTCCGGCACCGCCGCCACGCTGCGCCAGATTATTCAGGCGGCGCGGCACGGCGCCGAGGTCGAAATCACCTCGCATCGCATCGGCGACGCCATGGGCGAGCACATTGTCACTGCTGTCAGCAATGTAGACACGCTGGAATTGCGCCATGAAATCCAGAGCCGCCGCTGCCTGGCCGAGGGCGCCGTCCGCGCCGCCGAGTGGGTCAGCGGCAAGCAAGGCGCATGGGAGTTCCGCGAGATCTTCGACCAGCTATGAAAGTTAGGGACTGAGGGACTAAGGACCAAGGGACTAGGGACCAAGGGACTAAGAAGAATGCTGGGTGCCCCAGGTCTCGATTTTGAGACCTGGGAAACCACGAACCCCAACCCACCAGTAACCGTATTTCTGCTAGAATCACCCAAAAAATCAGGGATTTCCGAGGCATACACACATGATCCTAGACTTGCAGAAGCAATTCGAGCAGCATCTCCGCACAGTTCTGGCGGCAAAGTACAATCTTGAGCTGGCAACCCTCCCGCTGGAGATTCCGCCCGACCTCAAGTTTGGCGAGTTGGCCACGCCGGTGGCTTTCGAGCTGGCCCGCAAGCTGCGCAAGGCGCCCAAGATCATCGCGCAAGAGATCGTCGCTGCGCTGGGGCCGCTCGAGGGCTTTCGCTCCTTTGAAGTTGCCGGCGCGGGTTACATCAATGCCCGCCTGGATCGCGCCGATGAAGTGCGTTCGACTGCGGGTGTAATCTCCCAGGTCCCAAAAGCGGGACCTGGGGCACCCATGGTTCATAGTTTGGTCGAGCACACCAGCATCAATCCCAACAAGGCAGCGCATATCGGCCACCTGCGCAACGCGATTCTCGGCGACACCTTTGTCCGCCTGCTGCGCGCCGCCGGACAAAAGGTCGATGTGCAGAATTACATCGACAACACCGGCGTGCAAGTAGCTGATGTGGTGGTGGGATTTCTGCATCTATTAAATAAGTCGGCGGCTGAGGTTAGGCAGCTACTTGATGAGTTAGCAGGCAAGGGTGAGCGGATTGATTTCTACTGCTGGGATCTGTATGCGCGGACCTCGCAATGGTACACGAATGGCAGCGATGAAGAGAATGAGGCGCGGAAGAAGCTGCGCTATGCGACGCTGCACGAGATCGAGCATGGCGGCAATGAGACGGCTGAAATTGCCGAGTTAGTTTCCACGGCTGTTCTGCGCCGTCATCTGGAAACCATGCTGCGGCTGGACATCGAGTATGATTTCCTGCCCCGCGAGAGCGAGATTCTGCACCTCAAATTCTGGGAGGCGGCCTTCGAGAAGCTCAAGCAGACCGGCGTGCTGTACTTCGAGAATGAGGGCAAGAACAAAGGCTGCTGGGTGATGACCCGCCCCGGCGCTGAAGTGACCGAGGGCGAGACCAATGAAGACGCCAAGGTGATCGTCCGCTCCAACGGAACAGTCACTTATGTGGGCAAGGATATTGCCTATCACTTATGGAAGTTTGGCCTGCTGGGCAAGGATTTTGGTTATAAGCCGTTTTTCACTTATCCCAGGCATGAATGCTGGATTTCCGCCGAGAAAGGCGAGGAAACTCATCCGCATTTTGGCGGCGCGCAGGCGATTTACAACGTGATCGACGCGCGGCAATCCGACCCGCAGGCCAATGTGATTCAGGCTCTGCGCGGCATGGGCCACACCGATCAGGCCGACCGTTACACGCACTTCAGTTATGAGATGGTGGCGCTGACGCCGCGCTGCGCAGTCGAGTTAGGTTATGAAGTGAGTGAAGAGGATTTGAAGCGCCCCTATATTGAAGTCAGCGGGCGCAAGGGCTTCGGCGTCAAGGCCGACGATCTGGTTGACAAACTCATCAGCGCCACGCGCGCCGAAACCGACGCCCGCCATACCGGCCACGATGAAGCCGAGCGGCAGAAAATCTCCGAGCAGATCGCCATCGGCGCGCTGCGCTACTTCATGCTCAAGTACACGCGTAACTCGGTGATCGCCTTCGACTTCAAGGATGCGCTGAGCTTTGAGGGCGAGACCGGCCCGTACATTCAATACGCCGTGGTGCGCGCGCGGAATATCTTCCGCAAGGCGGGAACGACGGCGGAGGCGGAGTTAGCCAAGTTAGCGGAGATCGCGGAGTTAGGCAGTTATCTTGTGGGCGAAGAGGCGGAAGACATCTGGGCGCTGTGGCTGCGTGCCTCGCGGCGCACGCTGCTGCTGGAGCAGTGCATCGCCACCTCCGAGCCGGCGTATCTTGCCAAGCACGCCTTCCAGTTAGCCCAGGAGTTCACCAACTTCTATCACAAGCACCACATCCTCACCGAAGAAGACCCGGCCAAAAAGACATTCCTGCTGGCCACGGCGGCGGTGGCGCTGCGTGAGTTAGTGCTGACGCTGAGCTGGCTGGGCATTGAAAGCCCGGAGGCGATGTAGCACCTGCGGTGCGGCCAGACGCTCGCTATCCGCTCGCAGAAGGTTCGTGGATTCCCAGGTCCGAAAATCCGGACATGGGGCATCCGACAATTAATTCTTGACATAGAATGCAAGGGGTTGCACAATGGCGGAATGCGGTTTCCTGATCAAGGAGGTCTTTCCCCTAATGAAAATCAAAAAGGTTCTGTTTGCATCTTTCCTATTTTGGTTTGGCGCTCCGCTGAGTGCGTCGGTACAGGTTCCGCCACCCAAGGATCAGGTTCCACCTCATCCACATCCCGTGCAGATGCAGCTTCCGCCCAAGGAGGTGCTGACTGTTCAGAAGATGCAGCTACCGCCAGCACCGCTGCAAAAGCCCGCGCCGATCCAGAAGATAACCATCAATCCTCCGCCAGTAGCTGCGCCTGATGCCAGCAATGTTCCCGGCGTCAAGACAGGGCAAGAGGTTTCCAGTCAAGATGACCCCCGAGTTAGTCAATCCAACGCGGATTATGCGGTTTGGCTGAATGATTTTACGCGGCGCACTTACGAGCACCAGTTGTTTCAGTCCGGGATTATTTTCATACTGGTGCTGCTCATGGTTTGCGCGGGGCTGTTCTTTTCATGGCTGCAATTTCAGCACTCGTTTCATCTAAAGCAGGTCATAAAGAACAGCGTGGCGCAGTTCGGCAATGCAAACGCCGATCCTGCGCCTCCACCCGATGAGTTTTCCTTTGGCAAGGATGGCATCGTCGTCCGGTCGGCCTACCTGGGAATTATTATTCTAGTAATTTCCATGGCCTTCTTCTTTCTCTATTTGAAGTATGTCTATTTAATCACTTAATAACAACATTTGGAGTTTTTAGATTCCCAGGTCCGAAAATCCGGACCTGGGGCACCCATCTTTGTTGTACCTCCAGCATAAAAAGGTGAAAGCTGAAAGCTAAAGGCTGAGAGCTGACAGCTAGTAACTCCGCACCCACTCCAGGATGGAGCGGACGGCGACGCCGCTGGGGCCTTTGGCGATGTAGGGCTTGGAGTCTTCCACCCAGGCCAGGCCGGCGATGTCGAGATGAATCCAGGGCGTCTCATCGGCGAAGACTTTGAGGAACTCGGCGGCCGTACTGGCGCCGCCCCAGCGTCCGCCGGTGTTTTTGATGTCGCCGATCTCGCTCTTGATCTGCTCGGCGTACTCTTCGCCCAGCGGCAAGCGCCAGAACTTCTCGCCAGAGGCCGCGAGCGCCGCGTTGAACTTGGCCCAAATTTCGTCGTCGTTGGAGAAGGCGCCGGCATTCGCGTAGCCGAGGGCGACGACGCATGCGCCGGTCAGCGTGGCGGCGTCGATCAGGTGGGTTGCGCCCAACTGACGCGCGTAAGTCAGCCCGTCGGCCAGCACCAGGCGGCCTTCGGCGTCGGTGTTGATGATCTCGATGGTCTTTCCCGGCTGATCGCCAAAGGGCATGGCGGTCTGCACGTCTCCGGGCTTCTGCGCCGTGCCGGAGGGCATATTTTCCGCCGCGCAGATGACGGCCAGCACGCGCACGCGGGGCTTGAGCAGGGCAATGGCGCGCATGGCGCCGATCATCGCCGCGCCGCCGGCCATGTCGTACTTCATCTTCTCCATGTTGTCGCCGGGTTTGAGCGAGATGCCGCCGGAGTCGAAGGTGATGCCTTTGCCGACCAGGCCGAGGACCGGCCCTTCCGTCACGCCCTCCGGCTCATAGCGCAAAACAATCAGCGCGGGCGGCTCGGCGGAGCCTTGCGAGACGCTCCAGAATGCGCCCATCTTTAGCTCATGCAGCTTCTCTGTGGAGTGAACCTCCCAGCCGAGACCGACCTCCGAGGCCATTTGCGCGGCGCGCTGTCCGAGGATCGTCGGGGTGAGCTTGTTTCCTGGCTCGTTGACCAGCGTGCGGGTGAAGTTCTGGCTTTCGCCGAGGATGATGGCCTCGGCCAGCGCGGCTTCCAGCGCGGCGCGGTCGGCGTTGGCGGAAGCGGCCAACTTGAAGGCCTCGATGCTCTTGTCGGTGCGGTCGCTGCGATAGGTGTCGGGATCGAAGTCGCCGACGAATGCGCCCACAGTGGCGGCTTTTGCGCTGTCGGCGGTGGTGAGCAGTTCCGATTCAGGAAGCGCAAAGGCCAGCTCGCGAATGCCGCGCGGCTTGACGAAGCGGACGGCGGTTCCGGCGGCGTTGCGCACCTTGTCGGGGTTGATTTTGGCCTGTTTGCCGAGGCCGACGAGGAGCAGCCGCTTGGCGGCCATGCCGGCGGGGGCGTGCAGCAGCAGCGTCTCGTTGGCGCCGGCCTTGAATTCACAACTGGCGAGAACGGCGGCCGCGGCGGCGGTAACGGCGGCGTCCGTGGTCAGCAGCACGGGCTGTGGCTTGGCGTCGGCGGCCTTCGAGGTTTGGGCATCGGCGGCCAGAACGGCCAGCACTTCGGTTTCGACTTCGGCGAGGGGGGCGAAGGAGAGTTGAGTCTGCATACGACCCATTATTTCACCGCCCAGGCCGGAATGCGATGCAGCTTTCAATTTCTATCGGTAGGCCAGGCCGGACTGGGACGAGTGTTTAGCCTGGATGAATTGGTAGGAATCATGGACATGCGCGGACGAGGACGTCCGCGCTACAGCCGACCAGGAGGTCGGCGCTACAGATGATCTTTGCGCCACACTCCGGCTATTGCGAGTAGGTGTAGAACTCGAAGGCATCCAGGAAGGTGGCGAGGGGAATCGTAAAGACTCCATCCGGGTCCGGCTTTGCGCCCCAGGGATTGCGCAGCGTAACGGTTTGGGCTGCACTGTCGTAGTTCAGCACGGTATAGCAGTGGCTGGCCACCCACCAATTGGCGCTGCCATACCCTTCGCCAGTGGGCGTGCCCCAACTTCCAGCCACCATGGCAATGCGGCCTGCGCTCGCCTGCCGCAACTGTTCCAAAGTCAGTTTCTTGTCGGCCACCATGCCGGAAAAGCCCTTGCCCTGAAAGGCCTCGAAGACCCGCACCGGGACGCCGCCCTGGCCTAGGCTCTTGTAGGCTCCAAAGACCTCGCCGTTCTGTTCGACGGTGAGGGCGATGGAGTCAAAGAAGCCCCGGTCGTCCAGGAAGCCGCCCAGCATCTGCGCGGCGCTATCTGGAAGGCCCTGGGCGGTCAACTGGGCGGCCAGCTTGGATTTGAGAGCGGCTTTGTCGATGACCCCGTCCTGCTGCACCACGGAGCGGACGGCGCGGTCATAGCCGATCAGCAATTGGCCGGATTGATTGATGAGCGAGAGGGCAATCGGCTTGATGTAGCTGGGAATGATCTCCGATTTGTCGATGGCGTGCAGCAGGCTCAGGCGCAACTGGCGCTGGGCATAGCCGCGCATCAGCACGGCGACCCAGGTGCCTTCGGAGCGGTCATAGGTATGATCTCGCGCGAAGGCCACGTCCTCGGGAAGCACAATTTCCTCCGGTCCGTCAAAGAAATGAACACGATAGCCGCCGCTGGGGTTTTCGCTGATGGCCGAGCGCAGCCTTTCCGGCATGGTCTTGGCCAGCGCGGCGATGGATGCGTGAAAGTAGCAACTGCCCAGTGTTCCCTGCAGAACCGCCTGCGGACTGACGCCATGCGCTCCGTAAAGCGGAGCAGGCTCGGCGCACCATGCGCCGGCCGCCAACCCGCTGCCCAGCAATCCCGCCGCAATCCATGCAATTGGCTTCAGCATACATCGATTCTCCTGCTGTTGATTTGCTTGCGAAATCATAGCACGGCCCTGGTGGACTCTGAATGAAAAAGAGAGCAAGGCCTCAAAAGACGGGACAAGCCTTCATCGCCGCCCCGGAATGAATTCAAAATGTATCCGGCGCCCGGAAAGCAGGCCTTGGGATTTTCCATGTTATTTCCCGAAATTTCTCTGAATTTTTTGTGCTTCAAACTTTCATTTTCATCCCCCTGTCTCTCGTGGTACAGTGTGAGCATTCCAGATTCGATTCCAATCTATGTCCAACGATGATTTCAGACCGAAAGCTACGTGGTTGATTGGGCGGGGCAACGACTGCGACCTGGCGGTGCCGGAAGCAGCCGTCTCCTCCCGCCATTGCCGTCTCACGCAACAAGGCTCTGGATTCGTCATCGAGGATCTGGGCTCGAAAAACGGCACTTACGTGAATGGGGCGAAGATTGCCCCCGGCGAGCAGGTGCGGGTGGCGCACGGCGCGCGGGTGACCTTGGGCGCCAATGTGCCCATGCCCTGGCCGGTGGCCCCCTCGAGCATGGACTCAGGCCGCATGGCCCGCCCGCTGCCGCAGACCAGCGGACGCTTGATCACCATTGGCCGCGACCCCAAATCCGATGTCCAGATCGATCTGCCTATCGTCAGTTGGAATCACGCCGTCATCTCCGAGGAGAACGGCAAGTACATTCTGGAAGACCGCAACTCGAGCAACGGAACCTTCCTGGGCGATCTGAGCAACCGCGTGCAGCGCGTGGCGCTGAACACCTCCGACGAGGTCTACCTCGGTTCTTACAAAATCTCCGCCGCGCGGCTGCTCAATCTGGAGACCAAGGTAGAGATCGGCGAGGCCTCTTTTCAGACTGTTGCCTTCGAGCGCGACTCGATGGAGGCCGGACGCGATCCCAACTGCGAGATTCCGTTGCCGGATTTTCCCATGGTCAGTTGGCGGCACGCACGCTTCAGCCGCACGCCGTCGGGGATTTTGGTGGAGGATTTGGGCTCGCGCAACGGCACCTACGTCAACGGCGTGCGCGCCATCGGCCGGGTGCTGGCCAAACCGGGCCAGGAGATCGGCTTGGGTAGCGTTCGCTTCCAGTTGATGGAAAACGGCACTCTGGCGCAGCGCGATTACAACGGCAAGGTGACCATCGAGGCCAAGGACATCGTGGTCCACGCGCCCAACGGCAAGAAGCTGCTCGACTCGGTCTCGCTGACCGTCTTCCCCTATGAATTGGTGGCGTTGATGGGTCCGGCCGGCGCAGGCAAGACGACTCTGCTCAAGGCGCTGAACGGCTACACCCGGCCGGCGCAGGGAACCGTGCTCTTCCGCGGCCAAAGCCTGTACGACTACTACGACCTCTACCGGCACATGATGGGCTACGTCCCCCAGGACGACATCGTCCATCCGCAGTTGACCGTCCGCCAGGCGCTGTACTTCTCCGCCCGCCTGCGCACCGACCTGACCGACGCCGAGATTACCACGCGCACCGAAAAAGTCCTCTACGATCTGGGGATTCCGGACAAGATCGACACGGTGATTGGCTCGCCGGAGAAGAAGACCCTCAGCGGCGGCCAGCGCAAGCGGGTCAACATCGCCCTCGAACTGATCACCGACACGCCGGTGCTCTTTCTCGACGAGCCGACCAGCGGCCTGTCTTCGTATGACGCCGAATCGGTGGTGGATCTGCTGAAGAACCTTTCCAAGACCGGCAAGACGATTCTGACCACGATTCACCAGCCGAGCCTGAAGGTCTACAAGCAGTTCGACGATCTGCTGATGGTCTCGCGCGACCGCGGCGAAAAGCCGGGAGCGGTGGTCTTCTTCGGCCCGGCCTATCCGGATTCCATCCAGTTCTTCAATCCGCCCACTACCGGCGCGCCGATCAAGGTGCAGGAGCTGAACCCGGAGATGCTCTTCTCCGGCATGAATACGGTTCCGGAAACCAATCGAACGGATACGTGGCGCGAGCGCTACCTGGCCTCGCGCTACCGTCAGGAGTTCGTCACCAACCGCAGCGGCAAGCAGACGGCCACCTCCGACGGCGCCGGCGAGAAGCCGCGCCGCGAGCTTGGCCTGGGCCAATGGCTGGCCCTGGTCAAGCGCAACGTCATCGTTCGCCTTCAGGACAAGGCGCAGACCATCATTTTGTTGGGACAGGCGCCGCTCTTCGCCATTCTGGTTACGCTGGTCAACTATCCGCTGCGCGCCAGCCACTTTGACGAAATCAGCGAGAAGCTGCCTATCGTTCACTTCCTCATGGTGGTCGCCGCCATCTGGTTCGGCTGCAACAACGCCGCCCGCGACATCGTCGGCGAGTGGACCATCTACAAGCGCGAGCGCATGGTCACGCTCAAGCTCTTCCCGTACGTCTTCAGCAAGCTGGCCGTGCTGCTGGCCCTGTGCATCTTCCAAGTCGGCTCGATGCTCGCCATTGTTTACTTCAGTTGCGGCCTGCACAGCAACTTCTTCTATGACTTCCTGGTTCTTCTGCTTTCGTCCATGATCGGCGCGGGGCTGGGGCTATCGATCTCCGCCCTCTCCAAGACCAACGAGAGCGCCATCGCCCTGCTGCCCGTCGTCCTGCTGCCCATCATCGCTCTCGGCGGCGGCATGAGGCCCATCTACCTGATGCCCAAGGCCGGCCAGATCATCAGCACCATCATCCCCTCGCGCTGGTCCTTCGAGGCCAATATGCTGCACGAGGCCGAGGCCAAGGAGTGGGGCGGCGCAAAGAATCCGCTTCCCGACATGACCTGCAAGCTGGACGAAGAGGGCAAAAACACCAACCCGGCGCTGATCTCGCCCGATCCCAACGACCTGAACCCTTCGCTCAATGTGCAGGGCGATGCAGCCGAGGGAACCATCCCTCAATACTTGATCAGCTTTACCGATCCCAGTGGAACCGAGCGGGTCTGCCGCGCCACGGCCGAGGAGCAGTATCCGCGCACGAATCCCACCGCCCACGCCGTTGCCTACCGTCACGCTTTCAGCTTCTCGCTGGCCGTGCTGAGCGGGATGCTGGTGGCGCTGGTGGCCACGGTCATCCTGGTCCTGCGCAAGCGCGACAAAGATCCGCAGTAAGCGGTGGGAAAAGGGAAGGAATGCAGCGCCGACCTCCCGGTCGGCTGTAGCGCGGACGTCCTCGTTCGCGCTAGTCCAGCAGAAAAATCAAGCTAGAGCAGCTTTCCGTGCAATTCGCGGCGTGGCTGGAGGCCTCGCAGTTTGTTTGCGCAGCCCAGTCCTCCGCAATGGAATTCTCGTCGCGGTTTGAGGCTTTACGGTTTCGGCCTTGGGAGCTACGTTGATCGTGACTGCGAGTTGCAGTCGGTCGGCAAACTGCATCAATCGGGTAATGCTGAAACGTGCAATCTGGCCGCGCAGCAGCAAACTGGCGTCGGGTTGATGAATCTGAAGTACCTTGGCGACTTGAGCCTGCGTCAGCTTGCGCGCTTCGATTTCCGCCCGGATCGGAACAAAGAGATCGTGCTGGATCTCTATCTCCCGAATCTCTTCTGGCGAGAATCCCAAGTCTTCGAGTACGTTGCCTGTCGTGACATGGCCGGGTTTATTTGTCTCATTTGCGCTTGGCATTGATCTTCTCTTTCTGGAGACGATGCTTAACATTCGATAGCCGCATCCGAGCTCGATTCAGGTCGTTCTTCTCGGTCTTCCGGCTCTTCTTCTTGAAGGAATCCAGCACGTAAATCGTATCCTCAATACGTGCCAGATAGATCACTCGATACCAGGCAGCCTCATCTTCGGCCTTCAGTTCAAAGACTCCCTGATCTATTGACTTCATTGGCCGTGCAGGGAGGGTTGGACGCTCTCCCGTTTGGAGTTCTCGAAGAGAGAATCCAATGTCATGTTGAATGTCGCGTGGCCATGTCTTCAAAACATCGCGTGAGTCACCCTCCCATGAAATGGAGGCGATTGTCGAGGAAATATTGCAATTCCGGGACATTTGTTCTTCCTTTTCCCGGAACACTCATCCCCGGGCGGATATGGCATTGCATTACATCGTACGCCAAAGACTCCCGGTTCTAAGGCGCTACCTGGTTGCGATCAACTTCAATTGAGGCGGACCGGATTTCCGGCTATCGGACTTGTGTCTCTCATTCCCGATATACGCTTCCCGGCTGATCCGGGAAAGATAGGCCTCAGACGTTCTCCCAAACGTCCCATTTTTAATATAGCATAATTGCTATGATGTCAAAGAATATTTTTCTAATAGAGTTCGACCCGCGCCTTCTGGCTGGGCCAGTAACTGCGCGGTCTGCATCAACTCTTCGGCGACCGCCAGTTGCGTCACCAGTCCCAGGCGATGCGTCTCCTGCAAGCGGCGCATGTCGAAAGGGCCAGTGATGGGGCTGACTGCGAGAAGAGCAATTCAGGCGGATGCCGACTGAGCTTCAAAGCGATTGAGGGCCGATTGATCGCGGATATCTTCCAGGTTGATGAGGACATTCGTGCCTGGATAGACGTACGGATCTCGCGCGGACAGGCTCATGCGACAGCCAAGGTCCGTGCCCGATGGTAGGCGGCGATCTCTTCGAGACCCTGGTCGAAGGTGATCTCTCCGGCGAGAATCCGTGCCTTGACTGTCCAGTACGGCTCACCGAGTTCGAGTCCTTCCAGCCGCTGGCTGGCCTCGCCCTCGGCAAAGCCGCGTTCCAGCTTCTCGCGTTCGTCCGGATGCAGCCTGGGCAACCTCCGTGTTTCAGGCGATCGAACGCCCTCCGCCGGTATCAATTTATCACTGATTCCGTGCGGATTCCTGCTCCCATGTGACAGAATGAAAGTCATCATGCTCACACGAAATTCCGTTGACGATTGGTTGAATATTTCGATCTTCATCACTATCGGGGCCGGTGCTATTGCAACCCGCTATTGGAGATTCGTTGTTCAATGGCTGCATGAAATGCGCGGGCGCGATTGGTCAAAGGCCTCCGCCATCATCGAAGTCGTCAGCGTCGTCGAGCAGAAGGAGCAGGGCCGCTATGGAGAGCGGGTCGTTGGGTATCTTGCCACGCTCACATACTTTTATCGCAATCCTGAATTGCAAATGGGTGAGTATAGCCGCATCTTTGACGACGAAAAAGAAGCAAAAGCATGGACGGCATCCTACAAGGGACGCTCTGTGATGGTTCATGTAGACCCGCGCGACCCCACGCATTCAGTCTTGTGCAAAGAAGAACTTTAAGCGGACGGCTTCCCGCACAGTGCTGCCTACCACCCCAATGTTGCAGAATGGAGCCATCATGCTGATCGAAATCTGGGAGCGCCTGCGCGGCTACAAGTGCGTTCGTGCGGAAGCAAGAATTGAAACTTTGAAGGTCAAAGAGATTAAAAATAGCTGTGCCTCTGGGAAGCAGCGTAATGCCGGCATCGATCTATTGCGTGGCATCGCAGTTTTTCTCGTTTTATCGCATCACATCGGACTCAGGCTGCCGCTCGCCATAGGTGTGCTGGGCTGCTTTTTGCCTAAGTGGGTTCTCACCACATTGAATTGGCGCGGTTATCAAGCCGTCTTTCTATTCTTCGTCATCTCTGGATTTCTGATTGCGCGCAACTCGCTGGATCGCTGGGAGTGGTTGAGCTGGATTCATCCGAAGTCGTTTTATCAACGGCGAGCCGCGCGCATTCTTCCATGCCTCCTGGGGCTTTTGCTGGTTCTCAGTCTTATGCACCTGTTGCATCTTCGCGATTTCACTATTACCGGACCAGGGCAGACCCTCGGACACGCACTCTTTTCCGCCCTTGGCCTTCACCTGAATTGGTATGAAGGATTGACCGGTTATCTGCCCGCCAATTGGGACGTGCTCTGGTCGCTTTCGATTGAAGAGTGTTTCTATCTCGCATTTCCTGTTGTTTGTCTTGTCATGCGTTGGGACGCATTGCTCGCCCCGGTGCTTGCACTGCTCGTCGCTGCTCTTCCTTGGTTCATCACGCATACAGGCGGCAGCGAAGTATGGCAAGAGAAAGCCTATCTTCCCGGCTTTGCGGCCATCGCTACTGGAGTGCTCGGCGCGCTGATAACTCGCTGGTGGCCACGTATGCGCTCTTCTGTGATTTATTCACTCTGCGCAGTGGGAACATCCGGCATTTTTTCTGCCCTCTGCATGACCAAGTACATCTGGCCGGTTCTTCACGAGTGGTACATGCTGCTTTTGACGGCAAGTTCGCTTTGCCTGCTTCTCGCTTTTCATTGGCAGGCGCAGAACGACGCGGCATGGCGATTGCGCGGAACGGGATGGCTTCGCTCCTGTGGATGCATCAGCTACGAGATTTACTTGACGCATATGTTCATCGTGTTGCCGGCGGTGCGTCTATACACGAACTGCGGATTCGGGCCACGATGGGCAGTGATTCTCTATCCACCCGTGATTGCGCTGTGCTGGCTTTTGGGATGGCTGGTCGCGCGAAGCTTCTCCAATCCAGGCAATCGATGGATTTTGAGCAAACTCCAGCCCCGCTGTGGCAGTATGGAGCCATCATGCTAATCAAAATCTGGGAGCGCCTGCGCGGCTACGACAAGTGGATTCAGGTGGAGGCCACGGTCAAGGGCTCGAGGGTTAGTAGCTACTCGGGGCAAGGCTGCCAGTCGGAGAATGTTCTTTCATGGAACGATGCTTCGGGAAAAACACATCGGGTCAAATATTTCGTATGGGATGATTCCCCGTTCTTTCAGTTGTATGAAGGACAAACGACAGCACTTCGATACAACCCCAAAAAGCCAAACCATTTTTTTTGTCGTGCGCTGTTTCATGCACGGATGTATAGGGCATTCAAAAAGACATTGTTGATATTTTTCTGTCTTTTGATCCTTGTCTTGAGTTCCTGGCTTAAAGCGCGCTGGCATAAATAGTTCATTCCTCTCATAGCCCCAGCTCCCCCGCCCGCTTCTTCATCGCGTCCAGGCAAAACCCGATCTGCGCATCCAACTCCACGCCTAACTCCACAACTCCGAGCAAAATATCCTCACGGTTGACGCCGCGGGCGAAGGCCTTGTCCTTCATCTTCTTGCGCACACTGGCCACTTCCACATCCGCAATCGCTTTCGTCGGCTTGACCAGCGCGCAGGCGGTCAGGAAGCCGGAAAGCTCGTCGCAGGCGAAGAGCGCCTTGGCCAAATGTGTCTGGCGCGGGACGCCGCTATACTGCGCGTGGCCCAGGATCGCGGTGCGCAGCTCCTCCGGCCAGCCCAGCCGCTCCAGCTCGCGCACGCCGACGAAGGGATGCTCTTCGGCCGTCGGATGGCGCTCGTAGTCGAAGTCGTGCAAGAGCGCCGTCGCCGCGTACAGCTCGACCAGCGCGTCGCGCTCCGCGCCGGCCAGCCCCAACCGATCAGCCTCGGCCTCGCCCATCGCCGCTACGCAGGCCTCGACGCCCAGCGCGTGCTTGCGCAGGCTCTCGCTCGTGGTCCACTCGATCAGCAGTTGCCAAGCCTGGGCGCGCCCGAAAGTCGCCCCGCCGTCCATTGCATCGTCTCTGGTGCAATCGCTCATTTTTGAAAAATTCCTTTGTTGTTCAACTTGGTTCGTTTTTTTCCTGTTTTTTTAGGGCTTTCTAGGGGTATGATAAGGGAAAGTTGGCACTGAACCCAACTTTTCACTTGACAATTATGGTTCCTCTCGTTGATCGTAGCAAATATCGTGGTGCTGAGAAGCACTGCGGAAGCCCTGCTCTGGCGCTCCGCACACCACCCATGACGACCACCCCCGACAGCATGGAAGAGCGCGAAGTTGTGCGCTGCGCATTTGCCGATTGCCGGCTCACCCAATTCAAGACAGCCAACTGCCTGTGCAGAAGGTGCCACCGGCCCCTGGAGATTGAGGAACCCGTCCGTTCCGGCCCTGTTGCTGTGGAACTGCGCCCCATTGAGCCTTCGGCCGAGGCCGGCCTGCAGGTGGCCGGGCAGGTCAAGGAGATTCGCCGCGCGCGGCACATGAGCCAGCGCCAACTGGCAAGCAGAATGCAGGTGCCGCGCACCTACATCTCGAAGATCGAAAACGGGAAGGCGATTCCTACGCTGAGTTCGCTGGACCGGCTGGCCGAGGCGCTGGGCGTGGAAGTGCGTCAACTGGTGCGCGACAGCCGCAGCCAGCGCGACGACGAAGTGGCGTCGATTCTGGCAGATCCGCTGCTGGCGGAGATTGCGGCGCTGCTGCCCCAGTTGGATTCTCTGCACCGCTCGCTGCTCTACGGCACGGTACGCGACATGGCTGCCGGCCACCGCCGCGTCGCGTAACGCGGCTGCATCGGGCGCTTCGGCTTTCGATTGTGATCGGGGCGATTGCGGCGCTTGCGCGCTTATGCTACGGTCGAGAATGCAGCGCTATGTCTTTTTGGCGTAAACCGGGTCGTGTGCCCGGATCAATTTGGTGTAGAGAGCGGCGTGGACCAGGAGGTCCACGCGACAGCCGGCCAGCAGGCCGGCGCTACCTGTACTTTCGGCGCTACCTGTTTTGCAGTCCGGCACGAATGAGGCGAATTCTTTGGTTCCTGTTCCCACACTGCGCATTGATGAGCTGACCGCCGAGGAGCGCGCCGTCTTCGCGACGCTGAAGGCGGAGACGCTGCCGAAACATGTGGCCATCATCATGGATGGCAACGGCCGCTGGGCCGGGCATCGCGCGCTGAAGCGCTTTGTGGGACATCAGCAGGGGGCCAGGAGCGTTCAGTTGCTGATGGAGACGGCCTCGCGCATCGGCCTGCCTTGGCTCACGCTCTACGCCTTTTCCATCGAGAACGATCTGCGGCGTCCCCGCGCCGAGATCAACTTCCTGATGCGCCTGCTGAAGAGCTATCTGGAAGACAACGTGCAGCGCATGATGGACAACAACGTGCGGATGAAGTACATCGGGCGGACCCACGAGCTGCCCGCCGAGGTGCAGGAGAAGATGCGCTGGGCCGAGGAGACGACGGCGCGCAACTCCGGCACGACCCTGACTCTGGCGTTGAAGTACGGCGGCCGCTCGGAGCTGGTGGACGCCTTCCGCGGCTTGTACACCGAGATGCAGAAGAAGCACCAGGGAGCGGAGCACATCACCGAGGCGGCGATCAACCGCCATCTCTACACGGCGCATATGCCGGACCCCGACCTGCTGATCCGCACCTCGGGCGAGATGCGGCTGTCGAATTACCTGCTCTGGCAGATCGCCTACACGGAGATCTTCGTCACCGAGCGGCTTTGGCCGGATTTTCGGGGCATTCATCTGCTGGAGGCCATGGCCGATTATCAGCGCCGTGAGCGCCGCTACGGAGGCCTGAGCGAAAATGTTGGTCAGGTGGAAGAGAACCCCGAGCACATTACGCTCGTGGCGGGTTGATTACCTCGGTTCACCTGGACGCAAATTTTTCTGGACGAAGGCATGGCCGCGCTGGTAGCTTCTGACGATGTAGTTTTATGAGGGACCTTTCATTGGAAAACTCTACATTGGAACAGACGGCAACGACGGCCGAAGACGCGCCCAAGCAAATTAAACCGGTGGCCCGCGCCAAGCGCTCCGCGGAACAGTTGCGCTTTCGGCTCAGGGAAGCCATGGCCCAGCGCGGAGGCTCCGCGGCCTTCCTGCAGTGGCTGCGCACGGACGGCGGCAAGCACGCCTGAGCACGGCGCCGTCGGATTTGTAATAAGCTAACCGAGAGCTGAGTGCGATTCTCAGCCTTCACAGGTAATCTGCAACTATCGCGGGGAAGCCCATGCCGGAAGAGAAAAGCACGCCCAATCAGGAAGATCCGGCAACCAAGGTCAAGCGCCTTGCGGAACTGATCCGGGTGCGCCTGCAGGAGCAACCGGCGCAGCGCACCGGCGCGGAGGCCCTGCTCCACTGGCTGCGTGGGGACAGGCCTTCCAGAGTCTAATGTCAGGACTTCCCAGGCCTTCCCCTCTCATTTGCTTGGAATCAGCAGGTTCCTGCACCGCGTCCACACAACCCACCCCCTGACGGTGTATTCTCAACCCTGAATGAAACGTGTACTCACAGCCTTTATCCTGATTCCCGTAGTGCTGCTTCTGGTCTTTTTATGGCCGCAGTCGTCCTGGCCTTTTTCGCTGGCGGTGGCCGCCGTGGCGGCGCTTGCTGCCTGGGAGTTTCTCGGCCTGGCGGAGACCTCCGGCGCTCATCCGCCGCGCGTCGCCGTGCTGGTGGCTATTCTGGCGCTCTTCGCTTGCCATCTCATTTGGAATCAGCGGGATCAGACGGCGGCCGTGCTGGTCGTTCTCAGTCTGGCTTTGCTCGTCTACTGCGCTTTCTTCCGGCCGGTTGAATCGATGCTGGCAGACGCTTCGACCGCCATCTTCTGCTTCTTTTACATCGGAACCACGCTCATCACGCTACCCAGCCTGCGCGAGGAGTCCAATGGACCCTCGCTGGTCGCCTTCCTGCTCTGCGTGGTTTGGGCTGGAGACTCGGCTGCCCTCTACGTTGGCCGCGCCTGGGGACGCCACAAGATGGCCCCCTCGCTCAGCCCCAATAAAACCTGGGAGGGAACCCTCGGCTCCGTCGCCGGCAGCTTGGCGGCCACCGGAATCCTGCTCGGCCTGGCGCATCTTCTGGTCACTCAGTGGGACAAAGTCTGGCTCTCTTTCCCGGAGGACACCTGGTACTGGCTGGGCCTGGCCGTCATCATCAATATCGCCGCCCAAGTGGGCGATCTGGCTGAATCCGCCCTCAAGCGCTCGGCCGGCGTCAAGGACTCCGGCTCCCTGCTCCCCGGCCACGGCGGCGTCCTCGACCGCATCGACGCCCTGCTGCTCGCCGCCCCCGTGCTGTGGTACGCCCAGGTCATCCATTCCTGGCTGTGAAGTACAGGGAACAGGGATTAGGGATCAGGGAACAGGGATTAGGGATCAGGGAACAGGGA
>CAYVGW010000056.1:0-1622 GCA_964450895.1 uncultured Occallatibacter sp. | reverse complement strand
CAGGGAACAGGGATTAGGGATCAGGGAACAGGGATTAGGGATCAGGGAACAGGGAGTGTCGCACGCGGATAGTTGTTCAAGAATCCTTGGCTCAAAGCCGATGTTTTGAAAGGGCACGGCTTCAGCCGTGCCGCTAGATGCACCCAATTTGCTTGGGCTTTAGCCCCTGAGAGATGGTTTCCCAGATTCTTAAACTATGTGATTCGCATCATCTCCGCACGTCAAGCCGAACCCAAGGAAAGGCGGCGCCATGAAAACGAAAATGGTTAGAACCACATTGGAAACCTTGCCTCCGCTGACCGATGCGCAGCGGGCGAATCTGAAGGCGCTTGCGGTTCGGCCTGACAGCGAGATCGACACCAGCGATATTCCCGTCCTGACCGATGAGGAGTAGGCTATGACCCCGCACACACGCGGCCACCTCTATCGTCCAGTTAAACAGATCGTCACCGCGCGCCTGGACAAGGATGTTTTGGAATGGCTGAAGTCTCACGGACGAGGCTATCAATCACGCATGAACGCCATTCTCCGGCGGGAGATGCTGTCGTCGGCCAAACAGGCTGCTGCAAGATAGGCGCATAATATACGAAGAGGGTTTTCTATGCCGCAAACAACAATTCTTGTTCAACTCGATTCAGCGGTTCAAGCGAGTCTGGCGGCTTTGGCGGATGATCGTCAGCAACCTGTCTCCGATGTGGCCGCAGAGGTCATCTCCATGTACTTTGCACCCGATAGTTGGGAACACAAGCACATTCGAGCAGGTCTGGCGGAGTTGGATGCCGGACAGGGCGTCTCGAATGAACGCGTAATGGAGTGGATGGATAGTTGGGGCACGGAGAATGAGTTGCCCGCGCCAAAATGATGATTCGTTGGTCGCCTACCGCAATCTCTGATCTCGATTCAATCCGCGATTACATTGCGCGGGACAGTCTCTTGGCTGCGCGCGAGATCACGCGCCGAATCCAGAAATCCGTCAACCGACTTATCAACTTTCCCTTTTCCGGCAGAGTTGGGCGCGTACCGGGCACACGTGAACTGGTCATCCCTGGAACCTCCTATATTGCCGCCTACAGAGTTCAGGGCGAGGAAGTGCAAATTGCTTCTGTACTCCATGGTCGGCAGCGCTGGCCCGAGTTCTTTTAGTAAACTTAGTTGACTCATATGAAAAAACTCGCCATTCTCGGTTCCACCGGCTCCATCGGCCAGAGCACCCTCTCCATCGTCGAGCAGTTCCCGGAGCGCTACTCGGTCGTCGCGCTGGCCGCCGGGCGCAACCTCAATGAGGCTCTGGCGCAGACCTTGCGCTGGCGGCCCAAGATCGTCTCCATGGCCACTGAAGAGCTGGCCGGGCAGATGAAGCAACTGCTGCGCCATGCCGATGCCGGCGAGATCGAAGTCGTTTACGGCACCGCCGGCACCGTTGCCTGCTCCACGCTCCCCGATGCCGATTTCGTCGTCTCGGCGATCGTCGGCGTCTCCGGCCTGGAAGCCACCCACGCGGCCATCCTCGCCGGCAAGCCCATCGGCCTGGCCAACAAGGAGTGCATGGTCGCGGCCGGCGAAATCCTCACCCGCGCCGCCCGCGAGCGCAACGTCCCGATTCTGCCCATCGACAGCGAGCA
>CAYVGW010000055.1:0-23519 GCA_964450895.1 uncultured Occallatibacter sp. | reverse complement strand
AAGGTGTAAGGCGAAGTCCCGCCGGTCACCGTCATCGCGCCGCTATTGAAGGCGATGCCCACTTCACCGCTCGTCACCGAGGAGCAAGTCAAAGAAGGCCCGGCGATGATCGTGATCAGGCAAGTGCCCGTCGCCGCTACGCCGTTCGCGTCCACGACCTTGATGGAGAACGAACCCGCCGCCGTCGCCGTGCCCGTCACCGCGCCCGTCGATGCATTCAGCGTCAAGCCGGCAGGAAGCGTACCTACCACCGAGAAGGTGTAAGGCGAAGTCCCGCCGGTCACCGTCATCGCGCCGCTATTGAAGGCGATGCCCACTTCACCGCTCGTCACCGAGGAGCAAGTCAAAGAAGGCCCAGCGATGATCGTAATCAGGCACGTGCCCATGCTGACATTTCCAACCGAGTCAGTTACCTGAACCGAAAACGATCCCGTTGCCGTCGGTGTTCCCGTCACCTCTCCGGTGGAGGTATTCAGCGTCAAGCCCGCGGGAAGCGTACCCACCACTGAGAATGTGTAGGGAGCAAGGCCGCCCGTCACTGTCATCGGGCCGCTGTCGAAGGCAACCCCTACCTCGCCCGTTGTCACTGATGCGCATGTGACTGAGAGTGCCGGCAGAACAAAGCCGAAGTCAATGGTTTCGTCATTGGTGATGTCGCCATTGCTGTCGGTGATGGAGAGGACGACTGTGGAAGGATTCGGATTGCTATCGTTGGCCGTGGTGCTGCCCGACGCATTGACTGTCGTCGCGGAATAACCGGCCGGCGGCGTCACCTGAACAATATAGGTGCCCGCGCACAATCCGGTGAACTGATAGTAGCCAACACTGTTCGTCGTGGTGGCATTCAACAGGGTCATCTGCGAGTTATACAGACTCACTGTAACATTGGCGATGCCCGGTTCGCCCGCGTCCTGGATGCCGTTTCCGTTCGCGTCATACCAAACGAAGTCGCCAATTGCGCCGTTGCAGGGCGAAACATACCCGAAGTCTATCGTCAAGTCCGAGACAACATTGTTGTTGCTGTCCGTAGTCAGTACTACGGGAGCCGGACTGCCGTTGCTGTCGTTGGCGGTGGTGCTGCCCGGCGCCTGAGAAGTTGTCGGCGTGAAATTCGGCGGCAGCGTCGAACTGACCACGGTCACCGTGTAGTCGCCGGCGCACAGGCCGCTGAACAGATAATTGCCGCTCCCGTTGGTGATCGCGGTTTGGATCAGCGTGTTCGAGGCATTATATAGGTCCAGCGTAATGCCGCCGATGCCTGGCTCACTGGTATCTTGAATTCCATTTTGATTGAGATCGTGCCAGACAAAGTCGCCTATCGTCCCGTTGCACGGAGAGACATATCCGAAATCGATGGTCTCATCAACGCTGGAATCGGTGGCCAAAGTCACGGCTGCCGGACTGCCATTGCTGTCAATGGCGGTATTACTGCCGGCAAAGGAGGTGGTAGGAGTGTAATTCGGTGGCAAAGTCGTTGAATCCACCACCACGACATAACTGCCCGCGCTCAGCCCGGTGAACTGATAGTAGCCGTTGACATTATTGGGACCGCCGTAGGCCGTTGTTGTCGTAGCCAGTAGATTCGTCCCGGTGCTGTCATACAGATTGACTGTGACGCCATTGATGCCCGGTTCTCCGGCATCCTGAAGGCCGTTTTGATTCGCGTCGTACCAAACGTAATCGCCGATGGCCCCCTGCAAGCCGACATAACCGAAATCGATCGTCTCATCGCTGCTGTCATTGGTGGCGAGAGTTACTGTCGAAGGATTCGGATTGCTGTCATTGGCTGTCGTGCTGCCCGGTGCGTTTGGAGTCGTCTCTGCAAAATCTATCTTGCCATTTGACCCCTTGGGCAGAGTTGTTTCATCAACTTTAACAGTATATGTGCCGGCGCATACGCCGGAGAATTGATAGTAGCCGAGCTGCGAACCCGTGGGTCCCGCCGCGGTCACGGTTGTTTGCAGAAGATTGTTCTGATTGTCGTATAGATTGACGGTAACGCCGTTCAGGCCGGGTTCGCCTGCATCTTGAATGCCGTTGCTATTCAGATCGTTCCAAACAAAGTCGCCGATCGTTCCAAAACACTTCCCAGGCGTGCTGTAAATATTGCCCTTGATTTCGCCGCCGAAACTCGAACCAAATGTGCCCTGAAAATCTGTTGTACCCGACACCGCTTCCAAGTTCAATGTCATCCACAAATCATTATTCAAACTCGGCGTATTCAAGTAGAGAGAAGCCATCGATCCGCCGGTTACTGCAAAACGAAATGCAAAATTATCTGAAAGGCTCGATCCGTCATAGAAAAACTGAGTGATCTTGCCGGTCAGCAGCGGAGAAGTATAAGTAACACCCCCGGAGGTGATCTGGCCGGTCACGACCAGGTCTGGCTGCCCTGAAACGGGATTCCCGCCGACAAGATTCCCGTTGTTATCCACTTGGACAGCCACCGACAGCGACGGCGCCGGACAATTCGGATTGCTAGCCGGACTGCAAAACAACGTCTTCGCCGGAAAATAAAAATAGGATAGAGAGCCGGACATGGAAAAGACTTGTGTGCTTGCATTGTACGCGCCATCCACGCCCGTCCCATGAATATATGAGACGTATGGACTGTTTTCAGCAACGGTGGGAATCGCGTTGTTTTGGGCAAACGCTCCGCTTACCAGCAAGAGAACAGGCAGAAGACACACAAAAATGTTTCTCAGTCTCATAACAATTCCTTTTTTTCCTTTTTGGTTTTGAATCGAGTCGCCGATGGGCGTGGGTGGACGGAAACGAACAACTGCGCAACCGCGCACTGCTTCCGGCACGAACACCCCGAACTCCCACACATGCACACCGAACATCCTCACCCGCGCGCGGGACCAATGGAATACCAGCCTGCGCCGTAATCGGAGAACGGTCCCGCCATGTTTTGCACCACGGATGCTTGAACACCAGGATAACTAGCCAACCCCACATTGGCGCCGTCTCCGCTCAAAATTCGATTTGAAAAGTCCGAAATCAAACCCTAGCCCGAAACGGAACGCCGGCCAGAATCCCCCTCTGGCCGGCGTTACTAAAACACTTTACATCTTATTTCTTGCAAGCTTTTTGCGAAGCAACCCAGCCAACAGGCCGCTGCCCAGAAGAGTCAACGTAGCTGGCTCGGGAGTCACGGTTGTCGGCGGCGCTGGCGTCATATCGGCAAGGGCATCACCCGTGCCGGAATTATGCAAATCCAGCACCATCAGAGTGCCGTAGGGCAGATTGGTGGCAGGCTGGCTATCCGTGCCGCCTACATAGGGAGCGCCTTCCTGCTCCAGTGCTGTCCACAACGCTTGATTGTCCGATGTCACCGAATACTCGATACCGACTTCGCCGCCCCCTGGGGAAAGATAAGAGCCAGACACGTAGCCGCCGGAAAGATAGATATATGAATAGGTATTAGGATCCGCGGCGGTATTTCCTGTGATGGTAAAACCAAGAGCATCCGAAGAGAATGTGAGCGTCTCGGCATAGGGGCATTCCGCCGAATAACAGCCTGTACCTGGCGCATCGCCAATCGTTTCCACGGTGCCAACCAAAGTCAGGCCACTCTGGGTCGTGAAGGTATCGATACGCATATCAGGCGGCGGGGTGAGCTGATAAACATCGGCCAAGGCAACAGTCGGCAATGCCAGAAGGCAAAGCACAAGAAGATTTTTCGCAGTACTCGTCATGGTGTTCCTTTCAGGTTATGGTCCACTGCGTACGCGCCCGGGGGAGTGGGGCGCATTTAATCCGCATCAGTGATCATACTTCTTGGCGGTTTAGCAACAAACCGTTCCGCCACTCAAAGATTTCTCTTTTATTTGTGCAATCCGTTCGCCAAACAATAAATCAATGAAATCTGCTACTTGCGAGATGAATGATTTCCTTTGTGTGCAATTTTATGCACATTTGTTCCAAATATATTCCTCCTCGCTCACCGGCTATTTCGTCTCGCCTCTCCGCGCCTGGATTTGAAAACTCCCGCTCCGATCCGGGCCTCTTACCCACGATAAAAACACCCGGATGGCCTGCGGCAATTCGTCACACCGGCATGTGTTCGGCGTCACAGACGACCGTTTATTCACGGCACTAATTTATCTCTAAATTCCTTTTTGGACTTTTACGGTCCATTTGCTCCGCTTTGAATCGAGGCCGCGTGTATGGAACTGACCTGGATCGCCATTGCCGCCAGTTTGCTGATGGGGGCCAGCGCCTTGCTGATCTTCATCTGGGCGGTTCGCTATCACCAGTTCCGGAATTTTGAAGATGTGAAGTACCAGGTCTTCTGGTCCGACCTGGCGGAGCGGAAAGAGCCGGAAGAGGCAGAAGCGAAGCCGGTGTCGATGGCGGAGTTTTTGGAGTTGACGAAGGATACCCCCGCGGAGGCGCGCAAGGAGCAGATGATTCCACCCCGTTCGCCATCACAATTGTAACCATCGAACAAGTGCGGGCGAGGCCGCCCGCACGACAGCCGGTCTGGAGACCGGCGCTACATTCGGCCAGTACATGAATGAAGGAGCAGCAAAATGTGTTCAGCAGCAAAGAAGTGTGAGCCGGAAAAGGCCGGAGAGCAGGTCACGCGACGCAGCTTTCTGGGCTGGTTGAGCGGCCTAAGCATTGGCGGCTCGGCGCTGGCCGGGGCGTTTTCCGGTTTCATCTTCATGAAACCGCGCGCCACCTACGGGGAGCCGAACCGTTTCCGCATCGGCCGCCCGGAGGAGTTCCCCGCCGGCGCGCGCATCGCCATTGACCCCAAGCGGGTGTGCATTGTGCGCGAGGGCAACAAAGTGGCGGCGATCTCGACCACCTGCACGCATTTGGGCTGCATTGTCGCGGCCACGGATACCGGCTTCCAGTGCCCCTGCCACGGCTCGCAGTTTGACGTGGACGGCAACGTGACCGGCGGACCGGCGCCCAAGGCTCTGGCCTGGTATCAAGTTTCGCTCACCCCTAGCGGCGAGCTCGAAGTGGACAAGGACAACGAAATCCAGATGGGGACCTACCTGAGCGTATGAGCAACGAAACCAAAGCGAAGGGGAACTCCCTGATGGATTTCCCCAGGAATGTGTGGAAGTCCGTCTTCCGCAACCCCTTGCCGTCCTCCGACCGTGGCCGGGCCGCAACCGGGTTCACCAACTTCTTCCTGCACATTCAGCCGGTCAGGGTGAGCCGTCAGGCGCTGCGTCCCACCTACACGATGGGGCTGGGGCTGATCAGCTTCTTCCTCTTCTGCATCCTCACGATCACCGGCATCCTGCTGATGTTCTACTATGTGCCGTCCACCACGCAGGCCTACGACCGGATGCTGGATCTGCGCAGTTCGGTGGCCTTCGGCGTGATTCTGCGCAATATGCACCGCTGGGCGGCGCACGCCATGGTGGCCTGCGTCTTTCTGCACATGTGCCGCGTTTTTTTCACCGGCTCCTACAAGCAGCCGCGCGAGTTCAACTGGGTGCTGGGCGTGGTGCTCTTTCTGCTGACGCTCTTCCTCAGCTTTACCGGATACCTGCTGCCCTGGGATCAGTTGGCCTTCTGGGCCATCACCGTGGGCACCTCGATTGCCGGTTATGCGCCGATCATCGGCAAGAGCCTCAAGTTCATGCTGCTGGGGGACGCCAACGTGGGCCAGGAGGCGCTGCTGCGCTTCTATGTGCTGCACGTGGTGGTGCTGCCGGCGGTTCTGACGACCTTTGTGGCGCTGCACTTCTGGCGCATCCGCAAGGACGGCGGCTTGGCCAAGCCTGAGCCTGCCGCTGACGCTCCGCAAGCTCCGGAGGTTTCCATCGCGGTCGAGGAGCCGGTGCTGGTGGCCGCTGGAAACGCTGCGCCGCAATCCGCGCCAGCCCGCCGCTTCGCCATTCAGGGCCTGGTGCGCGGCCCGCTGATCAAGATCGGAGCGTTGAAGGAGGATACGGTCTGGAGTTGGCCGAATCTGCTCATTGCCGAGCTGTTCGTCCTGCTGCTGACCATCGCCGGCGTCATGGCGGTTTCCTACTACTTCAACGCGCCGCTGGAGCAGCCGGTCAACGTCATGCATCCGCCCAACCCGGCCAAGGCGCCGTGGTACTTCCTGGGATTGCAGGAGCAGGTCAGTTATTCGGCCTTCTGGGGCGGCATCGGCGTTCCCGGCATTGAGCTGCTTCTTCTGCTGCTGGTTCCCTATATCGACCGGGGCAAGGCGGGCGTCGGAAGGTGGTTTGCGCGGGAGCGTTTTCTGGCAAATACCCTCTTTCTGACCTTCGTGATTGCGAACATCTTCCTGATTGTGATTGGCACATTTTTCCGCGGCGCGAACTGGCAGTTCGTAAGCCCGTTCTGAGGAGTTTCAGATATGCGATTGGCTTTAGCCGTGGTAAGTTTACTGGTGTTGATCGGCTCCGGCGCCGTGGTCTACGAGCAGTCCCACAGCCGCTGGGAGGACGACCAAACCGCCTACTTTCATCAGGCGCTGGCGCAGGCAAAGTCGCCCGCCGAACGCGCCGCTCTCGAAGTGCGCACGCCCAAGATCGAGCAGACCATCGTGACGGCCTTCGGCGAGAAGCGCATCGACCGCTGCGAGAGCTGCCACATCGCGGTGGACGACCCGCGCTTCACTGGGCAGAATGAACCGCTGCGCAGCCATCCCTACTCCGAGGCGATGGGCGATGTCTTCAAAAACGGCCGCTGGGAGCGGCGCCACAAGTTCTCCGACTTCGGCTGCACCACCTGCCACGACGGCCAGGGACGCGGCCTGACGGCAGAGGACGCGCACGGCAACGATCCCTTCTGGCCGACTCCCATGCTGGGTTACACCACGCAATCGGATTGGAGCAAGGAGAACGCGCCGCATGTGACCGGCAAGGAGTTCATGCAGGCCAACTGCGCGCGCTGCCACACCGGCAAAGACTTTGCCGGAACGCAACTAGTGGCCAAAGGCCGAGAGTTGTTCTTCAAGACGGGCTGCTTCGGCTGCCATCGCATTGAAGGCCTCTCCGCCGGCACGCTGGGTCCGGATCTGACCGAAGTGGGCAAGGAGCGCAAGCTCGACTACCTCTGGGGCCATACCGTCAATCCGCGCGCTTATTCGCCGACGTCGATCATGCCGCAGTTCAAGCTGAGCGACGAGGACCGCAAGGCGATTGTGATCTTCTTGAAGAGCCGCCGCGGCGCCAGCCTCGACGAATCTCCGGTGGACTTCTTCCGCTTCCAGGCCAAGACCGAGACGCCGGCTCCGGAGAGCGTCAATGCCGCCCTGGCGGCAGCCGCCACCACGCCAGCCGCGCGCGGCGAGCAGTTGATCCAGGGCTATGCCTGCCTCTCCTGCCACAAGCTGGGCGACAAGGACGGCGGTATCTCGCCTGATTTGTCCTACGAAGGCCTGATCCGCGACCAGGATTGGCTGATGGCCCACTTCCGCAGCCCGCGCTCCCGTGTGCCGGACTCGAATATGCCGGCCTTCGGATTGCCGGACGCCGACTTCCAGGATATGGCGGCCTATCTGCTGACCCGCACCACGCCGCCTCCGGCGATGAGCGCGGCCGACACCTACAAGACGCTCTGCGCCCGCTGCCATGGCGAAAAAGGCGATGGCCACGGCATCAGCGCCATCTATCTGGACCCTGCGCCGCGCGACTTCACCCACGCCGAATTCATGGCCTCCAAGCCCAGGGAGCGCTTCCTGGCTTCCATCCGCGATGGCGTGCCCGGAACCTCCATGCCCGCCTGGGGAAAGGCCCTCAGCGACGAGCAGAGAGCGGGCGTCTTTGACTATATCTGGCAAACCTACGTACACGAGCCGCAGCGCACGCTGAAGGCCCGCAACGTGCCTGAAAAGAATCCGGTGCCGATGTCCGCTGAGTCGGTAGGCCGGGGCGAACACATCTTCTTGCAACGCTGCACCGGTTGCCACGGACGCAAGGCCGACGGCAGGGGACCGAACTCGCGCGATATGTCGCCGCGTCCGCGCAACCTGCGTAACTCCGCATTCATTCAACATGCTACGGATCGGCGCCTCCTTGAGTCGGTAACTTACGGCGTGGAGGGCACAGCCATGCCCTCGTGGATGGACTACGGCCTGACGCAGGATCAGGTCGGTGACATTGTCAACTTCATTCGCAGTCTGAACCAAATCCAGAAGTGAGAGTGGAAAACACTTTCAGGAGGCTGTAATGGCACTACAACCGGGCAGTAACAGTTCCGCCGCGGTCGCCACGCAGGAGATTCACACCGACACCACGGTGAAGGTCTTCCTGCTGAGCGCGGTAGGATACTTCTGTATCGTCGGCATTGTCGCATTGATTATCGCGGCAAAATTCGTCTGGCCGGAGTTCCTCGGCTCGATTCAGTACTTCACCTACGGGCGTATGCGCCCCCTGCACGTCAACGGAATGCTCTTCGGCTGGCTGCTCGCGGCGGATATTGGCCTTACTTACTATCTTGTTCCCCGCCTCTGCGGAGTCAAGCTGTGGAGCGAGAAGCTGGGCGTCGCCACGGGTATTCTGTGGAACATCATTATTCTCAGCGCCGTGGTCACCCTGCTGGGCGGCTATCAGAAGGGCCTGGAGTACGCTGATCTGCCCTTCTGGATCTCCTGCCTCGTTGTGGTCGCGTGGGTGATGTTCGGCTTCAATATCTTCGCCACCATCGCCACCCGCAAGTACCAGCAGATGTATGTATCGACTTGGTATTTGATGGGCACCATCCTGTGGACGGCCTTCGTCTACTTGACCGGCAACTTCGCCACCCTGCTTCCGGGCATGACCGGCACCAATCAGGCCAACCTGAACTGGATGTACACCCACAACGCGGTGGGTCTGATTTTCACCCCCGCCGGTTTGGCCATTGCGTACTACTTCATTCCCAGGGCTTCGAACACACCTCTTTTCAGCCACAAGCTCTCCATGGTCGGCTTCTGGTCGCTGGCCTTCGTCTATGTCTGGACAGGCGCCCACCACATGCTGCATGGGCCGATCTCGCAGTGGCTGCAGACGATTTCCATCGTCTTCTCGCTGATGCTCATCATTCCCGTCTGGGCGGTGGTCTATAACTTCATCGCCACCATGAAGGGCCAGTGGCATCAGTTGAGCGATAATGTGTCGCTCAAGTTCCTCATGACCGGCACCATCTTCTATCTGCTCACCTGCTTCCAGGGTCCGATGCACAGCTTGCGCTCGGTCAACGCCATCGTCTCCAAGACCGACTGGATTCCCGGACACGCGCACATGGCGGTTCTGGGCACCTTCTCGTTCATCGCCATGGCCGGTGTTTACCACACCATTCCGCGCATCTTCAACACCAAGCTGCACTCGGAGGCCGTGGCCAACTGGAGCTACTGGCTCTTCCTCATCGGCGGCCTGGGCATGTTCACCGCCCTGTGGCTGGGCGGCGTTTGGCAAGGATTGCAGTGGAACGATCCCTCCATCCCGTTCATCGACACGGTAGTGGCGCTGAAGCCGGTTTGGACCGTGCGCTTCCTGTCGGGAATTCTCATCTTCTCGGGAATCGTGTCGTTCCTCTACAACATCATGGCGACCGCGGTGAACAGCGGCCGCGCCGAGGCCGCGCCTGCGCGCGCGTAGGCGAAGGGAGAGAGTATGCTGCGCAAGACCGATTCCAATGCAATTCTGTTTGTAGCGGCCGCCCTGGTGCTGTTCTTCCTCGGCGGACTGCTGACCACCGTGGCCCCGCCCCTGATCGACAAGAGCTGGAGCAAGCCATTTGAAAACCACGATGCCTCCAAGGGGCCGACCGGCAAGCTGGTCGATTACACCGACCAGGAAAAGCGCGGGTACGCCATCTATATCCGCGAGGGCTGCAAGTACTGCCATACGCAGCAGGTCCGCACCCTGGCTTCCGATGTAGCCCGCTCCGGCTGGAAGGGCGTAAAAGCGCCGGTTTCCACGCCTGACGAGTTCGTCTACGACTATCGCCAGACCTTCGGAACCAAGCGCACCGGACCCGACCTTGCCCGCGTTGGCGGCAAGTACAACACGCAGTGGCACACCGCGCACTTCCGCAATCCGCGGGATTTGGTGCCCGGCTCGATCATGCCTCCCTTCCCGTGGATTGCCGACAATCCCCAGGAGTTGAGCGACCTGATCGCCTACCTGCAGACACGCGGCCGCGCCAAGGATTGGCGTCCCGATAACGACTACGAGAAGTGAGGTTCAGTCATGGCTGACCAAACGTATCCGAGCGTGTATTTTGCTTATCTGCTGTTTGCCCTGATGGCCGGAGGAGCGGTGTTTTTCTTCCTCCGCTCCTTGAAAGACGGCTATCTGGGCAAGAGCAGCGAAGACCCGAAGTACCGCATGTTAGAAGCTGAACCGCCAACCAACGGCGCCCAAGCGCCGCGGAGGCCCTGATGCCCGAAAAACCCGAATCTGAACTCAAAGAATATGCCGGCGGATGGATCACGGAGCGCAAGGGAACCGATGTACCCGGATTCCTGAAGTTTGTCTTTCCCGTGCTGACCATCGCCATGACCGTCTACCTCATCGTTTTCATGAACGGCGAGGTCAACCATCCCGACCGCGGAACTCTGGTTCAGCAACTCAACGCCGTCACCGGAACCGCCGACACCTTCATGTATGCAGTAGCGGCCATGATCGCGATTTACCTGATCATTCTGGTCGTCTTCCTGCTCAAGAAGCCGCACCAAGAGGAATAGAAGCAAACATGGCGCATTCAAGCAAGCAATTCGACGTAATCGGCGGAGCAGGCTACTGGATGGAGATGGTCAAGTGCCAGGACGCCTGCCCTGTGCATACCGATGCGTGCGGATATGTGAACGCGATCGCGGAAGGCCGCGACGAGGACGCCTATCGCATAGCGCGCGCCACCAACCCGTTCGCATCCATCTGCGGACGGGTCTGTGGCGCGCCCTGCGAGGCGAACTGCCGCCGCGGCAGCGTGGATGCGCCTGTCTCCATTCGCGCCCTCAAGCGCTTCGTCACCAGCCAGTTCGGCCCCGAGAGCGGAGACTTCCGCCTCTACCGTGAAGGCTGCAACCAGGACATGCTGCCCAATCGCGGCGACTACGAACGCGTCGCCGTGGTGGGCGCGGGCGTCGCTGGCCTCACCGTGGCCCACGACCTGACCGAACTGGGCTACAAAGTTACCGTCTTTGAAGCCAACTCCAAGCCGGGTGGAATGCTCACCGTCGGCGTTCCCGTCTTCCGCTTGCCGCGCGAACTGGTGATGGCCGAGATCGACGCCATTCTCTCGCTCGGCGTCGAGTTGAAGTGCAATCAGCGCCTGGGCCGCGACTTCACCATCGCCAGCCTGCGCGCCCAGGGTTACAAAGCGATTTTCATCGGCATCGGCCTGCCCAAAGGCAGAAAGCTCGATCTTCCCGGCGCCGATCTCCAGGGCGTCTACGACGGCATGGATTTCCTGCGCGCCTTCAACGAGGGCACGCCCCTGCCCGTGGGCAAAAAGATCGTGGTCATTGGCGGCGGCAACGTAGCCTACGACGTGGCCCGCTCCGCCGTGCGTCCCTTTGACATGGATGACGTCGCTGCCGAGATGCACAGCAATGAATCCACGGCCTACGACGTGGCCCGCTCCGCCGTCCGCATGAGCGCCGACAAAGAGGTCCATGTTGTCTGCCTGGAGAGCCGCGCGGAGATGCCCGCCGACGACATCGAGGTGCATGAAGGAGCCGAGGAAGGCCTGGTGTTGCACAACTCCCGCGGGCCGCGCGCAATCCTGGGCCAGAACGGCAAAGTCACTGGCCTGCGCACCGTCGAGTGCCTTTCCGTCTTCGATGCAAACCGGCGTTTCAACCCCACCTTTGACGAAGAACGCATCGAAGAGATCGCCGCCGACACCATCATCTTCTCCATCGGCCAGACCTCGGATTTGTCTTTCCTTGACCCTGCCGACGGCGTCGAGCAGAATCGCGGCCTGATCAAGGTGGACCCGGAGACCTACCAGTCCACCGCCCCCGACGTCTTCGCCTGCGGCGATATTGCGCACGGCCCGCGTCTCTTCATCAACGCCATCGCCTCGGCGCATACCGCCGCCCGCTCCATGCACGACTATCTGCGCGGCACGCGCACCGAGGTCACCGTGCAGGCTTCGTGGGAGCCGGCCGCCTATACCATGCGCGAAGGCTGGGAAGAGTTGCGCCGCGTTGCCCCGCCGGTTTTGCAGCCCGCCGACCGCGTCTCGTCCTTGCAGATCGTCGAAGAAGTTTTTCCAGAAGAAGTGGCGCGCGCGCAGGCCTCGCGCTGCCTGCGCTGCAACGTCAACACGGTCTTCGATACCGGCATCTGCGTGGCCTGCACCGGATGCGTCGATGTTTGCCCCCAGGATCTGATCCGTCTGGTGGGATTGGCGGAGATCTGCGCTACGCAGGAGGGATGCGAGCAGGTTGCTGGATTGCTCGGCGTCTCTCAGGCGGAGTTGGCGCTGATTGACCGCGCGCAGCTCAGCAGCTTGGGCGGCGTGATGCTGAAAGACGAAACCTCCTGCATCCGCTGCGGCCTGTGCGCCTCTCGATGCCCCTCCCACGCCATCACCATGCAGCGCTTCAACTACCACCGCGTGTGCGTCAGCGTTCCGGGACTCAATCCCAAGCTGAAGCACGGCCAGCCCGGCGATAGCCCAGTCAAAGCAGAGAGCCTTGCCCAGGGACGGCCATGACTCCCAACGACTTCTATCTCGTCCTTGTGCTGGGCTTCGTCAGCAGCCTGCATTGCGTGCAGATGTGCGGGCCAATTGTGCTGACGTATAGCGTCTCGGCGAACTCCGAAGCAGGACGGCGGCCGCTGTTGGGCTTGCATCTGGCTTATAACGCAGGCCGCACGCTGACCTATATGCTGCTGGGCGCCATCTCCGGCTTTGCCGGCGGAACGCTCGGCTTCGTCGGCCATCTTGCCGGTGTGGAGAATGCGGCAGCGATCATCTCCGGCATCGCCATGCTGCTCACTGGCCTGGTTCTCTTCGGCCTGACGCCGGGCAGGCTCGGAAATCTCGTTGGGCGCGGCTTTGCCATGCCCGGACGTTTCCTTCGCCCCGTCGGAAAACTCATCTCGTCCCGCACGGCATTCAGCAAATTTGCGCTGGGCCTGCTGATGGGCTTTCTTCCCTGCGGCCTGGTCTATGCGGCGCTGATGCGCGCACTGGGCGCCGCCACCGCTCTGGGTGGGGCGATGGTGCTGCTGGCCTTTGGCATGGGCACCAGCGTGGCTCTGATCGCCATCGGCATCGGCTCCTCCGCCGCCACCCGAAAACTGGCGCGTTGGGGCACCGCCATTTCAGCAATCACAGTCACGGCCATGGGAATCCTGCTGATCTATCGCGGCGCTTTGGCTCCCCACGTCATGCACTGTCACATGCGCAATATGACCTTCCAGTAGAGGCTGGCAGAAAATGACCACAGTTGTAAATCAAAACAAAGCGGCGTCCAACGCCCGAATCACTCTTCCGGGAACGAAGTTTCACCGCCTGCGCAAATCCGTTCAACTCTTCTGCGTGATCGTTTTCATCTTTCTTCCGCTCCTCAATGTGGTCCGCTTCGATATTCCCGCCAAACGCTTTTACTTCTTCGGCGCCGAGCTGTGGGTCAGCGAGTTCGCCATTATCTTCTTCTCGCTGATGTTTCTCATGGTGCTGATCGCCGCCATGGCTATGCTCTACGGGCGCATCTACTGCGGCTACCTCTGCCCGCAGATGATCTTCAGCGAGGCCGCCTGCTCGCTGGAAGCCGGCATCCAACGCCGCGTCAACCGCAAGTTCTACGGCCTCGGCATCGGTGCGCGCGGGTTTCTGACCAAGGCGCTGGTGTACCTTCTGCTGCTTCCCGCCGCGGTCTTTTTTTCCTTCATCTTCATTGCCTTTTTCGTTCCTCCCGCCGATCTGCTTCACCGCCTGCTCTCGCTCGACCTCCGCACCGTCGGCGGCATCTGCGGCGCGGCCGTCACGCTGGTCACTTTTCTGGACTTCGCCTTCCTCCGCCAGACCTTCTGCAAGGCGATCTGCCCCTACGGCTATCTGCAAGGAATGCTCGCCGACCGCCATACCCTGCTCGTACGCTATCGCGATCCCGCCGAAGAGTGCATGGGCTGCGCCAAGTGCGTGAGCATCTGCCCCATGAACATCGATATTCGCGGCTCCAATCACCAAATCGAATGCACCCACTGCGGAGAGTGCATCGACGCCTGCTCCACCATTCGCGGGCGGCTGGGCAAGCCGACGCTGATTCACTACGCCTGGGGCGATGAAGGCGAAAGAGTGGCTGCCGGAAGCTCCTTGTTGAGCCGCATGGGGCTGCGCGACGGCAAACGCGTGGCCGTCTTTCTGCTGTTGCTGGCCTACGCCTCCGCGCTGACCATCGTCATTCGCATGAGGCAGCCGGTGCTGGTGCAGATTATGCCCAACCGCGCCGTGCTGTACACCGTCGGCGCCAACGGCGCAATTCACAACAAATTCCGCATTCTGGCCTCTAATCGCGGCAAATCCGAAGCTACGCTGACCCTCGCGGTCGATGGCCTGCAAGGCGCGCAAATCACCGGCCTGAACGGCGCGGAGAACGCCCTGGCGCTCACCCCAGGCGAGACCACGCAGAGTGAGTTCGATGTGGTCGCCCCCGCCGCTGGCCTCGTACCGGGCGTCAATCGCTTCCGCATCCTCACTCACATGGTCCCCGCGCAAAAGGACGCCGCGCTGGACGAAACATTTATCGCCCCTATGCCTTCCGCCACGGGCGCCGGAAAGCCTTAGCTTCCCGTAGTCAAAGTAGTGTTTTGAAAGGGCACGACTTTAGTCGTGCCGGATGACAGAAAATGATGGATGGGCTTTACAGACTGCGGAATAACTCGAAGAAAGGCGAAAAATGTTTGAGAGCAGGTTTTGTAACAAGGGCACGACTTTAGTCGGGCCGCAAATGACGCAAAAAGAGGTTGGCTTTAGCCCCTGTCACATTTTTCAGTTGTTTGCGTTGCCGCAGCGGCTAAAGCCGAGATTTTGAATAGGCTGCATTTGGCCCGACTAAAGTCGTGCCCTTGTTACAAAGCAAGTCTATTAGTGAGTTTTCCCGCAGCCTGTATAGCTCATGAGGGAAGGATTTCAGGATTTTCAACTTTCACCCCAGGTTGTTAGCCTTGGAAAAGGAGTTTGCATGAATACAACGGACAGCATCGCCGTCGCTTCCACCCCGAAAAAGCGCCCCGCCCCGGTCACCTACCTGCTGGCGCTCATCTTTATCGTCTTTTTCGGAATTCTCATCGGCGCCTATGTGGCCACCAAGCGCGCCAACCCCATCATGCTCGATTTGCACGGCAAGCCCCTTGACTCGCAGTCCCAAGGATCTCACTGATCATGACTCCAGGCCTCCCCTGCGGGCTGTGCGAGCTTCCCTGCGGGAGGCAGCCGCTGTCGCGCGTCTGCAACGGCCTGGAACTCAACTTCTGCTGCATGGGCTGCGCCAATGTCTACGCCATCCTGCTCGAAAGCGGCGTCCTCGCCAGCGGCCAGAATATCCGCGAGACCGAAGTCTTCCGCCGCAGCCTGGAGATGGGCCTCATCTCCAATCCGGAGGCCGCGCCTCAAGCCCCCCCAGCATCCACCGCAGCCATCGATCCTCATGCCCCCACGCAAGAGATGTTGTTGCAGGTCAACGGAATGTGGTGCTCCGCCTGCGCGTGGCTGATCGAACATGGGTTGCGCAGCCTTCCCGGCGTGGTTTCGGCCGAGGTCTTCTTCGCCTCCGACCTGGCCAAGGTGAAGTATTGCCCGCAGCTTCTCCCTCCCGACAGCATCGCGGCGCGCATCGATAAGCTCGGCTATCGGGCCGCCGAATACGGCGGAGAAAAGACCGAGGCCAGCACCGAGGCCCGCGACCTGTTGCTGCGCCTGGGCGTGGCCGGCTTCCTGTGGGCCAACATCATGGGCCTCAGCACCATCCTGTATGTCGGCTACTTCGAGCAGATTGCCTCGAGCGCCAGCCGCTACATTCCGTACTTCCTGCTGCTGTTGGCCACGCCGCTGGTTTTTTATTGCGCCTACCCCATTCTGCGCTCCGCAGTGGTGGGAGCGCGCAACTGGCAGATTCGCATGGAAACGCTGCTGGCCATGGGCATTCTGACCGCCTATTTCTTCAGCTTGGCGCAGACCCTGCGCGGCCAAACCCACGTCTATTTCGACACCGCCGCGGCCATCGTCACCCTGGTGCTCACCGGCAAATTCATTGAGCGCGCCGCCAAGGACCGCGCCGCCCGCTCCATCTCCATGCTCTATCGGCTGATGCCGCGCAAGGTGCGCCTCTTGAGCGCGGCTGGCGAGCGCTTTGTCACCATCGACGCCCTCGAACCCGGCCAAATCTTTGTCGTCAAAGCCGGCGAGCGCATCCCCGCCGATGGCGTTATCGTCGAGGGCGAGACTCACGCCGACGAATCGCTGCTGAGCGGAGAGTCTGCCCCGGTGGTCAAGCGTCCCGGCGACACGGTGGTATCGGGAAGCCTTAACGCCTCCGGAATCATCCACGTGCGCGCCCTCCGCACCGGCGACGACAGCGCCCTGGCGCAGATCATTCGCCTCGTCGAGCGCGCTCTCAGCAGCCGCGCCCCCATCGAGCGCACCGTGGACCGCGTCTCCCGCATCTTCGTCCCCACCGTGGTTCTGCTCGCCGTGGCCAGCTTCCTCGTGCTGCTCGTTCTGCACGCCGGCGTTGGACCCGCCCTGATGCGCGCCACTACCATCCTGGTCATCGCCTGCCCCTGCGCCCTCGGCCTGGCCACGCCCCTGGCCATCACCGCCGCCGTCGGCTTCGCTTCGCAAGAAGGCCTGCTCATCAGCGACAGCAACGTGCTGGAAACCATGGGCAAGATCGACGCCGTGGTCCTCGACAAAACCGGCACCATCACCCACGGCGACTTTCGCCTGGTCGAGTTTGCCGCGCTTCCCTTCCCTGCGGAATCCGCGAAGCTGGCTGCGCCCTACGCGGATGAGCCTTTCGACGAATCCACCCCCTTTCTCCAGGAATACCTGCCAATTCTAGCCGCCATCGAATCCTATTCGGAGCATCTGCTCGGCCGTGCCGTCGTCCAATTCGCCCGCGAACACAACCTCCCGCCGCGCGAGGCCCGCTCCGTCGAAATTCGCAAAGGCGAAGGTATCGTGGGCGTAGTAGACAGCCGCAGCGTCTTCATCGGCAACCAACGCCTGGTGCAAGCGCTTGCCGGCGAACTCGACGCCAAAACTGAGCAATGCGCCCAGCTCTGGCAGCGCTCCGGCCGCACCGTGGCCTACTTCGGCTGGGATGGAGCGCTGCGTGGCCTGCTCGGCTTCGGCGACCGCATCAAGCCCGGCGCGGCAGAGATGGTCGCCCGCCTGCAACAGCGCGGCATCGCTGTCAAACTCGTCTCCGGCGACGCCGCGCTCACCACCGCCGTCGTCGCCCGCCAGATCGGCATCGACGACTTCACCGCCGAAGCGCCCCCGGAAGGCAAAGCGAGCATCGTCGCCCAGTTGCAAAAAGAAGGCCGCCGCGTGGCCGTCATCGGCGACGGCGTCAACGATGCCCCCGCCCTCGCCCAGGCCGACCTCGGCATCGCGCTCGGAACCGGCGCCGACATCGCCATGGGCGCGGCGCCCGTGGTGCTGGTCAGCGGTTCTCTATCAAAGGTGGAAGAAGCCTTTCGTCTGGGAGAAAATACCACCCGCGTGGTGCGCCAGAACCTCTTTTGGGCATTCTTCTACAATCTCGTGGGCATTTCGCTGGCCATCAGCGGCGTGCTTAACCCCATTCTCGCCGCGGCGGCGATGCTGCTCTCCAGCACGTCGGTCGTGGCCAACTCCATGCGCCTCACCAGAGCGCAAAGCTCCTAGGACGAATCGATTATGGGATGCGGTTCAACCATGCAACTGACTCGCGCGGCCGACTACGCCGTTCGCGCCATGGTTCATCTGGCCACTCTGCCGGCCGAGGAGCGCGTGCTGCTGCCCGCCCTCGCCCAAGCCACTGAGGTTCCCCTGAGCTTCCTCTCCAAGGTGCTGCAGGCCTTGACGCGCGCCGGAATGCTCTCCTCGCAACGCGGGCAAGCGGGCGGCTTTGAACTTCTGCCGCGCGGCCTGCACGCCTCTGTGCGCGAGGTCATTGAAGCCATCGACGGACCCATCTCTCTCAACGTCTGCATGACCTCCGGCAAATCCTGCAACCGCAAAGCATGGTGCCCCGCCCATCCCTATTGGGCAAAGGCCCAGGGAGCCATGCTCCAGGTTCTGGATGCCACGATCATCGCCGATCTGGCCGCGCAAATGCCGCAGATGGCCTCCGAACAGCCCGCGCGCCCTCCACGCGAGTAATCAATGAACAGGCCTCTACATGGCTCGCCTGGAACGCCGCGCCGAAACAACTGCAGGTGCGCCGCGCCCCATCCATTTCACGTTCTTTGTGATTTGGGTGGGAAACTGCGAAATCAACCTTGCTGAAACTCTGAAAATTCTCTAAAGCAATTCCAATGTGCTGGAATGCGTCCGGCCGCCCAAAATCCCCTCTCGCTCTTTTGTTCCAATTAGGAGCAGCTTTCGCGTAATTTGACTGTTGAAAATTACGAATGTGCCGATAAGTGCCACAGAATCCATTGCGCGCAAGCGCAACGAAGGGTGAATATGGCGACAGCACCTCTAATCACTCCGTTGCATCTGTCGGGAAACACGACAGATCAACAGAATTCGCAGCTTCAGGAGTTTCTTGGAGCCGCCGTCAAGACGGCCTGCCAAACGGCCATCGAACAACTGGACAAACAGAGCGCTCAGACGGTACTGGACCTGGGCAAGACTGTCAAGTCCGAGGTCGCCGACAAAGTGGTGGAGATCATCCACAAATACACGGTCAGCGACAAATTCAAAGATGAAGAAGTGCCGTCGAACCGGGTCTATCCTTCAACCTACCGGGTGCGGCCCGTGGAGGCTCAGGTCACGGAGATGAAGAAGTATTTTCCCACGCTGGGCACTTGCAACGAGCGGCTGGCGCGCAAGCCGCTGCTGGAAGGCGCCGAGGCGTGGTTTGCCATTCCCCGCTGGCAGGCGCTGGCCCCCACCTACAATGAAGCGGTGGAGATGGTTCTGGATGTCATGGCCACCAAGCGCAAGTTCCAGAACCGCATTGCAGGACGGCTGGGACCGACCTACCTGCGCAAGTCGGAGCGCTCCAAGCTGGCGGAGAAGATACTGGCCGATCAGCAGCAGGGCCACGACTTTCTGGTGATGCCCACTCAGGCAGGGATGCTGCACCGCGGTTGCTCGGCGCGGCGCGCGCGCGTCTCGATGGCCGGCAACGAGTTCGGCCTGGGCGTCTTCGAGGTGGCCTGCATCCTGCTCACCCACCCCGAGCGGCTCTCCAGCGAAGATACGCTGATGATCGACTGCGGCGGCGACGAGTACTCGGTGCGCTGCGACTATACCTTCGACCGCGTGCCGCTCTTCGACTACGACATCGCCGGGGTCGAGTTCAGCATCTTCTACGAGGACCGCTCCCGCAACCTGTGGGGCACGCCCAGCGGCTTCCTGTACAAGTTCGGTTGATGCACCTGTAATTCTTGGACGGATTGCCGCCTGCTGCGTCTAATCAGCAGGCGGTATTCTTTTTCAAGGGATGCGGATGCGCGGGATCATCAACGGGGTGAAGTCCAACTGCTGGGCGCTTGCGGCGCTGCTGCTGCCGGCGCTGCTGCCAGCGTCCCTTCCAGCGCAGGTGATGACGCTGCGCATGGACGTCAGGCTGGTCAACGTCTTTGTGAACGTGACGGACCAGAATGGGGCGATTGCGGGCAGCCTGACGCGCGAAGATTTCGCCCTTTCCGAGGATGGCCGCGTGCAGCAGATCGCCGTCTTCGAACGCCAGTCCGAACTGCCGCTGAATCTGACCCTGGCCATCGACACCAGCGGCAGCGTACACAAGGATATGTCCGAAGAGGCCAACGCGGCGCGGCGCTTTACACACGCCTTGCTGCGCTCGCAGGATCAGATGAGCCTGATGCAGTTTGCCACCGAGGTGCGCGAGCTGACGCCCTTCACCAACAGGGTGAGCCAGATCGAGCGCGGGCTGAATCAACTGCGCGGCGATTGGGCCACCTCGCTCTACGACGCGATCTTTCTGGCCTCGCAGCGGCTGGGCGCGAAGGAAGGACGCAGGATTCTGGTGCTGGTCTCTGACGGCGACGACACGGCCAGCAGCGCCACCTACACCGAAGCCGTCGAGCAGGCCCTGCGCAACGAGGTGATGATCTACACCATCATCGATGTGCCCATTGCGGCCAGCGCAGGCCGCGATCTGGGCGGCGAGCACGCCATGATTACCCTGGCCGAGCAAACCGGCGGCAAAAGCTTCTACGTCAGCGAAGGCGGGCTTGAAAAGGCCTTTGCGCGGATCAGCGACGACCTGCGCACGCAGTACCTGCTGGCCTATTATCCCCGCAATCAGGAGCCGGGAAAGATCTTTCACCGCGTGCAGGTGAGCATCCCCAGAGCCGCGCCGGGAGCCTTCAGTCTTCGTTTCCGCACCGGCTACTACGGGGATTCACCGGCGCAAGAGAAGTGATTGGCGTGGATTTTCGATTGATCTCTCGAATTGGTTTCAGGCGTATATTCAGGGGCATAAATGCCCCTGCTCCCTCCAGATGATTTCAAATGCGATTGCCCTGGGGAACGCGCCGATAACCTTGACAAGATTCCGCCTGCAATTCTGCCGCCGTCTCCCATATTGAATCTTCTTTTCAAGCCGGCCTCCATTGGACAGGAGAAATCATGACCCGCGAATCGAAGTGCCCGTTCTCAGACGGCTTGGTTCTTTCAGGGCCTCAAGGCCCCTGTTCCCTCCAGGACAACCGCATTTGGATTTGAAGTTGTGAAACAGAGCGGTTTTGAAAGGGCACGGCTTCAGCCGTGCCGATTGCCAGAGCACAAAAGCACCGGCTTTAGCCGCCGAGGGATGTTTTTCACCTTCAAAACCATTCCTCAGGGGCTAAAGCCCAGAATTTCTCCCTTCCTTTGCGGCACGGCTAAAGCCGTGCCCTTTCAAAACGATCGCGTCCTGCGATTGCCCTGCTGTTCCCTCCGCGATCTCCTGCCTGCAATTGCAGTACTACTCGGCGGCGCGGACCTCGAAGGGGACGGTGAGCTGGGAGTGGTCGCCGCTGATGCTGGTGGCGGTGATGGTCAGCTTGTAGCGGCCGGGCGGGGCGGCTACCTTGCCGCTACTGGTGAACGAGTCGGTGGAAAGGGTAAGGGTGTCTTGCTGGGAGAGCGTGTCTGAGAAATTCACCACGGGAGAGGCCAGGGAACAGACTGCGTTGGCGGGTTCAGTGGAGCAGGAGAGGAAGACGCGGCCGGAGTATCCGTGGGCGTTCAGAATCACATTGCTGGCCACCGTGGAACCGGCCTTGATCTGGACCGGCTGCCATTGGATCGAGGGAGCGGGCACATCGGGGATCTTGTAGTAGCGGACGTAATCGACCATCATCTCGGAGGGGTTGGGGGTGGTGGCGTCGGGGTCCCCGGGCCAGTCGCCGCCGACGGCCAGATTCATCACCACGAAAAATGGATGGTCGAAGACCCACTGGCCGCCTTCGGGAACGGCGCTGGCATTGGCGACAAAGTAGACATTGGAGGGATCGTCCACATAGAACTGGATCATTCCCGGCGACCAGATGGCGCCGTAGGTGTGGAAGCCGCCGTCGTCGACGCGAGCGCCGTTGGGAAGGCGGAAGTCGTGCCAGAGGCCGTTGGCGCCGTAATAGTGGGGGCCATGCACGGTAGAGCGGATGACGCTCGGCCCCAGTCCGTTGCTGCCGGAGTTGAGAGCGACGTTTTCAATGAAGTCGAAGCTGCCGGAGGCCGGCCAGCCAACGGTTTGGAAATCCCCGCCCAGCATCCAGAAAGAGGGCCAGAGACCGGTGCCGACGGGCAGTTTCAAACGGGCCTCAATGCGGCCATACTGGAAGTTCTTGATTCCGCGCGTGGTGATGCGGGCCGAGGTCCATGTGCCGTCGGGGGTTCTTTCGGCGCGCATCACCAGATGGCCTGAGCCGTCCAGGAAGGCGTTGGGACGGCGGGGATTGCAGCCCTTGGGTCCATCGCCGTTCGCAGCGCAGTAGGTTTGCAACTGCTTGGCGCCCCAGCCGCCGGAGCCGACGTCGAAGGTCCATTTGGAGGGATCGGGCTGTTGTAGAGCCGCGCCGTCAAAGTCATCGCTCCAGACGGGTTCGCCCCACTGAAACGGCTGGCTGCTGACGGGCGGACGTTCTTCTCCACGCCGGCCCAGAAGATAGCCGCCCACAAAGACTCCGGCCAATGCCGCCAGCACGGAGGCCAGCTTGGCAACACGAACCCAGCGGATGCTCCTCAGTCGAGCGGCGAAGAGCTGCAAGGCGCCCTCATCCGGCGGACGTTCGAGGGCTTCGGGGGAGATTTCCCCGTCCACGTCTTCCGCTTCGCTCTCCAAGGATGGGGCGGAGGAACTTCCCGGCTCCGGCCGCGGGATGAACTCCGGAACGTAATGACCGAGCGGCAGGACGATCCGGAGCAGGTTGTCCTTGCCCTCGCTCTGGTAATACTCGGCCAGCTTTTTGCGCAGAGCACGGGCGGTGACCCGCACGATGGGGTCGACGCGGGAGTCGAAGCTGGCCTCCCGGCGACCCAGCGCCTCGACAGCGATCGAGTACTCGCGAATCTCCTCAGCCTGGCCCTCAAAGTATTTGTTGCAAATAAAGGAGAGAAAGCGGACCAGGCTGGCCGAGCGAGCGATTTCTGGATGATCGAGAACGCGGCGCAACTCCTCCCGCTCAGTGTAAAAGCCGTTGGGTGCAGGGGATGGTGCGACAGAGGGATGCGCGCCGGAGGGCGAGCCTTTCGTGAGATTCAAGGGATCGGGCCGCATTCTTGTCCACCAACTGACGCCGGGATGCGGGTGGGCGCATCTGCGGATCGTCACCGGACTCCATTATATTGATTCGGCCCTTGATTCGCGTACGTCCTTCTCAACCTTTCGCAAAAAACGCGAATAGATGGGCACGGGCGATTTTGTCAAATGGCGTTTTTGGCTTGCCGAGCCTCTTGCATGTCACTGCCGATGCAATCAAGGCTGTGACAGTGGACGACCGTTGCTGTTGTCTGGGCGCACACTTTCTTTTGGAAGTCGCACTCATTCCGTTTCAGAGACCCCCAAAAAAATACAGAAAAATTTTGCTTGACAGCTCACCTTTCCCGTGTGTTACAGTCTGTAACGTTATGGACAGTAACCTTACGGAATGTCACGATCCTTCGGAACTGGGTGAACTGGAGCGCAGCGTGCTCACCCTTGTCTGGCGGCTGGGCGAGGCCACGGCGGAAGCGGTGCGCGCTGAGCTGGGCCGCCCCCTCAAAGACTCGACCATCCGCACCGTGCTGCGGCGGCTGGAAGAGAAAGGCTACTTGAGTCACGCGATCGAGGCGCGCACCTTTGTCTACCGGCCCTCGGAGTCGCCCGGACGGGTGGCGGGGCGGGCGGCGCAGCGCATCGTCGATTGGTTCTGCGGCGGCTCGGT
>CAYVGW010000054.1:8420-23523 GCA_964450895.1 uncultured Occallatibacter sp. | reverse complement strand
GCCTTGACAAAGCCGACGCTGTCATACACGGCGCTACAGTTTCATGTACCGCGGGCCGTAAACGGCGATGGGGAACTAAAGGGTAAGGAAATCCCCCAGTTCTGGCGAGGTGGCAGTAGCCGATTGACGTTTACGGGTTTGTGTATTTCTCATTTGCCCCTCGAAATACGGCCTCAGCACAAATTTTAGGCACCGTCCCTACGGGACTCCGGCGACATTCTGGTGATCCTTCCCCACCGTTACCACCCCAAGAAACAAAGACCGTTTCTTGGGGACCCCGTTGAAACGGTGGGCTAATCACCACTGCGCCTACGGCGCGGACGACTGACAGTCCTGCGGTTCCATATCAAAACCTGATCACCATCCCTGCACCGATACGGAGGTTATTCTGACGATCATTCGAGCCGTTGTCAAAGGTGGTGGGGAGGTAATCGGCCTGGATGAGGCGGAGCGCGAAGCGGCGATTGAGCTTCAGATTGATGCCGCCGCCAATTTCGAAGGCCGTGGCCGCGGGAAAGTTGAGAACGGTTGCGGTAGGCCCTTCGACCAGCGATCCGCTAGCGTGGGCGACGCCGGCGAGCGCTTGTGCGTAAGGCTGCAAGCGGAACCGCGGGTCCAAAGGCGAGTAGCGCAGGCCCGCCAGATACGTGCTCAGCGTGAGGTCGTAGCCCGTGGCGGTGATGCCGCTGGCGTGGGTGGCTGCGATGTCGCCGACCATGGCGAAGCGCGAGTCGCTGAGGGGCCATGCAAAATCGATGCTGCCGCCGTCGAGGCCGAAGTTGGCGCCTCCTCCCGGAGGAGCGTTGCTGCGCAGGTAGTTGTAGTTGATGGCAAGCTCGGGCCGCGCTGCCGAAGCGGCCTTGGCGGGCTGGGTGGCTTGGGCTTGAGCGCGGCACGAGGAGGCGGAGACCACGAGGGCGGCCAATAGAAGAACGGAAAGGGCTGAAATCTTGACGCGCATGCGGGTCTCCTTTTACTTGACGGTGAGCTGGATGGTGGTAGATTGCTGAACCGATCCGCCGCTGGCGGTGACGGTGACGGAGTAAGTGGTGGAGAGCGGGCCGGGGAGCGCGAATCCGCCGCCGCAGCCGCTGAGCGCGGTGAATGCGCCGAGCGAGGCAGCCAGGAGGAGGGCGAGCGTAATCCAGCGGCGGCGGCGCTTGGCGGGAAGGAAGAAGAAGGCGAGCGCGGCGAGAGAGATGCCGGTGGCTCCAAAGGGCCAGTTGCGCGGGCGCTCCAGCGATGCTTTGAGCGGCGCGGTGAGGGTGAGGGTGGTGGAGGCGGCGCTGGAGCCGGGGGTGAGCGTGGAGGGGCTGAAGGTGGCCGTTACGCCGCTGGGCAGGCCGCTCGTGGTGAAGCTGATGGAGTTGTTGAAGGCGCCGTTCTGGGGGGTGACGGTGATGGTGTACGCAGCCGTGCCGCCGTAGGAGACGGTTTGCGCGGGTGTGGAGGAGGTGAGGGTGAAGGTGGGCGGCAAGGCTCCGGCGCCGGAGAGCGCGACGGTGTGCGGCGAGCCGCTGGCGTTGTCGGCGATGGAGAGCGAAGCCGAGAAGGAGCCGGCAGCCGCGGGCGAGAAGGTGACGGAGAGGTTGCAGGAGGAAGCGGCGGCCAGCGAGGCGCCGCAGTTGTTCGTTTGGGCGAAGCTGGAGGCGTTGTCGCCGGTGATCGAGATGCCGGAGATGGAGAGCGCGCCGTTGCCGGTGTTGGAGAGCGTGACGGACTGAGCCGCGCTGGTGGCGCCGGTGAACGCCGAGAAGGTGAGCGTGGCTGGGCTGACGGAGACGGCAGGCGCGACCAGGACGACGCCGGTTCCAGAGAGCACGACGGTGTGGGGCGCGCCGGAGGCGTTGTCCGCCACGGAGAGCGTGGCGGAGTAGCCGGCGACGCCGGTGGGAGCGAAGCTGAGGGTGACGGAGCAGCTTGCGCCTGCCGCCAGTGTGCCGCCGCAGGTGGTGGATTGCTTGAAGGCGGCGGCGTTTGCGCCCAGCAGCGCGATGGCGTTCAGGTTGAGCTGGGCGTTGCCGGTATTGGTCAGCGTGGCGTACTGCACGGCGCTGGTGGTTCCGCTGGCGGCGCTGAAGCTGAGCGCCGCGGGCGTGAGAGAGAGCACGGGCGCCGGAGCGGCCGCCACGGTGACGGAGACGGCCGCCGACGCGCTGGAATTGTTGCGCGTGTCGCCGGCATAACTGGCGGTGATGGAGTGCGCGCCCACGGCCAGGAAGCTGGTGGAGAAGCTGGCCACGCCGGAGGCGTTGAGCGCGCCTGTGCCGAGCGTGGCGGAGCCGTCGAGGAAGGTGACGGAGCCGGTGGGAACGCTGGCGCCGGAGGCCGGCGTGACCGTCGCCGTGAAGCTGACGCCGTTGCCGTAAGTGGGCGCGGCGCTGCTGGCCTGAAGCGTGGTGGTGGTGGCGACGGCGGTGAAGGAGACGAGCAGCGCCACGGAGCTGGAGGTGCTGGCGGAGTCCTTCGCGTCGCCGCTGTAGCTGGCGGTGATGGAGTGCGAACCGGCGGCGAGCGCGGAGGTGGAGTAGCTGGCGGCGCTGCTCGCATTCAACGAGACCGAAGCCAGCGCCGTCGAGCCGTCCAGGAAGGTGATCGAGCCGGTGGGCGTGCCGGAGCCGGAGGAGGGGGTCACGCTGGCCGTGAAGGTGACCGATGCGCCGGGGTTGACGGTGGCGGCGCTGGCGGCAAGTTCCGTGGTGGTGGAAAGGATGGTGACGTTGACGAAGAGCGAGCCGGAGGCGCTGGCCGCGTCGGCGGTGTCGCCGCCGTAGCTGGCGGTGATGGTGTGCAGGCCAACGGCGAGGGCCGAGGTGGAGAGAGTGGCCGAGCCGCGCGAGCTGAGTGTGCCGCTGCCGAGAGAAGTGGTTCCATCGAAGAAGGTGACCGTGCCGGTGGGCGTGCCGCTGCCCACCTGAGGCCGGACGTTGGCGACAAAGGTGACCGCGTTATTGGCGGCGATGCTGGTGGTGCTGGCGGCGAGGCTGATGATGGAGGGATCGGCGACCACGGAGACGGCGACCGGGGACGAACTGCTGGCCAGGTTGGCGGTGTCGCCGCTGTAGCTGGCGGTGAGGGTGTGCGCGCCCATGGTGCTGAAGGAGGGCGTGCAGGTGGCCAGCGCCTTGGCGTTGAGCGTGCCGCTGCAAAGCGTCGTTGCGCCGTCCAAGAAGGTGACCGAACCGGTGGGCGTGCCGCTGCCGTTGATTGTGGTGACGGCGGCGGTGAGGGTGAGGCTGCCGCCCATCGGCACTTGCGCGGCATTGGCGCTCAGTTGCGTGGTGGTGGCGTTGACGGTGGTGGCCACGGTGAGGCTGACCGCCGCCGAGGTGCTGGTGGTGTCGTAGATGTCTCCGCTGTAGACCGCGGTGATGGAGTGCGCGCCCACGGCCAGCGAGTTGACGCTGATTGCGCCCGCGCCGCTCGAGTCCAGCAGCGCGCCGCCGATCTGCGTGCTGCCATCCATGAAGGCGAGCGTGCCAGTGGGAACGATGCTGCCCGAAGCTGCCGTGACCGTGGCGGTGAAGGTGACGAAGGAACCCTTGGCGGCGGCGCTGGTGCTGGATTGAAGCGCGGTGGTGGTGGCGACAACCGGGCGGACCGTGACGGAAATGGCCGCCGAGGTGCTGACGGTGAAGGTCGTGTCGCCGCCGTATGCGACCTTGATGGAGTGGCTGCCCGCGGCCAGCGTGGTGGTGGTCAGCGCGGACTGGCCGTTGCTGTTCAGCGTGCCTGTGCCGATGGAGGTTGCGCCGTCATAGAAGGTGACCGAGCCGGTGGGCGCGCCGATGCCGGTGGCCGAAGCGACCGTGGCAAGAAGGGTGAGCGAGCCGCCGGCGGGAATCGTGGCGGCGCTGGCCGAGACCGTGCTGCTGGATGCGGTCGTGGCCTGGTTGATGGTGACGCTCGAAGCCGCTGAGCTGCTGGCGGCATAGTGGCTGTCGCCGCCGTAGAGGGCCATGACAGAGTGCGCGCCGATGGCCAGGTTCGCGGTGGAAAGCGTGACGACGCCGGAGCTGTTGAGCGGGCCGGCGCCGATGGCTGCTGTCCCATCCATGAAGGTGACCGTGCCGGTGGGCGTGGCGGAGCCGGAGGCGTGGGAGACGGTTGCGGTGAAGGTGACGGATGCGCCGGAGGCCGCGGTGCTGGCGCTTGCGCCGAGCGCCGTGGTGGTGACCGTCAGCGAAGAGCTGCCCGTGGCCGTGCCGGCGAGGGGAATCAACTGCTGCGTTCCGGCGGCGTTGAGCGAGTTATCGGTGACGATGAGCGTGCCGGAGAGCGAGCCGGCCGAGGTAGGCGCGAATTTAACGCCGACGGTGCAGGTGGTCTGGGCGGCCAGCGGAGTCGTGGTCGAGCAGGTGGTGGTCGCGCTGTCCAGGACGAAGCTGGGGTTGGAGAGCGCGAAGCTGGTGAAGGTCATCGCGCCGTTGCCGTTGTTGTTGATGGTGGCCGTCAACGCGCCGTCGGTCGAGTCGGTTGAGCCGACGGTGGTGGATGTGGCGAAGGTCAGCGTCGGCGGAGTGTTGAAGTCGATCTGCTGAATCGTCGTGTTTATCGTCTCATTTGTACTATCGATGGGCGTAAGAACGTAATTGGGAAGGTAGAGGTTGCCCAGGTCGTCGGCGCCCATGCCTTCGGCTGTGAGGTTGCCGGCCACCGTGTTGTAGGTGGTGTAGTTGGTCGCAACGGGGGATTTGTAGACCGTTCCTCCGTTTTCGAAGTAGGCATTTCCGGCTCCATCCATCGCCATGCCGTACATCCAGCCCTGATAACCCTGGTTTGAGACGGGCAGGCTCTTGACGCAACTGAAATCCGTGCAGCCGGCGGGAATCTCCTCCGCGCCGCCATAGGCTGCGGCGACAAACATGTTTCCATTCACATCGACGGCGATGGAGCGCGGGCTGCCGAAGCTGCCGCTGCTGCCGCCCCATTGCACGGGAGAGCTGTAGCCATCGGCCGCGTAGGCTTCATTCACGCCGGAATAATTGTAAGCATCGGCGATGTAGAGGTTGCCCGCGCCATCGATGAAAACACCGTCCGCATAACCGACGGCAAATGGATAGGGGTAATTATCAATCCCATTCATGGGAATCTGGCAGGATTGGGTAAAGCAACCGGGCGGAACCATCATGACCGCGCCGGATCCACCGAGGATGAGGTTGCCGGCCCCGTCCACCGTCGTGCCCCAGGCATTGCCGGGAACTGTTTTAACGCAGGAGGCCTGATGGCAGCCGGCCGGAATGACTTGCATCGTATCGCCGTACCAGTTGGGAAGATAGATATTTCCAGCGCCGTCGGCCGACATCGCCGACTCCGTGAAGCCGCCGTTATTTTGCGCTTCGGTTGTCAGGCTGATATAGGTGGAGACGATGCCGGGCAGGAAGGCAATCTGCGGACCGCTTCCCACGCCCTGAATGTAGGCGATGGCCAGGGTATTTCCAGAGGTATCCTGGATCACGACGCCACCCCGGCGATAACCGGCCAGCGTGGGAGTAAAGGTGGCGTTCACGGTACAGGTGCTTCCGGCTGAGTAAGCCGCTCCCACCGCGCAGGTGCCGCCGGGGGCGAGCGCGAAGTCGAGGTTGGGCGCGCCGTGAGTGAGGGCCTGAATGCTGCCGAGGGTTCCCGATCCGAAGCTGGTGAAGCTCAGGGTGAGGGTCTGCGCGGCGGTGGTCTGGCCGATGGCCTCCGTGCCGAAGTTGGCGGCGGTTGTCGTGGGCAGCGGATTCGGCAGGTAGCTCATGACGTGCCAGGTGTAATTGACGATGCCGCTGGCGTTGCCGTAGGCGTCGTAGGCCCAGATGGTGAAGGTATGCGACCCGAGGGCAAGCCCGGTATAGGAAACGCCGCTGATGCAGTTGAAGTTCATCGCGAGGTAGTTGTAGTCCAACTCACAGACAAACGAGACGCCCGGCTCCGCATCGGTGAAGGTAAAGGTCGCGGTGGTCGCCAGGGTGGGATCGCTGGGCGGGGAGGTCAGCACAGGATTGGGAATCGCGGCGATAATCTGCTCCCAGGTCCAGGTGGCCGCCGCGCTTACGTTGCCGTAGCTGTTCTGGGCCTCGACTTTGAAGGTATGCACGCCGAACGCGATGCCCGTGTAGCTGACGCCGCTGGCGCAGGCGGCATAGGCGGCGCCGTCCAGGCTGCACAGATAAGAGGTCACGGCTGAGTCGGTGTCGGTGAAGGTGAAGGCGGCCGTGGTTCCGAGGGCGCCGTTGGCCGGGGCGGTGGAGATGGTGGGCGCGGGCGGCAAGCCGGTGGCGGAGAGCGCAACCTGTTGCGTGGCGGCGCCGGCGTTCAGGTTGTTGTCGGTGAGCGTGAGCGTGCCGGTGAGCGGTCCGGAGGCGGTGGGCGTAAAGGCCGCAAAGGCCGTGCAGATGGTTCCCGGCGCAAGGGGCGTCGAGGTTGTGCATGGGTCGGCGTTGTTCCAAGTGAGGAAGTTCGTGCTGGCGCTGATCGAACTCAGATTCAGCGGCGCGTTGCCGTTGTTGAGTACGAAGACGCCTTGCTGGTAGTCGGTGAAGTCCACCTGTCCGGCCACGGTGGCGGTGGGGAAGCTGAGGGTCTGGCCGGCGGCGAAGTTCAGCTTGTAGACGCCGCCGCCGTTGGAATCGGCAGTGTAGACGTTCCCGCTGGCATCGACGGCCACGCCGGCGCGCGAGCAGAACGAGTTGGCCGCCCCACCGCAGTTCATGCTCAGCGGCTGCATCAGCGTGTAGCCGCTGGAGGCGGTCCACTCCTGCACCTCGCCCACGCCAGAGGACCACTCGGTGATGTAGGCGTTGGCGTTGCCGTCCAGCGCCAGCGCGATGGGCGCGTTGAAGCCCGACTGCAAGGTCTTCACGGTCGCGTAGCCGGAGGCGGCGGGAATCTCCATCAGCGCGACGGTGTTGCTGATGCACATGGTGTCGTTGCATCCGGCAGCGCCGGAGCCGCTGTTGGCCAGACCGAACTGCACGACGAAGACATTGCCCTGCGCATCCACGGCCACGCCCTCGGGACCGATAAACCCGCTGCCCAGCGAGAGGACGCAACTCGCAGTGGCGCAGCCTACGGGAATCTTCTTCACGGCATTATTCACGTTGTCGGCGACGTAGACGTTGCCTGCTCCATCGACGGCGATACCTTGTGGGCCGAAGAATCCACCGCCCAGCGAGAGGGTGCAACTGTTAGAAGTGCAGCCGAAGGGAATCTCCCTGACCTCGGAGGGATCGAGTTCACCGACGTAGACATTGCCGCCGCCGTCCACGGCAATCGACCAGGGTCCGTTGAGTCCGCTGGCCAGAGTGACCGTGCAGGAGGCGCTGGCGCAACCGGCTGGAATTTTCACGGCGGTTTTGGCGGCATAATTGGCCACATAGACATTGCCCGCGCCGTCGACGGCGACGCCTTCCGGCTGGCTGAAGCCGCCGCCGATGGCCGTCTCCGAACCTGGAGAGTAGCTGGCCGCGGAGAGCAGCAGGACTTGCGGGCCGGAGCCGACGCCATGCACGTAAAGTTCGGCAACGGTCGCGCCGGTGTTCGAGGTGAGCAGGATGGCGCCGCGCCGCAAGCCGGGGGCCGGGGGGGTAAAGGTGACGTTGATCGTGCAGCTTGCGTTGGCGGCAAAGCTCGCGCCGGAGACGCACGAGCCTCCGGTAATGGCGAAATCGAGGTTGGGCGCGCCCTCGGTGAGCGCGACGGGGGCGCCGAGGGTTGCGTTGCTGGTGAAGGTATAGCTGAGCGGAATGGTGATGCTGGTTTGGCCGACGGGAACAGTCCCGAAATCCTGCGCCGCGCCTTGCGCAAGGGCAATCGACGTAGCAACGGTCCAGCTCCACGTGGCCGGGGCGCTCAGCATTCCAGAGCCGTCCTCAACTTCCACCGCGAAGGTGTGCGAACCCAGGGCAAGCGGGGAGTAGCTCGCCGGATTGGTGCAGGTGGAGTAAGCCGCGCCATCCAGGCTGCACACAAAGCTCCCGCCGCTGACCGAGTCGCTGAAGGTGAACGCAGCCGTGGTGGCCGTGGTGGGATTGGCGGGCGCTTCGTCGATGGTGGGAATGGGGAGGGCGGAGACCGTCCAGGTATAACTCGTGATAGTGCTCAGATTATTCATCGCATCGGCCGCGCGCACCCCAAAGCTGTGCGAGCCGTTGAGCAGCGACGAAAAACTTGCCGGAGTCGTGCAGGCCGCGTAGGCCGCGCCATCCAGGCTGCACAGGAAGGTGACGCCGCTCTGCGCATCGCTGAAGCTGAAGCTGGCCAGGGCAGAACCGCTGGGGTTGGCCGGCTGGGCGGTGATGGAGGGCGCGGGCGGCGGGCTGTTGGTTTCGCTTGTCCCGGAGAGAGCGATCTTCTGCTTTGCGCTGGTGGCGTTGAGCGAGTTGTCGGTGAGCGTGACAGCATCGGTGAGAGTACCCGCGGCCGTGGGCGCGAATTGAATGCCCAGCGTGCAGGAAGCTCCCGCGGCGATGGTGGAGGAACCGGCGCAGGCCGACGAGCCGCCGGCCAGCGTAAAGTTGGCCGTGGGCGGCGTCACGGTGGTCAGGTTCAGCACTGCGTTGCCCAGATTCCCGACGGTGACGGTCAGCGTTCCATCCGTCGTATCGGTTAAGCCCACGCTGGTGGTCGAATAGCTGAGCGCCGGCGGGTCTGCGTAGTCCAGCTTGAAGACGCCGCCCCCGACGGCCGCGGGAATGGCGGTGTAAAGATTGCCTGCGCCGTCCAGCGCGATGCCGTAAGGCACGTAATCCAGCCCCGCGTACGAGACCACCGTGGTTGTCGTGGTGTAGTTGCTGCTGGCGAAAAGCTCGCGCACCAGGCTGTTGCCAAAGTCGATCACGAAGAGGTTGCCCTGCGCGTCAACCTGAAGACCGCTGGGCGCGAAATAACCTGTCGAGAGAAGGTTGGTTTGGGTGTAGCCGCCGGCGGCGGGAATCTCCTCGACGGCAGAGTTCGTGGCGCTATCGCCGATGGCGAAGAACAGGTTGCCGGTCGCGTCCACGGCAACGCTCGTCAGGAAGTTGATTCCGGTGGTGATGGTCTTTTCGGTGGCGTAGCCGCTGGAGGCCAGATACTCCTTGATGCTTCCGTTGGGATAGGAAACGGCGCTGTCGGAGGCTTGCGGGCCGGCGTCGGCGACGAAGAGGTTGCCGCTGGCGTCGATGGCCAGGGTCTGCGGATTCGTCAAGGTTGTGCTGAGGGTCTGGACGCAATTCTCCGAGGCGCAGCCGGGCGCAATCTCCAGCAGCGAGCCGGTCATGTATTCCAGGGCAAACACATTGCCCGCGCCATCGACCGCAACGCTGTTGACTCCCATGAATCCCGCGCCCAGCGTGGTGACGCAACTGGCCGAGGCGCAGCCGGCGGGGATCACCTTCAGAGCGTCGGTCCCGTCCGCCACGTAAATGTTGCCGCCGCCGTCGATGGAGATCGACGAGGGCGTGGCAAAGCCGCCGCCCAGGCTGGTTTGCGTGTAGGGCAGGAAGGCAACCTGCGGCCCCGTGCCCGAGCCTTGCAGATAGCCGGTTCCGATCACGTTCCCGTAAGCATCTTCAAGGACGATTGCGCCGTAACGCGTGCCGGAGTACTTGGGCGTGAAGGTGGCGTCCACCGTGCAGGAGGCGCCGGTCGTGTAGCTTTGTCCGGCCGCGCAACTGCCGGAGCTGAGCGCGGCGAAGTCGAGACTAGGCTCGCCCTGCGTGAGTGCGTTGATGCTGGCCACCGTTCCGCCCAGGCTGAAGGTGAACGTGAGGGTGCTCTTCGGGCTGGTTTGGCCCACCTGAATGGCGCCGAAGTTGACGGCCGTGGCGCTGGAGGGCGCGGCGACAGGCGTGGGCGGCGGCGGCGGATTGATCGTCCACAGAACAGTGACCGTGCCGCTGAGAATGCCGGGGCCGGCCTCGGCTTCGACCGCGTAGGTGTGATTGCCTACGGCCAGGCCGGAGAGGCTCACGCCGCTGGTGCAGGGCGCAAAGGCCGCGCTGTCCAGGCTGCACAGGTAGGTGACGTTCTGGGAATCCGTAAAGGTGATAAACGCCGTGGTCAGCGTGGTCGTCGAGGCCGGGCCGTTGGTGATGGTGGGGATGGGCGGCGGCGCTACGACTTTCCACACATAAGGAGTGCCGGCGCTGTACGTGCCGAGCGAGTCAACGGCCTCAACCCAAAAGGTGTTGATGGTATTCGGCGTGAGGCCGGTATAGGTCATGGGATTGGTGCAGGGGCTGTAGGGCGCTGTGTTCAAGCTACAGTTGTAGCCCACGCCGTTTTCCGCATCGGCAAACGCGAAGGTGGCGAAGGTGGCGATCGTCTGGGTGGCCGGCGAACTGGTGATGGTGGGCGCGGGCGGCGTCAGTTCGGCCAGCGCGTTGCCGGAGACGGCGAAGCTCTGACCCAGGCCCGGAGCATCGTCAGAGAAGATGATGGTGGAGGAGAGCGGACCGGTGGCGCGCGGGGTGAAGATGAGTCCGAAGGTGCAGGTGGCGCCGGGAGCCAGGGTACGGACCGAAATCGAGCAGACGGAGTTGACCTCGTCGATGTTGAAGTTGGCGCCGTAGAGGCCATAGCCATCGAGGTTGAGCGGAGTTTTGCCCACGCTTTCGGCGGTAAGGAAGATGGTGGCGCTCGTCGAGGCTTCGTGCGTGTCCGGGAAGACGACGGCGGGCGGGTCGCTCACATCGACTTCGCGGATGCGCTGATTGGCGCTATCCGCAACATAGAGGTTGCTCTTGATGTCGGTGGCGAGGCCGCCGGGCGCGAGAGTGGCGCTGGTGGAGGCGCAGCCGTCGCCCACTGTGTCGGTTTGCGCGGCGCAGCCCGTGCCGCCGCCGGCCAGCGTCGCGATCAGGCCCGTCGCGGCGCTCACGGCGCGCAGGGTTCCCGCTCCCTGGTCGGCAATATAAAGATTGAATCCAGCATCCAGCGCAAGCCCGGTTGGCTTGAAGAGTGGAGCCTGCGAGGCCGCGCAGCCGTCGCCCGCCGCATCCGTCTCCGCCGCGCAGCCGATTCCGCCGCCCGCAACGGTAGTCACTGCGCCGGTGCTCAGATTGACCTCCTGCACCAGCGCGCTGCTGGACTCGGCGACGTAAACATTGCCTTGGTTGTCCACGGCAACCGCGGTGGGATTGGCAACCGCGGCAACCTCCGTGATGAGGCCGGTGGCGCTGGCAACCATGCGGACGCTGTTGTTGCCGGTATCGGCGATGATGAGGTTCCCCGCGCCATCGACGGCAATGCCAGTGGGTGAGGAGAATGTGGCGCTGGCAGCCGGACAGCCGTCGCCCGCCGAGTCCGCCTGATTGGCGCAGCCGCTGCCGCCCCCGGCAAAGGTCGTGAGGATTCCGGTCGAGGCGTTCACCACGCGAATCCGCTGGTTGCCGGTGTCGGCGATATAGAGATTCCCAGCGCCGTCCAGGGCGATGGCGGCGGGCGAGGAAAGCGTCGCGCTGGCGGCCGGGCAGCCATCGCCCAGTGTATCGCTCTGGCCCGCGCAGCCGCTGCCGCCCCCGGCGATGGTGCTGATCGCGCCGGTCGAGGCGCTGACCATGCGGATGCGCCCGTTGCCGCTGTCGGCGATGTACAGATTACCGGAACCGTCAAAAGCTATACCGGAGGGCGAGTCGAGTTCGGCGCTGGCGGCGGCCAGATTGTCAGTGAATCCAGGCGTTCCGTTTCCCGCGATGGTGGAGATGATCCCCGGCGGGAAGGCGGCCAGCGACCCGTAGCCTGCGCCGGTCAGATAGACGGTGGCCAGGACATTGGCCGGCGAACTGCTGTCGTAGAGGACGGCCGCGCCGTTGCGGACGCCGGAGGCCTGGGGGCTGAAATAGAGCTTGAGGATGCAACTAGAGCCGGCGGTGACGCTGCCCGCCTTGCAGGTGGTTCCGTAGGAGATGGGCAGAAAATCCTGACCGCTGGCGCCCATCGAAAGCAACCCCGGAGTGCCGAGCGCGCCGCTGCCGGTGATGTTGAAGACCAGCGAGAAGGTGCCGCTGGCCGAGTGCAGCGAGACGGCGCCCAGGTTGACGGCCTGGGTTTCGAAGACGACCGCGTTGTTTTTTGCGGGATCGGTGGAATAGAGAGCGCCGTTGGCTCCGAGGGCCACTCCGGTGGGCGTTCCCAGGCCGGTCCCGTAGGCAAGGACGCTCGGAGAGGCGGGAATCACGCCGCTGACAGCCATCAGTTCCTTGACCACTCCGTTGCCGCTGTCGGCGACAAACAGGTCGCCATCGGCATCCACCGCGATTCCGGCCGGCTGGCTGAAGCCGGTGGCGATTGTCTTCACGGTGGGCGAGGCGGGGATGCTCCCGCTGACGGCCAGAACCTCCTGGACATTGTTGGCCTTGGAGTCGGTGAGGAAGAGATTTCCGCTCCCATCGACGGCGATCCCGGAGGGCGCAGTGAGGCCGGAGACCAGGGTCTTGACAGTCGCATAGCCTCCTGATGCAAGGATTTCCTTGACCGTGCCGTCGCCGGCGCCGGCTACGTAGACATTGCCGCTCGAATCCAGGGCAATCGCCGCGGGCGCGCTGAAGCCTGAGCCGAGGGTATTGATCGCCGGCGAGGCGGGAATCGCGCCATTGACGGCAACGATCTCCTTGACGGCGTTGTTGCCCGTGTCGGCGACAAACAGGTCGCCGCTGGCGTCGATGGCCATGCCGGATGGAGCGTTGAAGCCGCTGGCCAAAGTGCTGGTGCAACTGGCGAGAATGCAGCCCGGAGCAATCTCCTTGACGGCGTTGTTGCCCGTGTCGGCAACATAAACATTGCCGCGGGCGTCGGCGACAATGCCGGACGGCGCGGACAGTCCATTGCTCAAGGCGAGCTGGGCGTAGCTGAAATGAGCCGTTTGCCCAAAACTGTCGAGCGCGAAAGCAAGCAAAAAGAGGAGCGGGGAGATTGGGCTAAAAAGTCTGTATTTGGACAATCGAGTTTCCTTTCACTTGCTGGCTCTGGCCGCATTCGCCGAGATTGCGGGAATCGTCAACTTTGTTGGAGATGTAAAGTAACCGGGGGAAGCGAAAGCTGGGCAAGGCCGTACGCAGCACACCCCAGATGCCCAGCGCCGTTGAATCAGGAATTTTACTGTTGCGTAATAGCGTCTCCGTCATCAGCCTGCTTCCACAGAGTCTGGAAGGGCCACTCCAAAAAGCCTGGGCGGCAGAATCATGCATGGATATTTCAACAAGAACTGGCCGTCATAAGGAATGGCGTTAAACAGTGGAAAAGTGGCTCAATTGGAGACTAGATCGGATCATCCGGCAGAAATGCGCTCCCCAGAAAGGGAAATCGCATTTGAAATCATTTGGAGGGAGCAGGGGCATTTATGCCCCTGAATATACGCCTGAAACCACAGGGCTTCAGCCCCGGGCCTAAAGGCCAGACTGCCCAAGCCTCGCTTCAGGGGCATAAATGCCCCTGCTCCCTCCGATAAGCCGCCTGCATGAGTATCGCGACAAAGATGAGCGTTAGGCGAAGTTCAAATGCAATTGCCCTGCGCTCCCCAGAGGCTCTTGCAACCTATATATTTTCTGAAAACATGCAGAAGAGTACGACCCATTCTTGCAAACCAGGAAGAAACAGGCGCGGACCGGGAGGTCCACACCACAGCCAACCAGGAGGCCGGCGCTACGGTTTCCTGCGTGGCGGGTCGGTAACGGCGGCGGGGGACTCTAAAAGAAAGAAGAGATGCGTGAAGATAAACGCCCTCCTCCCCTCCCCTGCCGTTTGGGCTGCTTCAACCTTCACGCTCGATGCAATCTTGTGGCTTTGGGGGAATTTCTACAGAATAGATTCGAGAAACAACTCGCATAAAAAAGGGGAGGGAGTTCCCAGGCTGCATGTGGACCTCGCATCCTTGGAACTCCCGATATTTACCACGCTTCTCATTTACATCAGATGCACCCTCACCTCCATGGGTTGCCCAGCCTCCATTTTTTTATTTCTTCCCCAAAAAAGCAGCATGGGCCGGAGATCTGGTTTCATATCCCGCGGTTCAGCAGCGTTCGTGAGGGGCAAACAAGCAAGTCTTCACCTCTTCTTGTCCGATCCCGCGGCACATTGGCTCACCCCCTCCCGATTCAGCCGTCTATACGTGAAAGCGGGATTCTCTCCTCCGCGCCTGATGTTGAAGCTGCCTTATTGAATTCATCCTGCACATTCCGCCTTGGATGCTGTAGCCTTGTTTGGAGAAGACTCAGAGACCCGCGCGCTGCCATGCCGGGTTTCTATCCATGGACGGCTCAACCTCCGCGCCCTCCCCAACCGCGGAATGGAAAGGATCAGAATGATGAAAAAGACAATTGCGTTGCTCAGTCTCTGCTTTTTGCTTTCACCGGCAGCCTTCGCCGGCTCAACACGCGACAGCCTTCAGGCGCGCATCGATGCCGCCAAGGAGGTGCTGGATCAGATCATGGCCGCCAAAGACAACAGCATTCCCATGAATATCCTGGAGCAGGCCACGTGCGTGGGCGTGGTGCCCGGCTTGAAGAAGGGCGCCTTCGTCTTTGGCGGACAGTATGGCCAGGGCGTAGTCACCTGCCGCACCGGCCATGGCTGGAGCGCGCCGGTCTTCATCCGCATGGCGGGCGGTTCCTGGGGACTGCAAGCCGGCGCCCAGTCCACCGATCTGATCTTGGTGGCCGTCAATGATCGCGGCTTCCAGGATCTGCTCAGGAACAAATTCAAGATCGGCGGCGATGCCTCGGCGGCGGCGGGGCCGGTGGGGCGCAGCGGGCAGGCATCCACGGACTGGAAGATGAACGCTGAACTGCTCAGCTACTCGCGCAACAAGGGACTCTTTGCCGGCATCGATCTGGACGGCACCAGCGTCAGCCAGAACTCCGAGGACACCGAGATCTACTTCGGCGGGCCGCACAGCTTTGAAGCGATCCTCAAAGGCGAGATCGCCGTTCCCGAGGGAGCGGTGGCGTTCGTCCGCAGTGTGGCGCATTATTTCATCATCGCCAAGAACCGCAAATAGAGGCGCAAACCGGGTTGATCAAAGTAATACAGGCAGCGCTGGCCTCCCGGCCGGCTGTGGCGGGGGGCGCCCCGGCCCCCCCCCCCACCCCAAAAAAAAAAAAAAAAAAAAAAAAAAAAATTTTTGTAAAGGCATAGGGGA
>CAYVGW010000054.1:0-8410 GCA_964450895.1 uncultured Occallatibacter sp. | reverse complement strand
GGTTTTTATAAAATAAATCCCGCCCGCGGGGGCCCCCGGGGGGGGTGTGGGGTGGACCCCCGGGACCCCCCCCCACTCCGTAAACAAGAAAAATGCACTAAACTTATACTTTGTTCTCATCGATGCGGGAAAAACTTGAATTCTGGCTGGTACTGGCCGTGGCGCGCACTCTGGGGCGGCTGCCGCGCGGGGGGGCGCGTCTTTTGGCGGGCTTGCTGGCTGGGAGCGTCTTTCTCCTGCACAGCCGTCTACGGCGCGTGGGGCTGCGCAATCTGGAGTTGGCTCTGACGGAGCTTTCCGGCGATGAGCGCAAATGCATTCTCAGAGGCGTCTTCCGCCACCTCGGCTGGCAATTGGTTGAGTTCTGCCGCATGAGCCGCTACACCGCCGAAAATACCCGTGATTGGATGCGCACCGAGGGCCTGGAACACTACCTGGCCGCCAAGGCGCGCGGCAAGGGCGTACTGGTCGTCACTGGCCACCTGGGCGCGTGGGAGCTTTCCAGCTTTTATCACTCGCTGATGGGCAATCCGATGTGCATGGTCGCACGGCCGCTGGACAATCGCCCCCTGGATCGCTTTGTGAACGGCATCCGCTGCCTGCACGGCAACCGCGTTCTCTGCAAGGACGACTTTGCCCGCGGCCTGCTGACCGCCATGCGCCGGGGCGAGACAGTGGGCATTCTGATGGACACCAACATGACCCCGCCACAGGGCGAGTTTGTCAATTTCTTTGGACGGCAGGCCTGCACCGGGACGGGAGTAGCCCGCATCGCCCTCAAGACCGGCGCGGCTGTACTCCCCGGCTTCATGCTCTGGGAGCCGGCGGAGCAGCGCTACGTCCTCCACTTCGGCCCGGAGCTGACCTTCACGCGCAGTGGGGACGCCCAGAGCGACGTCCTTGCCGCCACGCAGCAATGCACCAGCGCGATCGAGAGCTGGATTCGGCGCTATCCGGATCAATGGCTATGGATTCACCGCCGCTGGAAGACTAGACCAGTTGGCGAACCGGGATTGTATTGAGGAGAACTATGAAAATAAGCGAATTGATTGTTGCACTTGGCGGAAGACTCGTCTCTGGAGATCCGGAGCGGCAGGTGGAAGGGGTTTACTCGGTCGAGATGGCTGGGGCCTATGAGCTGGTCTTTGCCGAAGACGCTGCCTCGGCCACGAAAGCCCTGGCCAGCCAGGCCGGCGCGGTGGTGCTGCGCCAAGCCAAGCCAGAATACTGTCCGCAGGACAAGTGCGTCATCGAGGCCGATCAGCCGCGCCTGTGGTTTGCGCGCGCCGCCAAGCTGCTCTTCCCTGCCCTTCCCGCCGCCGCGGTCCATCCCTCGGCGGTCGTGGCCGAAAGCGCCGAACTGGGCGAAGGGGTCGGCGTAGGCCCCTGCGCGGTCATCGGTGAAAAGGCCAGCATCGGCGCCAGAACGCGGATCGAGGCCGGCGCGGTGATTGGCGAGGGCGTGCGCATCGGCTACGACTGCCACATCTATCCCCGCGCCGTGCTCTATCCCGGAACGACGCTGGGCAATCGCGTGATTGTCCATGCCGGCGCGGTGCTGGGCGCGGATGGCTTTGGCTATGTGCGCGACGCGGCCACCGGCGCGTACACGCAGTTTCCGCAGCAAGGAACACTGCGCATTGAAGATGATGTCGAGATCGGCGCCAATACAACCATCGACCGCGGGGCGCTGCAAGCGACGAAGATCGGCCGCGGCACCAAGTTCGATAACCTGGTGCATGTCGGCCACAACTGCGAGATCGGCGAAGACGTGATTCTGGTGACGGGAGTGGGCATCAGCGGCTCCTGCACGGTGGGCAACGGCGCGGTGCTGGCCGGCCAGGTGGGCGTCGGCGACCACGCGCATATCGGCCCCGGCGTCATCCTCGGCGGGCAGGCCGGCGTGCTGAGCGGCAAGACCGTCACCAACAACGGACTCAAGCCGGGAACGGTGCTTTGGGGCACCCCAGCCCGCCCGCTCAAGCAAGTGCTGCGCGAGCTGGCGGTGGTTGCGCGGCTGGCGAGAAAAGGAGCGGGAGCCAAAGACTAGGAGGCCCATCTCTCTGCCGGCGGTCCGGGAGCGTAAATCTCCGGCAACGGCGGCTTGGGCGCGGCTGGCCCCGCATTGCGGAGCAGAATCGCCAGTCCCCGCGCGCCCTCCATCTGGCTCTCGCGCAACAGCTCATAGGTCAGATCAAGAAACTCCGGATGATGCTCAAAGTGCTTGCTGGTGGCCTGAACCGTGTGAACTACATGCTCGGCCGAGAAAGCCTCCTTGTGAAAGCCAGCGACACCGATGAGAAAGCCCTTCATCAGCGCAAACTGCGCAGTCAACAGCGCGCACTCCCGCTCCATCGTGGTTGGGACGCCCTCTTTGCCAAAGGGAAACCGGCAGCGGAGGATGGTGTTGGCCAGATAATTCTCCAGAATGTACGGATGGCGGCCAAAAAACGGAGCATAGTAGCGGTCATGCGCCAGGGCGTAGACTTCGGTCAGGCTCTCCAACGTCGCGCCGGGAGCATTGCCGATGCCCGTGGTAAAGGCGTGAACGCACTCGACAAACCGTGGCCTGACGTTGGAGCGGTGCAGCAGCATTCCCGCCAGGCGCAGCACCACGTCCAACTGGGCCGAGCGGTCCAGCGGAAGCGCCTCCATGGCGGGCCGCAGGCTTCCCGCCGCCACCGCCGCGGCAAAATCCACCAGGTACTGCGCAACACTCCGGCTTAAATCTCCTTTCGCTATCGAATCCAGACGGCGGCAGAGGATTCCCAGCAGAAACAGCCGCTGCCAGAGCGGGTAGGCGCGATTGGCGATCAGCGCCAGAACCGTCTGGCGGATGAGCCGGAAATCGGGCAGAAGCGCGGATGAGCCAGCAGACGGCGCGGTCTCTGCGATGGCCACGCTGGCGTGACCGGCCACGGTTTGCAGCTCATTCGCAAGGAGATTCGGATGGAGCAGAACCAGCCGCGCCGCCTCCGGGCAGGAGAGCGTGAGCGCCGTCTCCTGGATGCCGCCAATCACCTGCACAATACGCGGATAAGTGGCGCAGATGTGCGAGAGATAGCTTTCTCCCAGCTCCGACTGAATGCGGCAGAGGCGGCTGGCGGTGAGCATGGGGCATTGGCTGGCGCCGTCCATGCGGATTTTGGCGAAGCTGTGGGGTTTGGCTCCGTCGGGCATCGCAAGGACATGAGCGTCAATCAGCGTGCGCAACTGGCTGGAGGGAAGCTGCTGGTATTTCTGATAGGAAGCCTGATCGATGGGCACGCCCCAGCCCTGGCAGCAGGTGTCCTCGCACGCCGAGCCGATGCAGCGGAAGCTGGCGGCATAGGACGGACGGATGGAGGTAAGTTCGGACAAGCGATTCTCCGGGCAGCGAGGCGCATTCCAGCCGTGGCGTGCGCTCACGGTGTCCTGAAACAGGGCATTCGACTGTCCGAAAAAGAGGCAAAGAAGTTGGGAGCTTCAAATTTTCCAGATCAAACGTCCCATCTCGGCCACAAAAACAAGTCCGTGGCGAAGATGGGGCACCCAGGCGAGGGCATCGCATTTGAAATCATCTGGAGGGAGCAGGGGCATTTATGCCCCTGAATTTACGTCTGAAACGACAGGGCTTCAGCCCCGGGCCTAAAGGCCAGCCTGCCCAAGCCTCTCGTCAGGGGCATAAATGCCCCTGCTCCCTCCGAAAAGCCGCCTGCATGAGTATCGCGACAAAGATGGGCATTTGGCGAAGTTCAAATGCGATTGCCCTGGCACCCAGGCGAGGGCATTACGCGCGGAAATCCCGCTGCTCCATCCGCCCCAGCGCCAGCAGGATTCCATGCAGCAGCGCGTGAGGGCGAGGCGGGCAGCCGGGGATGTAAACATCGACGGGAATCAGATCGCCGATGCCGCCGCGGGTGGCGTAGTTGAGGCCGAAGATTCCGCCGCTGATGGCGCAGCTTCCGGAGGCGACGACCAGCTTAGGCTCCGGCGTGGCGCGGTAGGTCTTCAAAAGCGCCTGTTCCATGTTGCGCGTGACCGGGCCGGTGACCAGCAGCATATCGGCGTGACGAGGAGAGGCGACAAAGTGAATGCCCAGCCGCTCCAGATCGTAGAGGGGGTTGTTCAACGCGCCGATTTCGATCTCGCAGCCGTTGCAGGAGCCGGCATCGACCTCGCGGATGGCGAGGGAGCGGCCGAGAAGAGCTTGGATCTTGTGCTGGACGGTACGCTCCAAGGATTCGCGCTCCGTATCCGTGGGGTTCGTGGACTCCCAGGTCCGAAAATCCGGACCTGGGGCACCCGGCCGGCTGTAGCGTGGACCTCCCGGTCCACGCTTGTCTCTTCCCTCTTCAACGAGTTCATCCTGGCTTCCGTCGGGCATCCGCGAATACTCGGCGGTTACAATCAGGTCGCCGCGATGGCGCACGGCCAGCTCGAAGTTGCGCGTGATCTTGACCGCGCCGCTTGTGTCGGCCTCGGCGCATTCTCCGCAGTAGTTGCAGAGGCCGTAATCGACGGTAACGGTGCGCCGCGCCCCGGAATCCTGAAGCTGGATGGCGCCAGTGGGGCAGGCATCGACTGCGGGGCGCGCATCCCGCCATGCGGGAAAATCAAAGGCCGGCGCGCCGCGGAAGTTCTCCGGAATTTGCGCCGGTTTCAGCGGGTAGCCGAGGGTGACCAGGCCAGTTTGCGCGGATTTTTGGAAGATATGGAACATGGTCAGCGGTCCGTCCCGGAGTACGAAAGGTTGAAGCTCTTGTTGATGACAGGAAAGTCGGGCACGATGTTTCCCTTGACGGCCTCGACCAGCGCCGGCCAGTTGCTGAGCGAAGGGTCTTTGATCTTGCAGCGCTCCAGGCGGCCTTCGGCGCCGGTGCGAATCCAATGGAGAATCTCGCCGCGCCAGCCCTCGACCGCGCCCAGGCCGATGCGATCCGGCGGCAGGGGAGGGAAGGTGATGCGGTGAGGGCCGGGATTCAGGCGCGACATAATCTCACGAATCATGGCCAGCGACTGCGCGAGCTCATCGACGCGCACCCGCATCCGGCTGAGGACATCGCCCTCCTGATAGACGGGCACCTGGAAAGAAACTTCGCCGTAGGCGGCGTAGGGATGATCGCGGCGCAGGTCGCGGTTCACGCCCGAGGCGCGGCCCGCAACGCCGACAATGCCCAGATCGCTGGCCTGATCGGGGTGCAGAATGCCGGTCCGGTCCAGGCGGTCGCGGGTGGAATCGGAGCCGTTGATGATGCGCATCAGATCGGCAAACTCGGCTTCAAAGAGCTTCAGCGACGCGCGGCAAGCGTCGGTCTGCTGCCCGGTCCAATCACGGCGCAGACCGCCGGGGGATATGACACCGCGCAGCAAGCGGCTGCCGGTGAGTTCTTCGTTGACGGCGAGGATGAACTCGCGCAGGCGGCTGGCGTGCGCGTTGGCCACGCCAAAGCCCACATCGGTGGCGATGGCGCCGATGTCGCCGACGTGGTTGTAGAGGCGTTCAAGTTCGAGCAGCACGGTTCTCATGCGCTTGGCGCGGACGGGAATCTCGATGCCCGCGGCGGCTTCCAGGGCCATGCAGAAGGCGGCGCCGTGGGAGAAGCTGGAGTCGCCGGAGATGCTTTCGGCCAGGTGAACCGCGTGGCGCGCCGGCAGTTGCTCGAAGCGCTTCTCGATGGCCTTGTGGGTGTAGAACATGCGCAACTGGAGGTAGAGGATCGGCTCTCCGGCGACGGCGAAGTTGAAGTGCCCCGGCTCGATGATGCCGGCATGGACGGGGCCGACGGGAATGTGAAAGACTCCTTCGCCATGCGTGGGGCGATAGACGTGCTGCTCCCCGGCAAAGGGCGGCAGAACCGTGTCGAGGGGAAAATCTTTCCGGAGCGGATGGATCTCCGGCCAGTTGTCGTGCAAGGCCACGCGGCGGGGGTTGGGATGGCCCGCGGCGGTGATTCCGAACCAGTCCTGAATCTCGCGCTCCTGCCAGTTGACGGCGGGAACCTCGGCGGAGACCGAGGGAAAGGAGGGATCTTCGGCTGGAATGGAGCTACGGACCAGCAGATAGCGCCGGTCGCCGGGATGGTCGAAGAGGTGATAGAGCAGGAAGCCGTCTTCGGCGGCGATTCTGTCCTCGGCAAAGACGGAGGCCAGGCGGCAGCCGTACTCGATGAGGCTTTCCACCATGGGGCGCACCTCGGCGAGCGCCACGGCGGCGTGAATTTCGGTTTCGCTGGCCTCGATCCAGCTTTCAAACGCCACGCCGCAGCGCTGGCGGATGCTGTCAAAGCTGCGCGAGACAGAGGAGCGGCTCATGCTCATGGATGCACCGCCAGTATGCGCGCCGCGCCGTCTACCAGTTGATAGAGCGGAGCGGGCAGCCAGAATCCCATCAAAATCACCAGCACGGACAGCACGATCACCGGAACCGTCTTCCAGCGGCAGAGCGGCTCGGGCTTGACTCCGCGGGGGGGACCGAGAACGATCTGTGAAATGTGATAAAAAAAGCCGCAGAAGATGGCGACCAGGAAGGCGACCAGCAGGATGGTTGCGCCCAGAGACGGCCCCGCAAAACCCGCCCGCAGCACCATGAACTCGCTCTGGAAGAGGCCGAAGGGCGGCGTGCCGGTGACCGCCAGCGCGCCCAGCATGAGCATCGGCGCGGTGATGGGCAGGGCGTGAACCAGCCCGCCGGCGGCCGCCCGCAAGCTGTCGGTTTTGGTGTGCTGCTGGGCGTTGCCTACGCAGAAAAACAGCAGCGGCTTGGTGACGGTGTGATAGGTCATGTGCAGCAACATGCCGAGCGCGCCAAAGGCTCCGCCAAAGCCCAGGCCGAGAACCATGATGCCGCCATTGTCGATGCTGGAATACGCCAGCAAGCGGCGCGAGCTGCGCTGCACCAGAATGAACGGCACGGCGACGCCGACCGAGAGCAGCCCGAAGAGAATCAGCAGATGCGAGGAAAATTCAGGGCCGAGGCAGAGAACGGTCAGCACATGGAAGCGAGCCAGCGCATAAAGCGCGCAATTCAGGACCGCCGTGGCCATCAGCGCGGCAATGGGGATGGGCGCCTCGCTGTAGACGTCCGGCTTCCAGGTGTGCATGGGCGCCATTCCGGCCTTGGTGCCGAAGCCGAGAAGGATGAAGATGAAGGCGAGGCGCATGACGCTTTTGTCGAATTGCGTGGCGTGCAAGACAAGCACAGACCAGTTGAGGGCGCTCATGCTCTCTCCGCCCAGCACCAGGCGGGCGGAATAGTAGGTCAGAACCGTGCCGAAGAGCGCCATCGACAGCCCGACGCTGCCGATCATGGCGTACTTCCAGGCCGCCTCCAGCGAGGTGGGCCGTCCGTAAAACGTCACCAGAAAGATCGACGCCAGCGTGGTGCTTTCGACGGCGATCCACATGACGCCCAGGTTGTTGGCCGTGACTACCAGAAACATGCAGAAGACAAAGAGCGGCGTCAGCGTGTAGTACATGCGCAGCTTGGGCAGGGCGTCCGTGCCGCGATCGTCACTGTTGGGCGCCAGATGCTGATCCGCTTCGTCACGCCGCAGGTAGCCCACGGCGTAAGGCGCGCAGGCCAGGAAGGCAAAGGCCGAAAGAAGCGCAGCCAGCGCGCTGAGCGAATCGGCGTAGAGGAAGCCGTTGCCCAGCGAGACGGTCCCTTGCCGCAACACCTGCGCGGCCAGCACGACAGCCGCGACAAACGAAGCAGCCGCGGAGGCCACGTGAATGGCCTCCATCGATCCCCGTCTATGCACCAGGGCTGTCAGGCCGAAGGCCAGCAGGGGAATCGACAATAAAAGCAGGATCGTCATCAATAACTCAGCCTTTCAACCTGCTCAGCCGGCTGACATCCATCGAATCGAATGTACCGCGAATTTGGTGGACAAGAATGGCAAGAACGATCCCTCCGACCAGGACATCGAAGAAGATTCCGGCCTCCACAATCATCGGCATTCCGTAGGTGAGCGAAATGGCGCCCAGAAAGATGCCGTTTTCCAGCGAGAGCAGCGCCAGCACCTGGGTCATCGCCTTGCGCCGGTTGAGCATCATGTAAAAGCCGATCAGAAAGATGGCGATGGCCACGGCCAGCGTGTTGTGGCCGAGGCTGGCGGCCGCGAGCGGCTCATCCGGGCGATGAAAGGACTCGGCCACCACGTAAGCCAGCAGCGTCAGCAGGCCGGCCGCGATCACCGAGATGGGCGCATTCACCAGCGGCTCAATCTCCTGATGAATCTCGATCCGCCGCGCCAGCCGCTCGAAGATCACCGGCAGCAGAATCACCTTGACCACCAGCATCAGCGCCGCGGCGGCGTAAATATAGGGCGCATTGTTGAAGTAGGCGATGGTGTTGGCGATGCAGGCCAGCAGAAACGATTGCAGCGCAAAGCTGCGGATGCTGGTGATCAGCCAGCGCTGCGTCACC